>CAMVKS010000004.1 GCA_947167995.1 uncultured Prevotellaceae bacterium
TGATTTTCAAGCGACGTTTTTTTGCAAATCAAACTATGCGGAAAACAGGAAAGAAGTTGCAAGCGAATTTATTATCACTTGCAACTTATTTTAGTTATCAAATGTCAGACTTCTCTGCGTAGCCACTTGACACTGAACACTTACTACTTATTCTTCGTACCAAGTGCTGTACATCAGGTAGTTCTTGGCTATCTTGACATTGATTTCACGGGCCTGCGCTGGGTCGACCATCTTCTTGAACTTGGCAGGTGAGCCAGCCCACAGCTCATGAGGACCCACCTTGGTGCCACTGAGCACCACGCTGCCTGCGGCGATGATGGCGCCCTCCCCTATCTCGGCATCGTCGAGCACCACGCTGCCCATGCCAATGAGAGCCATGTCGTGAATTTTAGCGCCATGGATGGTAACGTTGTGGCCTATCGACACATCGTCGCCAATCTCGATGGTTGATTTTTGATATAGTGTGTGCAACACGCTGCCGTCTTGCACGTTAACTCGGTTGCCCAGGGTGATGGTGTTCACGTCGCCACGCAGCACAGCACCAAACCAGATGCTGCACTCGTCGCCAATGGTAACATCGCCCACCACTACTGCATTGTCGGCAAGGAAAGTGCCATGCCCTATCTTCGGGGTAAATCCCCTTACATTTCTTATTATTGCCATAATTAATCTAATGCATAATTCATAATGCACAATGCACAATTAATTAAATCTTAATCATAATGCACGATGCACGATGAATATTATTTTTTATCAAAAGTTGATCTTACTATTGCCGTTAGAATTCTTATTAATTCTCTACAATCATTTATTGTTTCCTCCCCTTTTTCAAAGGGAATATATTCACTCTCTTGCATTAATTCTAGCCAGTACTCTGTTTCACTTGCCTCTTTTAATGCAATATTCATTTTAGCCCCAAAATCCGCATCACTTTGACCTCTAATCGCTTCTTTCACATTAGCACCAATGCTTGTTGCCGAACGCAGAAATTGCCTTGAAAGCACATATTCGCGTTCCTCATCAATTAAGAAACGATAGAGCTTAATCGCTTTAAGGGCAAATTTTTTGCTCTTAACAACAATTATATTCTCAGAATCAGTCTTCATTAATTGAGCATTAAAAGATTGTGCATTATGCATTGTGCATTATGCATTATTAAAGTGCTTTGCATTTTATTGAAAGCCAAGCGGCTTCTTCCTCGTTGAGGTAGGGAGTGAGTCGCTCGAGGACCATTGTGTGGTAGTCGTTGACTTGCTTGATTTCCTCGGGGGTGAGCATTGTGGTGTCGATTAGACGAGAGTCGTAGGGGAAGAGGGTCAATGTCTCAAACTCGAGGAAGTTGCCGAATTTCTCGGTCTTCTTACCTTCTACAACAAGCAGGATGTTCTCGGTGCGAATGCCATACTCGCCTTCCTTGTAAAGTCCTGGCTCATTGCTGGTCACCATGCCTGGTTGCAGCGCAACAGGATTGAGGCGTCCGTTGATGCTGTGAGGTCCCTCATGGCATCCCAGGAAGTGACCCATACCGTGACCTGTGCCGTGGCCGTAGGTCATCGCCTCTTGCCACAGAGGCATGCGTGCCAGTGCATCGAGTTGCACTCCCGTGGTGCCCACAGGGAACTTGGCACGGCTCAGAGCGAGATGGCCCTTGAGTACGAGGGTGAAGTCGTGCTTCTCTTGAGCGGTGGGGTTGCCAAGTGTTACAGTGCGGGTGATATCGGTAGTTCCGTCTAGGTATTGTGCTCCGCTGTCAACGAGTAGCAGTCCTTCGCCTTGCAAGGTGCTGGCGCTCTCGGCATTGGCTGTGTAGTGCACGATGGCTCCGTGCTCGCGGTAGCCGCAAATCATCTCGAAACTGTCGCCACGATAGAGGTCGCTCTTGCCGCGTTCCAGTTTGCCTTGCTCCCACACGTCGAGTTCGTTGATGGTGCCTCTGGCGGCATTTTGTTCAATCCACATGAACAGTCGCACAAGTGCCGCTCCGTCACGCTCCATCGCCTTGCGGAATCCCTCGATTTGAACCTCGTTCTTAATGGCTTTGAGAGCCTCGACAGGCGAAGTGCCATAAATCTTGTCGCACATGAGCATTTGGCCCATAGTGTCGCTCACCTTGTCGGGGTCGAGCAGTATAGTGTTGTTAACATTGCGTTTTTCAAGGAACTTATAAGCCTCGTCATAGTCCTTGATTCTCACCTTGTATTGTCCTAAGTGTTCTTTCACTTCACCGGTCACCTTTGAACTGTCGATGAAGACCACTCGGTCCTTGTCGCTGAGGTAGAGGAAAGCGATGGCCACCGGAGTGAAGTCAATGTCGCTTGCACGCAGGTTGAGCAGCCATGCGATGTCGTCGAGTGCTGTAATGAGGATGCTGTCGGCACCAGTCTCTTCAACCTTTTCCATGGTGCGTGTGAGTTTGCTCTCCACGTCCTCACCGGCATAACCCTCATCGTGCACGAAGGCAAGTGACATGGGTCGCGAGGGCCGATCGTTCCAAATCCTATCGGCAGGATAGAAATCGGTGGCAAAGAGAAAACCATTCTCGCCGCATATTTGTTCAAGCCTGTTGGCCTCACGCAAGGTGAAAAGTCGCCCGTCAACGGCAAGCGTGTCATCCTCCTCCAATTCCTGTGCAAGCCACTGCATGATTACCGCCAACTCGCCACGATACTCCACGTTTTGCAACTCAAAGCCGCTGCCTTCGAGCTCTATCTCGGCTTGGAGGAAGTAGCGTGAGTCGGTCCACAGGCTTGCTTTATCAAGTGTTACAACTGCTGTACCGTTGCTGCCTGTGAATCCTGACACCCAGTCACGGAATTTCCAATGGTCGCTCACATATTCACTTTGATGTGGGTCGGTGCCCGGGATGATGACGGCATCGACGCCCTTGCTGCGCATATAATCGCGCAATTGTTCAAGATTGGTATTCATCACTTTTAAAAATGTTTACGTAGATAATGTGATGCAAAAGTACTAAAAAATTCACAATTCCACAAAGCAGAGAAAAAAAAGGTCGCCCCCATGTTGCCGGGAGCGACCTTTTTCAATGAGGGAGGGTTATTTTCACTAGCATAGGTGCCAAACGATAGTGAAGTTGGATTAGTGGTGAGCACAGGCCCCCCAATGTGACAGGGCGCTATTGTGTGTATTATCAACTACTGCGTGTGATCAACGCATCACTTTCTCAACACGGGTAGTGCCATCGCTCATTTCCACCTTCTTGATGAGCAGGCCTGTGGCGCGGGCGTCAACCCTGCGACCTTGCAAGTCGTAGTAACTGGTCTCAACCACGCCAGTGGTGCCCACAGCATCGATGGCCGTTGGCTTGAGCTGATACCAGAAGATTTCGCTCTCACGAGTCTCGCGTGACTTGTCGCCCACGGTGTAGATGCTCTTCACACCAATGGCATTCCACTCATCAATGTCGCCATAGAGATAAACTTGCTTGCCGGCCACATCGATATCGTAATAGTCGGTGAAGTTGTAAGGCACTACAGTCATGTTCTCTTCAAGGAACTCATAGTTGTCGGTGGTGAACTCATACACACTTTGCTCGCCATTGCGGTCGATGAGCAACTGATAGCTGAGCAGTGCGGCAAAGATTTCGTTGCCGTCAACATCGGTAGCGGGAATGGTCATCAGCACATAGTGGCCATAATCGTCCTCGGTGAAATTGGTGATCGTGGGAGTGGCAGGTGTCGCGATTTCGGGCTGAACCTTGGTGAGGGTTACATTGATAAACTCGTCGAGAAGCTCTCCCTCGACGCTGGTGGTGTAACCGTCGGCAGCAGTGAGTACACTGGCATCGTCATTCATGGTGAATTCGGCACCGTCGAAGTTGAGTTCATACTGGTCACCCCAAAATTCAAACACACCCATATAGGCTGCGGGGAATGTGGCAACATCGTCGGCAATGGTACCCTTTACCCAGCCATCGGTCAAGTACTCACTCAGACCCTTGATGTAGATGTCGTTGTTGTCGACAACCACAAACACCTCGAAAGTTTTGTCTTGGTCGATATAGGTGTCATGTCCCTGGAAAGAGTAGAGCATTTCCTCGGCACCGGCAGGAGGCGTCACAATGTCGCCATCGGCCTTCACAGCCACATTGGCTTTGACATTCTGCAGTTTAGCGGCCTTGTCTTGGTTGAGAACACCGGCTTGTGCAAACATTGCCACAAAGCCAACAAGAAGTAAAAGAGTAATCTTTTTCATACGCGCGAATAAAAATTATAGGGTTAATAATTAATAATGTGTTTCACATTGCAAAAATAGTGAAAAAACTAATACATCAACTTCTGTAGGTTCTTTTTTTTGCACTAAGGCATTGATTTAAATCAATAATTTCAATCTTTCTCGCTTTTTTTTGAAACAAAAATGAGGGTTATTGCGTCTAATGATTGAGGCGGCATTATGGCTACTCGGGGCATTGACGGCTATCAACTTCTAATCGTTGATGAACCTGATGTTGATTGATGTCAACCCCAGTTAATGCTGCTATTTATAATTTTGCAAGAAAAAGAGTATGACATACCTAAATTTTACCAGTAAAGACTTTTATATCGCCGCCAAAGACCTGTTGCTGAACAAAGGTAAAAAAGTGGAGCTTGTCAAGGGCCAGTACCTGTGTCACATGGGTGAAAAGGACAATAAGATAGGACTGCTCACAAGTGGCTCGATAAAATACTCCCGGTTCACAACCCGAGGCCATGAACGCATCGTCTCTTTCGCCTTCACTGGCGATCTGGTGGCATGCTACAGCGCAATGCGCAACCACGCCCCCAGTCCTGTCGACATTGTGGCACTCGAGAGCTCAACGTTATATCAATTGCCCATTCATCAGGTTGACAAGTTGATGGGGGCCGACTTGAGAATGAAACTTGGCGAGGCTGTTGCCTACAAGGCTATGCTTGAAGCAATTGATAGTTGCTGCCACACTCCACAAGAGCGCTACCTGGCATTGTCGAGCCGATTCCCCGACATCCACAACCGCCTCACAAATCGTGCTATAGCCTCCTATTTAGGCATCACACCCGAGTCGCTGAGCCGCTTGTGCAAGAGGCTGCTCACGACCAAGTGAATATACATTAAAACATTAACTGCAATAAAACTCCTAACGATAAGCTTGTGAAAGTTGCTCGCAAAGTAGCAGTTAATGATTAAACTTCAAAACTTTATATAAGAAAGATAGCGTCCTATCGATAGGGCGCTATCTCTATTGTGGAGGGAAAATATCGGGTGGTAACGCACAACTTTGATGGCTGGCAAGGGCAGATGGAACATTTTACTCATTATACCAGTGTAGACAGTATTATAAGAAATAGTTGAAAACTGACTTACATATTTGGTGATATGGATTAATCATTGTACTTTTGTAACCGATTTCTTTGAAACATCGTTATGAAGTCAAGTTTTAGGATATGGGCATTGTGCGTGATGATGGCATTGATGAGTGTCACCGCCCTTTCTGTCACACAGCGAGATGCTGCGTGTGGTCCTAAACTATCGAGTGGCCAGTTAAAGTGCAGTGATGATTCTACACCCAACTCCCATGATGGATGTTGGATTTTGAGCGCTCCAGCTCAGATACCCGCAATCGTGCCATCGCAAAACTCTCGACTGGTGACACCTGCAAAGTACCGCACGACGTTGATGCGCACGACTATTCTGCGTCGTTCAGTTAACCGATTATTTGACAACATCTATGCTCCTCTGTCTATAACGGGGCAATTTGTCGTTGAGCGACTTACCCACCCCTTACGTGAACCAAGAACTGTTAACTATTATGTAATAACACTTTGTCGACTATTGTGTTAGCCTACGGAGTCCAAGGTGTTTAATTTTTCAGCTCCATTACTCCAAGACTCCGTAGAATATATCTCCGTAGAGAGTTGTAGGTGATTAGACGTTGAAACGGAACACCACTCAAAGTCACAATCTTTTATTAATCACTCTTTCCTTTTTTTAGCCGTGTGATAATCATGGCAATTTAGTTGTGTGGATATTGTCCACGCGACTTGACACAATAATATAATATAATATAACACAATAGATAATAAATCATGGCAAATTTCAATAAATTACCTATGGGCCAAGCCCTATTGAACAATAATAATCTGACAGTTAAATCCATCTTTTTCGGCCTGAAAAAACAATTGGTTTATGTCCCAACAGGCTCCCCTGTCAAGGTAATCAAAAAAAATTATAATTCCGACGCCATCGCTCCGTTGCGGCGTATTATCGAGAACGACTCCAAAGGTCTCGCATCGGCGGTCAAGGCTTTCAAGTCACAGACAAAGCCACTGGGCAATCTTGAACTCGACATTTGTGTGTCTGAGGATAAGAATTTTGTGGCATTGCAGCTACTTCAGTTTGGTGAAGAGTATGCCTATCATCCCATTACTGAAGTTGCATTCTATGAAGGAGATCAAGCGCATCTTGTGAGTACAATCCTGTAATAACAATTCATATTAATCTTTGTGATGTTGACAATAGCGATTGTAGCGGTATTTGTAGCAGGATATGCGTGTATCGCGCTGGAGAATGTGATTAAGGTGAACAAGGCTGCAGTGGCGATGTTTATGTTTGTCGCTTGCTGGGTGCTGGTTATGGCTTCGCCAAAACTCTATTTTCCTGAAGCCGAAAATGCTATAACTGCAGCGGCTCAGGCATTAGAGGACAACTTGGGCGAGACTTCAACCACACTGTTCTTCCTGATGGGTGCCATGACAATAGTTGAGGTTGTCGATCAAAATGGAGGTTTCAACTTTGTTCGTGACACATTGAGGACAACGAGCAAGCGACGTCTGTTGTGGCGCATAGCATTCTTGACTTTCTTCTTGAGTGCCGTCCTTGACAACCTCACTACGAGCATCGTGCTCATCATGGTGCTTCGCAAGCTTGTTACCAACCGTCAGGTGCGTCTTGTCTATGATGCCATCATTGTCATAGCGGCCAATTCTGGTGGCGCATTCTCTCCCATTGGTGATGTGACGACCATTATGCTGTGGAATGGTGGTATGATAACTGCTGCCAATGCGGTTGTCCATCTACTGCTGCCATCGCTCTTGTCAATGGTGATACCAGCTCTTCTCCTGCAGTTCACACTAAAGGGAGAGTTGCTGCCGGCAGGATTCAATAATGATAATCCTAATCCCAGTGAGAACGAGCTAACCTTATGGGAACGAAAGACAGTGTTTGTTTTGGGAATAGGTGGACTAATGTTTGTTCCGGTATTCAGATATTTGACCAACTTGCCGCCTTTTGTAGGCATCTTGTTTGTGCTGGCATTGCTATGGATCACGACCGAGGTTTTCTATGCACATCTCAAGGTAGACGAGGCGGCATCTCACCGAGTAGCGCGACTGCTGTCGCACATCGACATGGCAACCATTCTGTTTTTTCTCGGCATTTTGATGGCTGTGAGTGCTCTCAAGGAGATAGGAGTGCTCACAGCATTGGGGCAATGGCTTGACATGACCAGTGGCGGCAATCACTATGTGGTTACGGGTCTCATTGGTGTCATTTCAAGTGTTGTTGACAATGTGCCTCTTGTGGCGGGATGCATGGGTATGTATCCAGTCACTCCTGCGGGCGACATGGCGGTAGATGGCATCTTCTGGCAGTTACTGGCCTATTGCGCTGGCACAGGCGGTTCCATTCTCATCATTGGCTCGGCGGCTGGTGTTGTTGTCATGGGGTTGGAGAAGGTCTCGTTTGGCTGGTATGCCAAGCGCATTACACCCATAGCCATTGTTGGTTATCTTTCAGGAATGCTTGGTTACTGGCTCTTGCATCTCATTTAAGCGAAACAAATGCTAATTAGAACCTTCTCTACTGATATTCTTTTCTACATCCACATTTAAGTTTTTAATCATATGGATTATTTGTTTCTAATTATAGGCTTAGGGCTATTGCTGCTGTCGGCCGACTTTCTGGTCGATTCGTCGGTAGCGATTGCACAACGAGCAAAGATCTCTAATTTTATAATCGGACTGACCATAGTGGGCATGGGCACGTCCTCACCAGAATTGTTTGTGGGCATCTTGTCGGCACTTCATGGCAATGGCGACGTTGCCATGGGCAATGTCGTGGGCAGCAACATTGCCAATATTTTGCTCATTCTGGGAGTGTCGGCGGTTATTCTGCCTTTTTCTATTGAAAGTATGACACAACGCCGTGATATTCCTTTCGGAATTTTCGCCTCGATTTTGCTGTTGCTGCTCTCAAGCGACAAGTTAATACCAGGCATGTTGGAGAATACTGTCTCGCGCATCGATGGAGTAGTTTTCCTGATTTTGTTTGTCGCCTATATGGCATGTGTGATTTTGGGAAAGAAAAAGAGTAGCAACCAGGCACAACTTGAGGTCGACGAGGCAACCAAGAGCAAGTTCACTGGCAAGAATAGGCTCATGCTATGGGCGATAGTGGTAGCATCGCTGGCAGGACTGATTTATGGTGGAAACCTGTTTCTGGATTCTGCTAAAAACTTGGCAAGGTCTTGGGGCATGAGTGAGGCTGTGATTGCCATTACCATTGTGGCGGTAGGCACGTCGTTGCCCGAGCTCATCACATCCATTGTGGCTGCATGCAAGAACAATCCTCAGCTGGCCTTGGGCAATGTGCTGGGCAGCAACGTGTTCAATATCCTGTTTGTGTTGGGGCTTTCGGCAACTATCAAGCCCATTACAATTGTCGACATCAACATTGTCGACTATCTGGTGGCATTAGGGGCCAGTGTGATGACCTATCTCGTGGTGTTTACCTTCGGAAAACATAGGTTTGACCGTATCGAGGGCATTATTTTCTTGCTATGCTATGTTGGTTACACTGCCCATCTGCTATTGAGATAAATTGATTGCGACTTTATTGCTATTCTCTATAATAAAGTATTTTTAAGTTTTTCTGAGACGGGGATGCTGGTGCGCTGGTGTCCTCGTCATTTTGTTTGATGGGTTCTATGGTTTTTAAGTTTAGGCATAGTTGAGGTTGTCGCACTTCAGAGCCAGCCTGCTCACCACCGGCCATTTGCTTCAAGACAAGGCAAAACATTAACGATAACTCGTGAAAGTGTCTCTTTATGGTAGCAGTTAATGATTAAACTTCAAAAAAACAGTATTAAAAAAGATGCGCCGCACGTGATTGTGTAGCGCATCCTTTCTTTATGCACAAGAGGAGAGAGTGGAGAGAATTATGAATTGTGCATTATAAATTGTACATTACTGTTCGGGGGTCATGATCACCTCAATGCGGTTGTTGGTGTTGAGGATAGAGTTCTTCACAAAGTTGCTCACGTCGGCAGCAGTAATGCCATTCAAAACGTCTTTGTAACCGTTGAAGCCATCATAGTTGTAGCGGTAGTACTCCCTCAAGATACCAAGCCAGTTGCCATTGCTCTTGGCATTGGTGTCGTAGTCCTTGAGCATCTTCTCCTTGATTCTCTGCATAGCGTCGGCCTCGATGTTGCCATTGGCAATCTCAGCGAGCGACTCACGCATGATACCAAGCACAAGGTCTTTCTTGTCGGGGGTCATAGCAATCGAAGCCACAACTTGTGCATGTGGATTGTCGCCCACCATCGACAACATGGCATAGCCGTTGGGAGAATAGGCAGCACCTTCATCCTCGCGAACTTTCTTGAGCAAGATAGCCTCAAGCACTTGTCCTGCGATATCGGCCTTTATCTCATTCTCCATAGTGTAAGGAACATTGTCGGCGTGCCACATCATTACGGCAATAGCAATAGGAGTTTCCATTGCTTTAGAGAACTCATTCACCACATTTCCTTTGGCAAATGTAGTAACATCGTTGAAGTTCTCACCCTGGCCGGCCTTGCCAGGCAGCGATGCAATATATTGCTCGATGAATGGCTTGATAGTTGCCTCGTCGAAGCTACCAACGATGTAGAATGTGAATTCACCTGCATTGGCAGTGCGCTCCTTGGCAATCTGGAGGATGCGGTCATAGTTCACATCCTTGATGTTTTCGGCCTCGAATGGACGATTTCTCCAGTTGTGGTCATAGATAGTGTAAGACACACTGTCGCCGAAGGCTGCAGTAGGCACTATGCTCTTGTTCTTGAGCTGGGTCTCGGTTGAGCTCAACATGCTGTTTACTGCCTTCTCATCCTTGCTGATGCTTGTGAAATAGAGGTAGCCCAGTTGGAACATTGTCTCGAGGTCTTTCTTGGTAGAGCTTCCCGAGAGGTACTCATAAGAGGTGCCCAATGCTAAGCCCATGCTCACATTCTTACCGGCAAGAGCCTTCTGGAGCTCGTTGTTGCTGAAGTTCCCAAGACCACTGGCATCAATCACATCGTCAAACATCTCGCAGTTGGCCCAGTCGGCAGGACCATAAAGCGAGCTACCACCCTTCGACTCGGCCCAGAAGCTAATCTCGTCGTCCTTGAAATCGGTGGGTTTCAGAATCACTGTTGCACCATTGCTCAGAGTGAGAGTCTTGAAGCCAAGCTGCGCGTTCGATTCCTCTTTCACAATCGAGCCAGCCTTGGGCATCTCGGTCATCAGTGGCTCATTCTTTACATTGTCGACATAGGCCTCGAGGTTTGCACTTTGGGCGGCATCGATAGCACCCTTCACTTCCTGCTCGGTAACCATTGTTATGTTCTCGGGGTTGAAATTGATAACAACAAGGTTAGAATCGTTGGCTGGCATGAGTTCGGTCATGAATTCATTGACATCGCTAACAGAAACCTGCTGAACCAGAGCATTCATCAATTGATATCTCCATTCAATTGATGGATAAGGCTCTCCTTCAAGATAGTTGGCACAATACTGGCGACCGAAGTTGTCATTGTTGATTTGGTTGCGGTTGTTGTAGCGACGCTCAAGGCTGCTTGTATACTCGTCACGTGAACGAAGGTACTCGGTGGCGGTGAAACCATGCTTAGCAGCGCGCAGAGCCTCCTGGGTAACAGTTTGAATGGCCTCGGTGGTCTTGCCTTCCTTGGGAGCGACAAAGAGCTGGAAGCAGTCTTTTGTCTTAGCGAAGATATAGTTGCCATAGCCCGAACCAGCCGACAAGAATGGGCAATCGGGCTCTTGCGACATCTCTTCAAGACGATTGTCAAGCATGTCGCAAGCCATCTGTATTACATAGTCAACGAGCAAGTAATAAACATCACTCTTCATCTCGGTGGGGAAGGGATCGGTCTTGTACATAATCTGTACGACGTTCATCTGTTGCTCACGGTCCTTGTCGATAACAAAGATGGGCTCGTCGTTGTCGGGTACTTCGACATCAACAACCTGGGCTGCATCGGCTGCAGGAGCAGGGATTGTACCGAACATCTCCTTAATCTTAGCCTCGGTGCGGTCTACATCGATGTCACCAACAACCACGATAGCCTGGTTGTCGGGGCGATACCACTTGTGATAGTAGTTGCGAAGCTCCTCATACTTGAAGTTGTCGATCACGCTCATCAAGCCGATGGGCATGCGCTGGCCGTACTTCGAACCAGGATAGAGCTTCTCGAGGTTGCGCTCGAACATGCGCTGCGATGCGCTTGAACGCACGCGCCACTCCTCGTGGATAACGCCGCGCTCCTTGTCGATTTCAGCATCTTCAAGCAAGAGGCCGTTAGACCAGTCCTTGAGGATGAGCAAGCAAGAGTCGATAGCGCTCTCACGCGTGCTGGGCACATCGTTGATGTTGTAAACTGTCTGGTCCACGCTGGTGTAGGCATTCAAGTCGCGGCCAAACTCAACACCGAGCGAACGGGTGTAGTCAATCACACCGTTGCCAGGATAATTCACCGAGCCGTTGAAGGCCATGTGCTCAAGGAAGTGAGCAAGACCACGCTGACTCTCCTCCTCCTGAAGCGAACCCACTCGCTGAGCAATATAGAAGTTCACGCGGTGCTCAGGCCAGTTGTTCTGCTTGATGTAGTAAGTCAGACCATTGGGCAGCTTGCCGGTGCGAACGGTGGGGTCGTTCTGGATAGGCATAATCTGCGCCATTGAGCCAAATGCTATAAGCATCATGGCTACTGCAAAGATTTTTCTTAGTTTCATATTGGAAAACATTAATTAATGATATAAAAATTGAATTCTATTGTCAATCAAGATTTTTTAAACCTACAAAATTAGCTAATAATTGATAAAAAATGTGGTTTTATATTATTATTATTTGTTAATTTGATGAATTTACTTGATTTTCCACAACATTTCGCTCATCGAGCAGACGCTTCATCAACTCAATGTCGCTCTTCACCTCGCCTTGCATGAGGTAATGGTCGCGGCGTGAAACGACCTCGTTGTAGCGACGCCTGTGGCCTAATCTTCATTTATCACCTGGTTAATCTGCTCGATGAGCTGATTGTTGGTGCGCTGCATCTTGCGGAAGATGAGCCATGCCACAAAAATGCCTATCAGAGCCCCTATGGCGATTCCTGCCACCATGATTCCCACCACAATGTTGTGGTCGGGAAGATTGCAGCCATCATCAAGACGCATTACAATCTCGATGATGAACCACACGAGCCAGATTGTCACAAAAATCATTCCGGCGATGAACCATGAGGTGCGCTGCTTTTTCATCTTTGTCAAGCGCTGGCTTGTGGCAACGAGGTCGCCACCAAGCAACTGGCTCTTGGGGATGCGGTTGATGATGAAATCGCCTGTCGTGTCGATGATGAGTCCCGCGGCAAGAAATGCGAAGAGCCACCACGATAATCCCTCGCTGGCATGAAATGTTGCCATGATGATGAGCAAAATTGGAACCAAGATAATCTCGCCCAATACGAAATTCTTAATCCACGACAGCTTGCTGCCCATGGAATTTCGCACAAGCTGTTCATTGATAATCTGCTGCTTATCGAGGCGGCTTTTAAAAATGTTCATCTGCTCTCGCATCTGCTCAAGCTCATTCATGTTGTTATCTTTCTCCATAACTTATGTCTCTCTTAATTAGTTGTCATTCATGTTTTTTAATTGCTCTCTTATGCGCACCAGGCGCACTCCCACGGCCTTGGTGCTGATGCCCACGATTGCCGCGATGTCGTCGTAGCTCATGTTCTCGAGCCACAGCAGCACGATGGCGCGGTCGAAGGGCTGTAGCCGGCTGATGCGCTGGTGTAGAAGCTTCACCTGACGGTTCTCAACGCTATTATCGTCGCGGAAGTCGGTGTCAAAAGTCAAGGGAACAGTGTCAACACGCTTTTTCTTCTTGCGGTCGCTGTTGATACAGGTGTTAAGGGCTATGCGCCACACCCATGTGCCAGTGCCACTCCGTCCCTCAAACTTGTCGAGACCATTCCACAAGTTTATAAGGGTCTCTTGGAAAAGGTCTTCTACCTCGTCCTGATCCTTTGAGAACATGTAGCACACCGAGTAGATAGTGCTCTTGTGCTCGTTCAAGAGTTTCCTAAAATTGGCCTCTGTTTTTTCCATTTATTTGTTTCTTTTACCCGTTAGACGCTATAATGCCCCCAAAACTACATAAAAAAACCGTTTCTTTATAATTTTTTTCAATAAAAGCTCTTCTCTACTCCTTATTCTCGACCCGCAAGAGACGTTTTTTCTATGTTTTTTGGTAAAGTTCCAAAATGTTTATACCTTTGTGACAACTAATGATTACCACAAAATAATGTTTTTATGAGAAAAGTTCTTTTACTGGCAATCTTTGTTGTGGCTGCCATTGTAGCCCATGCCCAGATAGTGGATGCTGAGCATGCGACAAAGCCGAGCGACCAGACAGTGTTTTACCAGACCCCCGAAATCGATAAAAAAAACACATTCATAGTCATTTCCAAAACCGAACTCAGGCTATATGTTTATGGCGTCATAAACAATGACACCTTGCTCATGGCCAAGTTCCCTGCCTGCTTGAGCAAGAACAAGGGGCAGAAGCAACGCCGTGGCGACATGAAGACACCCGAGTGCACTCCAGCAAAGCCTTTCTACATCGACGCCATCAAGGACGCTTCGGCTTGGTATCACGACTTCAAGGACGGCAGGGGAAGCATCAAGGCCTACGGTGCTTGGTTCCTGCGCCTTGTCACTCCTGGTCACAAAGGTATTGGCATCCACGGCAGCACCAACAACGAGAGCTCAGTCCCTGGACGTGCCAGCGAGGGATGCATACGTCTGCGCGACCCCGACATCATCCTGCTCAAGGAGCGTTATGCCTACATCAACATGCCCGTAATCATCAAGAACGAAACTCAAGGTCCTTGGGATTGGGAGCTCAAAGCTCACGCCCGGGCAGTGCCAGTAAAATAATATAAATTATGAAAAAATTTTTAGCTTCGGTTCTTGCTGTGGCTGTATTGCTGAGCGCGGCAGGATGCGGTGGTGGCAAAGAGAAGAAAGACTCCTCGCAAGACTCGATAAAAAAGTCTGTAGCCGAGCAGTATAAAGACATCTACAAGGGCGAGTATGACAAGAGCAAGACGTTCATTGTAGTGTCGAAGAAAGACCTCCTGCTCACCGTCTATGCCCCGGTTGGCGGCGACACCGTGCCTGTAGCGCAGTTCCCCGTGTGCCTGAGCCTGAACAAGGGGCAAAAGGAGAAACCCGGCGACATGCGCACTCCCGAGAGCGAACCTGGAGAACCCTTCGTCATCGATGCCATCAAGCCTGCCAAGGACTGGACACATGACTTCGGCGACGGCCGTGGGGCAATCCTCGCCTACGGCGACTGGTTCCTGCGCCTTGTCACCCCAGGCCATCATGGCATTGGCATCCACGGCAGCACCAACAACGAGAACTCCGTCCCCGGACGTGCCAGCGAGGGGTGCATACGTCTGCGCGACCCCGACATCATCACCCTCAAGGAGCAATACGCCCGAGTGGGAATGCCAGTAATAATCAAGCAGGAAGAACAGGGACTCAAGTCGTTTGAAATAAAGAAAACAAAATAAATTTTGACCAGTTTAGAGCCTTGATAGATAATAATTTAAGGAGGAAATCCACAACAAGATTTCCTCCTTATAAATTTTCAAGGGGCATTTGTCATTTCTTGATTAGCTCGTAGGCTATATAAGAGCTGTATTGCTTGAGGAGACAGCAGCCGGCAAGGGCATAGTCGCATGCACGCAGGGGGCTGCGCAGCCTTGTTGGTAGTTTGTGTACTGGCATCATCATGATGCCGTGGGTGCTGCCCAGGTCAAAGAGGTGTGATGTCATTTTCAGCACATCGTCTTTGGATAAATCGGTGCCACCATGCCATGTTTGGTGCTTGTGGTGGATGAGCCGGCGCCGCTTCTGTGACGGGATGTCGAAGATGAAACGGCCACCAGGCTTGAGGATGCGGTGTGCCTCGGTGATTATGTCCTGGATGAGAGATGGATCAAGGTGCATCATCAAGTGAAAACAGTAGATGGTGTGGAACATGTTGTCGTCGAATCCAGTTTCGGCCGCCGATGCTTGACGGAACATGACCTGCGGATGCCGCTGCTGAGCGTGTTTCATCATGGCTGCGCTGGCATCGAGGGCATGGGTGGCGTAGCCAGTGAGCCTGCCCGTGCCGCACGCTATTTCCAGACGCTTGCCGCCAGGGATTGGCTTTATGAGCTTGTTGAGCAAGCGCCGCTCCTGGTAGTCGATGAATTGTCCGTAGCTGCCCCCGAAGCGGCTGTTGTCGTAGTCATCGGCAATGTTGTCGTAGTAATCAACAACTGTGTTATTTTTGTTTGCCATCTTAGTCGTTGGTGTTTAATCAAGAAATGTAGTTACATTAATGCTGAAAACCTCTTGTTGCAAGAGTTAATGGATTGGTGCTCTGCTGTTTGACTTTTCTTTTAAAGTACAAAATTAGTGTTTTTGTTGGTTGCGGGCAAATTTTACACTGAAAAAGTTTATTGGCAATAAGTATTCTGTTTTCATTTCATTTTTTATACCTTTGTAAATTATTTTTCTACTACATCCCGCACAATGTCGTTTAATTCTATAGAATTTATCATTTTCTTGCCATTGGTATTTTTGCTTTACTGGTTTGTGCTTAGGAGCACCAAAAAGCAGAACATGCTGATTGTGGTGGCAAGTTATGTGTTTTATGGATGGTGGGACTGGAGGTTCTTGGTCTTGATAGCCATCACCACGCTTTGCAGCTATGCGAGCGGCTTGCTGATAGCGCGATGTGAGGGCAGGCGCCGATGTCAAAAAGCGGTGAGTGCCGCCAACATTGTCCTGAACCTCTCGATATTGGCCGTTTTCAAGTATTACAACTTCTTCATAACCAGTCTTAATGATGTGTTTGCCATGTTTGGCCTGACGCTCGACTGGCCCACGGCAAGCATCATTCTCCCGGTGGGAATAAGTTTCTACACCTTCCAGGCATTGAGCTACTCAATTGATGTCTATCGCAAAAAGATAGAGCCGGTGCGCGACATGGTGGCCTTCTTTGCTTTCATCAGCTTCTTTCCACAGCTTGTGGCGGGCCCCATTGAGCGAGCCACCAACTTGCTGCCACAGTTCTTAAAGCCGCGCACCTTCGACTACAGCAAGGCGGTAGATGGCTGCCGCCAGATGCTGTGGGGCTTTTTCAAGAAGCTAATCATAGCCGACTCAATAGCCGGGGTTGTAGATGGCGTGTGGAACAATTATGCCGACCATTTTGCGTTCAACTTGGTTGTTTGCAGTGTTTTGTTCTCATTTCAGATTTATTGTGACTTTTCGGGTTATAGCGACATAGCTATAGGTTGTGCGCGATTATTTGGCATAAATTTATCGAGGAACTTCGACATCCCCTACCTTTCGCGCAGCCTGCCAGAGTTTTGGCGCCGCTGGCACATCTCATTGATGTCGT
The DNA here is from genome assembly GCA_947167995.1 of uncultured Prevotellaceae bacterium. GTDB lineage: Bacteria > Bacteroidota > Bacteroidia > Bacteroidales > Muribaculaceae > Sodaliphilus. The sequence continues at coordinate 16,765 of CAMVKS010000004.1, forward strand.
GGTTTCGCGATTATGTTTATTTTCCTATGGGTGGTAGCCGGCGTGGCTTGGGCAGGACCATCTTCAATCTCTATGTGGTGTTCTTCATTAGTGGTCTGTGGCACGGCGCCGAATGGTCGTTTGTGCTTTGGGGACTCTTTCATGCCACATTTTGCGCGCTCTATCGCTTCTTGCCATTAAAGAGCAAGTTTGAGCACAGTGTGGGCTACAATCGCTTGCTGCCTTCGCTCAATGAAGTTGTTATGATAGTGTTCACATTCTTCCTGGTGACGTGGGGCTGGATTTTGTTCCGTGCTCCCGACATCAGCACGGCATGTAGCTTCATCAGCCACATGTGCAGCAGCTCAATATTTCACTTCGACTACGTCATTGGCAAGTGGCAGCTATTGTTGTGCTTGATGCTCATGGTTGTGGAGTGGATACAGCGCGACAAGCAGCATGTGCTTCAACTTTCGGGTAAGATTTTCGCCAAGCGGTGGGTGAGGTGGACACTCTATGTGCTGATTGTCCTCTACACCTTGCTGTGGCAAGAAACGAGTCAGGTTTTCTTGTATTTCCAATTCTGAAATAAAAAGGTAGTGCTATGAAGCGTTTTTTAAAATACTCTGCATTGTTTCTTGCCATCGTTGGCGTGCTGCTGGGGTGCTGCGAAATTGTGGTGCGCAACACTCCCAACTCCTATACCTTGAAGAACGACTGGATGACGCAGCATGGCAGCCGCGTGCGAACCCTTATTACAGGAAATTCTCACGCCTATTATGGCATAAAGCCCAGTGTGATGGGCGATAGCATTTTCAATATTGCCAATGTGACGCAAAATCATGAATATGACTATTTCCTGCTCACAAAATTTGAATCGCAGCTCACCAATGTCAAGAACTTGGTAGTCATTGTGGATGAAACCAACATTTTTGATCTACCCCTAGAGGACGGCAAGGAATGGTTCAGGGGCATTTACTACAAGATTTATTACGGCTACGACAAGCATAGCAACTTCTCAAAATATAATTTTGAGATTTCAAACTTCTCACGTTTCACCCTTAAGTGTCAGCGTATAGTGGAAAATTTCTTCACCGGAGCCACTTCCCGCGACTGCGACAGTTTGGGATGGGGCTGCATCTTTACAGCACCCGATCATTTCGACACTGCGGCGATGCTCGAGGAGGCAAAGTTCACAGTCGAGGCTCACGGCTGCAAGGATTGGTCGCTGGTGGATTACAACGTGCGGTATCTTAACAAAATAGGCGAGTGGTGCAAGCGTCGCAATGTAAACATTATTGTCATCACCCCGCCCATGTGGGAGAAATATGTTGGCATGATTAATCCTAAGCAGATTGCTATCATGCATGACGTAATAAATAGATTTGTGAGCAAGTATGATGCGAAATACGGAGATTACATGCTCGACAGCCGTTTTGCGGGCCGTGATTTTCGCGATAGCGATCATCTGTCGGACTTGGGGGCCGAGAAGTTCTCGCGCATTCTCAAGCAAGATTTCCCTGAGTTGTAGTGGATGCAATCAAAACCAATCTTGAGCTTATTTGGGTTTCAACCCAAATCGGTCATTAGGCCGACGAATGTTTTTTTAGGTCTGTTTATGTCATATCAGCTTTATTTTTGCATCTTGCTGCAGATATTGTCTCGCCATAGCCCGCTATGCCTTCAACAACATCTTTACAACTTGCTAAAAATAAAACCTGATCTAACATAAATCCTAATGCCCGATTCGGGTTTAACACAAAGGAGAGAGTCCTGGGCGGACTCCCTCCTTTTTTGATTTCATTGTGCTGTGCCGGCTTAGCGGAGCTTGGTGTAGCCGTAGGCGGCGTTGTCGCCGAGTTGCTCCTCGATGCGGAGCAGCTGGTTGTACTTGGCCATGCGGTCGGTGCGGCTGAGCGAGCCAGTCTTGATTTGGCCGCTGTTGGTAGCCACTGCGATGTCGGCAATGGTGGTGTCCTCGGTTTCTCCGCTGCGGTGCGAGGTCACTGTGGTGTAGCCGTGGCGGTGAGCCATCTCGATTGCATCGAGAGTCTCGGTGAGCGAGCCAATCTGGTTAACCTTGATAAGGATAGAGTTGGCTGCACCCATCTTGATACCCTTCTGCAGGAAGTCTACGTTGGTAACAAAGAGGTCGTCACCCACGAGCTGGCAGCGGTCGCCAATGCGCTCGGTGAGCTTCACCCAACCTTCCCAGTCGTTCTCATCGAGACCGTCCTCGATAGAGTCGATAGGATACTTGTTGATGAGCTGCTCGAGGTAGTCGATCTGCTCGTCGTCGCTCAGCTTCTTGCCGTTAGGATCCTTCTGCTTGCCATCCTTAAGCTGCTTGTAGTCATAGAAGTACTTGCCGTCTTCGATTACAGCAAACTCGCTGGCGGCACAGTCCATAGCAATCTTCACGTCCTTACCAGGCTCATAGCCAGCCTTCTTGATTGCCTCAACGATGCTGTCGAGAGCGTCCTCAATTCCATTGAGAGCTGGTGCGAAACCACCCTCATCGCCCACTGCGGTGCTCAGGCCACGGGCCTTCAAGAGCTTGGCGAGATTGTGGAACACCTCGGCACCCATGCGGATAGCCTCCTTCTCGGTGGTAGCACCCACGGGTCGAATCATGAACTCCTGGAATGCGATGGGAGCGTCGCTGTGAGCTCCACCGTTGATGATGTTCATCATGGGAACGGGAAGCACATAGGCATTGGTACCGCCAATGTAGCGATACAGTGGCATGTTGAGGGCGGCAGCGGCAGCGTGAGCGGCAGCAAGCGAAACACCCAGCACTGCGTTGGCGCCCAGCTTGCTCTTGGTCTTGGTGCCGTCGAGCTCAAGCATGCGAGCATCGAGTGCACGCTGGTTGAACACGCACATGCCCTCAACGTGAGGAGCGATGATAGTGTTGACGTTGTTCACGGCCTTTGTCACACCCTTGCCCAGATAGCGGCTCTTGTCTCCGTCACGAAGCTCAAGGGCCTCGTTCTCACCGGTAGAAGCACCACTTGGCACCGAAGCGCGTCCCATAACGCCGTTTTCGAGGGTTACTTCAACCTCCACTGTGGGGTTGCCACGAGAATCAAGAATCTCTCTTGCATGAACTTTAGAAATCTTCATAGTTTCTTTTTATTTGAGTGTTTTATAATGAATGTTTTTATTTTTTTGCAAAAATACAGCAAAACTTTCTAAAGTCAAAATGAGAAGCAAATTAATGGAGTAAAACCCCAAGACAAACGATTGCTTAAATCAATGCACATATTGATGGAGACAGGCTCATAGCACACCGCAATTGCAGCAGGCTTTTCATATCTCAAGTCTGTGATGTCTGATACCTGATGTCTACTCATCACGGATTAACTACCGACGGATAGGCACGGTAATAACTATTGACACCGTCGCTGGCTATGAGCACCAGAGTGAAATAGCCTGGAGCAAGGGGTGCCAGTTCAACCGTCTGCATTCCCTGGGTGTAGCCCGGGGTGATGCCAGCGACGGCAGGGTTGTCGACATAGCCCTGAAATCCGCTGCTCAGGGTTTGACCGGTGCTGTTTTTTACAGCTCTCAGCACCTGAGGAGAGTCGTTAAGAGACATAGTGTTCTTAATGTATCCTACAGTCACACCCCTAAAGGTGTAGGCTGTAGAAATGTCAACGCCAGTGAGTATGTAGTCATATATCAATGTTATGTCATAGGCCGTCACAGTTCCATCTTGATTAACATCAAAGTTTCCATCGTAGTCGCTGGCGAGATCTCCCAGAAAGTAGGAATATATCAAGGTGATATCGGCGGCATTGGTCATATTATCGTCATTGACATCAACCCCATTTTTGAGATAAGAACCGCCCTTGATGCTTTTTGCACTGCCCCACACCGATGCCGAACCATAGAGCCCTAAGGCCTCAACAGGCACAAACAACGAAACCGACGACACATTCTCGAAGAAACTGTTGTCGACTTGCGGAGCGGTAGTGTTGCAAAGCCACATTTCGGAGAGCGAAGAACAACCCTTGAAAACTTTAGCTCCAAAGTTTTCTACTTCAGAGGTAAAAAACACTTTGCCAAGCAAAGAGCAATTCTCAAAAGCCTCGTCTCCCAAGCTTCGCAGAGTATTGCTGAACACAACTCCCCTGAGCGAAGAGCAACCCTTGAACGCGCGGTCGCCAATGTGCATGACCCTACCATGACACAGCGGGAATTGCAGCAACTGCGAGCAATTGACAAAGGCCTCGGCACCAATCTCGCCGAGTAGCTCACCACCAGTGAAGGTAGTGAGCGAAGAGCAACCGGCAAATGCCCGAACACCAATCTCAAATACCGTTTTAGCCTTCCCCACTGTGGTCAATGCCGCACAGCCTTTGAAGGCTTCAGCGCCGATGAATGAGAGTTTGTTGTTGAAATTTACAACTTTCAAGTTGTTGTTCCAAGCAGCAGCCTGAGGCATAATAGTATCGACCATGCTTGGCAGTGTGAACGACTGTGCCGCTTTATAACGTGGATAGAAGTATAGTATAGTCTCTTTATTGTTATATAAGACACCATCGTTTATTTTTAAGAACGGGTTTTGACTGCTCACTGTAAACCCTTGCAGTGCTGCGAGCGAAGATAGCGGGTTGATGTTGCCTGCCATGCCTATAGCCGACAGGCTATCGCATGAAATATTCAAGTTTTTCACCAATTGTGTCACATGACTCGTCGACGTGGAACTCATCTCTGTGACGTAATAGTTACAGCCACTAAGCTCAATGCTATTGGGGATGGTGAGAGTGCCACTACTGTTGACGGCTGCAGGCAGCACATCGACAAGTGTCACCTGATGGCGTCTGTTCCAATCATAGGCAAAGTTTCCTAATATTTCCACATCGTTGCGCTCTTCGATGCTCTTGAAACCCTGCCATGCCGCCAGCGACTGATAAGCTCCTGCGGCTGCGGTGGGCACCTGCAGTTTCGTTGCCGACTTGAAACTTGCAGTCAAACCGCTTGTGCTATCGTTGCTGGGATTTGAATTACGGTAGTTGATGGTCTCGATGCTGGCATCTTCAAAACAATTATCACCAAAGACAACCACAGTCTCAGGTATCGCCAGCCGTTTCAAATACATCACGCCTTTCATGGCATTCTCTCCCAACTCTTGGGTGCCACAAGGAATATAGAAGTTGGCATCGGGCTTGGCAATGGGATATATCACAAGCTTGCTCATCTTGTCAAGTATGCCCTCTTGGTACCCATCACTGATTTGGCGTTCAAACAGCACGCCTTCGACCGATGCGTAAATGCCGTTCAACGCATCAACAGCAATTTCCTGCAACGATGAGCTTCCTTCAAACGCATCAAAGTCGACAATAGTAACCGAGCGAGGCAGCATGATTGAGACAAGACTTGGACAATTGCCAAAAGTGGCCTCGCCTATTGTCGACACACCATGCAGCAAGTCAACCTGGCTCAGACTCGTGCAACCATAAAATGCCATCCGAGGTAAATCACGCAAGGTCGATGGCAACTGAACCGTCGCCAACGAACTGCAACCAGCAAATGCTTTCTCGCCCATATCAGAAATGCCTTCAACCAGAACGACGTTGTTCAGCTGTTTACATTGTGCAAAACATTCCACGCCAAGCCTGTTGAGCTTCAAGGCTTTGCTGGTGTCGAGCCGCTTCAGCCACGTAGCCTTGAAGGCCATGTCGCCAATGGAAGTGACATAATACCTGTCGCTGTTGTAGCCTGTAACAGAATTTCTCACCACTACCTCATTGCCCTGAATGCTCTTGCCCGTCAACGACACCGAATTGGACGAGGTTTTAAGGTACTGATAACCATTGCTGTCGATAAAAGTGTAAGGCAATTCCTCAATGGAATATTTCTTCCAGCCATTGGCATTCTCATAAAGAGCGGCAGTGGCTCCAGCGGTTCCCGATGATGGAACTTTGATAGTGACCTTCGACGCATCGAGCGAGAAAGGATCGCCCTGGAGCAACAACGGTGTCTCTTTCATCACTGTAATGCTGTTCAAGTTTCCACAACCTTCAAATATAGTGATTCCCAAGTGCTGCATGTTGCCTGGAAGCATTATTCTGGTCAACGACGAGCATCGAGCAAATGCATTTGTGCCCAGGCTTGTAAGACCTCCACGGCCTTCCAGTTCATCGCTCGACACCCACTCAACTTTTTCAAGAGCCGAGCAACCCATGAAAGCACCAGTGCCAACCTCGAGTGGCGTGTCGTTGTCGAAATACACGTCACCGAGCGAGGTGCAACCATTAAAGGCATAATCTCCCACTGCAGTGACCGCAGGCGTGATTGTTATTGTTGTCAATGAGCTACAGCCCATGAATGCTCGCTTGCCCAGGCTCACGATGTTGTCACCGAGTGTTACCGAGGTGAGGCCGGCACTGTTGCGGAAGGCGTTGTCGCCCACCGCAGTGACGTCATAGACCGTGGTGCCGTTGGCCACATGCGACGGTATCACCACATGGCCGCTATAGCTGTTGTAAGTGTCGCTCGCACAAGTCACCTCGACTGTCCCAGTGGTGTTATTGATATTGTAGTAGATGCCATTGCTGCTGAAATCGTAGGCATGGCATGTGGCATATCCCGTGGCCGCCAGCAAGGCGAGCATCAGCAGGACACGCTGCCACAACTTTATATTTTTCATTGACTTAGCTGGTATTATATATAATTTTATTTTTATATATAACGCAGAAAACACCTTATAAATTATTTAAGACCAAGTTTTTTTGAGCAAAAGCACGTTATTTCTTACCTTTGTGGAATAAAACAGAAAACTCATGAATAAAAGCATAGAAGTGGTGGCTGCCATAATTGTCGACGAAGAAGGGCGAATTCTTGCCACCAAACGCGGATATGGCGACATGAAAGGGGGATGGGAATTCCCTGGAGGAAAAATTGAAGCACATGAGACTGCCCAGCAGGCACTCAAGCGTGAGATTGACGAGGAACTCGACATGACAATCGAAGTGGGCGAAAAGCTTTGCACAGTGGAGTGGGACTACACTAAATTCCACCTCACAATGCATTGCTACTGGTGCCACATCGTTAAAGGGCATCCCACTCTGCTTGAGCACGAGGCGGCACGATGGCTCGACCAGGGAAACCTGTGGAGCGTAGACTGGCTGCCAGCCGACATCGAGGTGGTGAAACATATCATAACATGAGAAACATGAAAACAAGTTTAACACAACTCGGCATCAAGACTTCAACAACTTGAACCAATTATAAATTTACAATTTATTTTTGGAAGTTTCAATATTTTTTAATAATTTTGGAGGCAAATAATTGACATCTATCACAAATCATAGGTAATAAAGAGAAAATGAGATCATCCAATTTATAATTAACTTTTTGTCTAACTAAAAAACAAAGCATTTATGAAAAAAGTTTTATTTGCTTTAGCATTATGCGTGTCTTTTAGTGGGATGGCACAACTCTTGAATGTGACTTCGATAGAGAAAATCAACATTCCAGAATCTAATGCCAACAAAGTTGCAGCAATCAGTCCTCAAGGTGACTACATCCTGGTGACTACCGACTACAACTGTGGTCTCACTAAATTTGACTTGGCAACGGGCGCCTCGCAGGTCATCACCCAGGCGCAAGGAGCCGGTTTTGATGCACAGATCTCAAGCGATGGAAAAACTGTTGTCTATCGTGAGAGGTCTACCAAGAACCACTTGCAGATGACCGCCGTCAAATGCAGGAACCTCGAAACGGGTGCCGAGCAGCAGCTCGTAAAACCCACTCACAACTTGCAGGCTGTCGCTATCGACGGCAACACTGCCATTGCCATCGACAAGGGCAAGATGTCGAAGAAAGCTATTGCCGAGGGCAAAGCACAGGTCAGCGTACCGGTACTCTCGACACAGAACTTCTACATGTACATCACCCAGAATGGCAAGACCCGCATGCTCGCACCCAAGGGCAGCGGCTACCGCTACATCTGGGCTTCTCTCTCGCCCGATGCCAGCAAGGTGCTCTTCTGCTGCAGTGGCAACGGTGCCTATGTGTGCAACCTTGACGGCAGTGGCCTCATCAGCCTTGGCAACTACCGCGCTCCCAAGTGGATGGGCAATGACATGGTAGTGGCTATGGACTGCAAGGACAACGGCGAGGTATTCACCTCGAGCGAGGTTGTCGTTCTTGACCTCAGCGGCGACAAGCAGGTGCTCACTGGCGACGACGTGATTGCCATGTACCCCCTTCCTGCCGATGGCAAGATTGCGTTCTCTACTCCCACCGGCGAGGCCTATATTATTAACTTTACTAAATAAAGGAGGAACCATATTATGAAGAAATATATACTTTTACTGGCAGCAGCCGTAGTAGCTGGTTTCTCGCTTCAGGCAAAGACTACCGATGAGTTCCGCATTTATCTGAATCCCGGTCATGGCAGCTATGGTGCCAACGACCGTCCAATGCCAACGATAGGACATCCCCACACTGGCCAGCTCAATGCCGAGGGCACTACATGGATGGACACCGACACCCTGGGCTTCTATGAAGGACGTGGCACGCTGCCACGAGCTTTTGGAATTAAGGATTATCTTAAATCGGTGGGGGTAAAAAGCGAGAACATCGTAATGAGCCGTGAGGCAAACGGACCATGGCCTTACACCACACCAAATAGCGACTATGACCCCAATCACATCTACAACAAAAACCTTGCCGACATCTGCGAGGAGGTAGAAGAGGGCAACTTCGACATGTTCATCTCGTCGCACTCCAATGCTGCTACCGACGGCACAAGCACCAATTATCCGCTGATTCTCTATCGCGGCTACGACACTGGCACCACTGGTCCTGCTGGTTACAACGGACCAGGTGTTGCCGGCAGCGACGACATGGCACGCACCGTGTGGCCATTCCACCACATGGGCGAGATTGATCCACAGAGCCACTACAGCGCAACAAGCATGAACGTGCGTGGCGACATCAGCTTCTATGGCAGCTACAGCACTGCCACACGCAACAATGGCAAGCAGTACAGCGGCTACCTGGGCGTGCTCAAGCATGGCGTTCCAGGCTATCTGAACGAGGGCTTCTTCCACACCTATCAGCCAGCACGTCACCGCGCTCTGAACTTCGACTACGACCGTCTTGAGGGTATCCGCGAGGCTCGCGGTGTTGCCACCTACTGGGGTTTCAACCTCACAGGCAAGGGCGAGATTGCCGGTACCGTGAAGGACTTGCACGAGAAAATCGTTGACAACCTCTACAAGTATGCCTACGGCACCGACGACCAGTGGCTGCCCATCAATGGCGCACAAGTAGTTCTCAAGAAGAACGGCACCGAGGTTGCTACCTACACCGTCGACAACGAGTGGAACGGATTCTTTGCTTTCTTCGACCTCGAACCAGGCAACTATACTCTTGAGGCTACCGCCCAGGGCTATAAGCTGCTCGATGAACCCATCGCAGCTACCGTTACCGCCAACAACACCTGCTTCTCTTTCATCAAACTTGAGAACGAAAACTACGTTCCCGAGGAGGAAGTTTATGAGAACTATCCCGACCCAGCACAGCCCGCTTATCTCAAGCTTCCTGGCGAGATTGTCTTTGCTCAGGACGAGGGTACTACCTACGACGGCATACTGGGCAATGTGGCGCAAGCATTGCAGTATGGCGACTCAACTATCGTTCTCTCGCACGAGGGCAAGCTTGCTCACCTCTACCTTGTTGACAACAACACCAAGCAGGTAGTCAAGGAGCTCAGCACCGAGGGCATCTTCAGCATGGACCAGCCCAACTTCTACAACCAGATTGGTGCTATCGCTCTGAGTGCCGACCACAAGCTCGTGGGTGTGAGCGCAGTGCGCACCAGCTTCAACAACGACTACACCGATGGCTACCCACGCGGAACAATGTATGCTTACTACTGGAACGACTTTGACGCAACTCCTACCGAGTGGTTCACGAGTCAGTACTCTTCTAACTTCTACAGGGCCGACGCCGGATTAGGTCTCGCAGTGAGTGGCCCCGTCAAGGAGGCTGTGGTTTGCGTTCCTATTGCTACTAATAGTACCTCTACACGTGGCGTGCGGCCTGCATTCTTCGTTATTTCCGAAGGCAATGTAGTAAGCACCAGCCGTGCCAACGCCAATAACACTATCACTCTGGTAGAACTTGGTGACCCATTGGCTACCGAAGGCAACTTCGGCAATTATGACGTTGCCAACTATGGTACAATCAAGGTGGCAGTATCGCCATTCAACGACCATGCTTTCATCATTGGTGGCTCAAAATCTGGCAAGCTCTATGAGTTCCCAGTTACTACCGACGGTGGCATTCCCGATTGCAACGTGTTTAATGCCGATACCGAGCTGCTTGGCAACGGCATGCAAATCTTCAAGTATGCAGGTCACAAGCTCTTGGTTGCTCCTTACGGAACCAAGAACGACGTGAAGGGCATCAAGGTTTATGACATCACCGATGGCCTGGCAAATGCTAAGCTCGTGAACACAGTCAATACTGACATCAACACAGATAAGGCTATCACTGCCAACACCGCCGACTTCGCATGGGCCGGTGCTAAGGTCATTGGTGAGGACATCCACGCTTATCTCGCTGGAAGCGACGCCAACATCGTGAAATTTGCTACCGACGGCGTTGAGCAACCAGTGGTTAAGGGTATCTACGCCTACGACCTGAACTACAACCTCGAAGGCGACAACTACACCTTCACTTTCAAGGCTAACGACAATGCCAATGAGGGTTACATCACCTTCCGCGATGTCGACACCAACGAGGTTCTTGCTACATTCCCACTTTCTAACGTTGTGACTGGTGCCAACGAAATCACCATTCCAGTAGCTGACCTTCCCTCTGTTCCCGATGGTGAGCAAGGTTGCATCAAGATGCATTGGGAAATCACTCTCGTGGGCGACCCAATCGCACGCATCAACAAGCTTAACAATCCCGATGACTTCACATTTAGCCGCATTGGTAATGCTGTTGACGACAATCCCGAGAGTCCTTACTTCGGACGCTTCTACCTCGTTAACCGCATCGGCTCAAGCAACACCAGCAATGCTATCTATGCCTACACTCCCGAATGGCAACAGATTGGTGGCCCAATCAGCGGTGAGTACACCCTTGGCAACCCATTCCGTCTGGATATCGACCAGAATGGTACTGTTTACCTTGCCAACTGGGCCGACGGTGCTCGCTCGGGTGTGTTCAAGCTCAATCCCGAGACATTGAGCGGCGACCTTGAGCCATTCTTTATTGGCTCTCACGCCAGTGATGGTACTATCACCAACGACGCTGGTCAGATGATGTGTACTTCCACTCCTTCGGTATTCGTTACAGGCACAGGTGCCAACACTCACATGTATTGCCACCTTGAGGATGCCAACAACGACATCTCTCAATACAACATTGGTAACGAGGATGGCACAATCATGGAGAACTGGACCGAAGCACCAACCCGCATGTGGGGCATTGGCGCTAAGCTCATCAGTACTCATGCAGCAGTGATTGGCGAGACTGAGGATGGTGGTATCTGGGTAGTTCAGAACCGCAGCGCCGGCAACAACAACTCAAGTGTACCTTCTATCATCTATGTAAACCCAGAGGGACAAATTGTTTATAATAGTGGTGACGTCGACAACCCAATCCACGAGCACCTCACTGGTACTCAATACTGCGCAGGTGCTATCAGCGCCGACGGTACCGAGCTTGTTGTTAACCAACCCGACGGAACTCTCAAGTTCTTTGAGATTCAATATGGCAGCGATGGCGTTCCCGCTTTGAACTACAAGTATGAATACAAGCACGGTGTAGGCAACCTGGTTACTCAAATCAACTATGACTACGCTGGTAACCTGTTCGTTTCGGCCGGCAAGCTGGCTATCCTGTCAATGCCTACCGAGAACAACACCCACACTACTCCTGCCAAGAGCGAATATATCGTGATGACTGGCGAGGAGCAGCAAGTTATTCCAGGCGACGTGAACGGCGACGGTGATGTGAACTCAGTGGACATCACTATCCTCTACAACTACCTCCTCAATGGTGACACCGAGGGCATGGTCAACGGCGACCAGAGTGGCGACGGTGAAATCACCTCGGTAGATATTACAACTGTTTACAACGTAATCCTCGGCAGTAAGAAAAGAAAATAACTATCGAAAACTGCTGAATAAGAAAAAGATGCTGTGCAAATGCGCAGCATCTTTTTTTAGTAGAAGCCTTAAAGTGTTAATTCTTGATGTCCAGCAAAATGCTTTAGGAACAAGGCGTGCATCCACCCCAAGTGAACCCATCAGCCGCAACGCGGCTTCATTTAACACTTACTACCTATAACTTAATATTCAATGCCCATCAACTTCAATGCACGGTCAAAGAGCAGCCTGTGCATCTTTCCCAAGCCTTCGCCTTCAGGTTGCGCGTTATGACCATGACTTGATACCGATCGGCCGTCGGCAAGTCTTGCGCTGAACCACCACGCATACCCGTCAAGGGGCTGTATCGCTGGCTCATAGCTCACGCCGTAGTCCAGCATGTTCTCGGCCTCGATTATAGCCAAAGCCTCCTTGAGAAGCTGCTCACCATCTTCGAGGACATATTCTGTCTCTTCACTGGTTGTGCCCTTGGCCACGAGCACCACCTTGTCACCCTTTCGCTCCAGGCGCACCTCGGCCACGGGTTCTATCCTCATCGCCTGATAGTGATACTCCACCATGTCGAGGGCACACTTTTCGACATTGCTGGTAGCCCTTTGTGGCTTAGTTCTCTCTCTCCGAGGCGTGGTGCGGCGTTTTCTTGCCTTTGCCTCAACAGCAATTGTGCCGCCAAGCAAAGCCAGCACAATCACCACCAAAATAAATCTATAATGCTTCATAATCAATTAGGTTTTAGCGGGTGAAAAAAATCACAGTTGCAAATATAACACCTTTTCTTTTAAAAAACAAAACACTTTTAAAAACCATTTTTTGTGATGACTGAGCTTGGAAAAACTTTTTTCACCATCAAAAGGAAACATTCTCCCCCTCTTTGCGTTTATATATACAGGAAATAAAGAATTATTTGACATGAAACACTTTCTACTCACTGCTTGGTGCTTGCTGATGTTGATGGTGGCGCCAAGTGTAAACGCGACAACTATGCACAGTAACGACAACTATAAAATCATGGTCATCAGCGACCCGCACTTGCTGTCACCTTCACTATACGACGATGGCAATGCGGCGCGGCAGCTCGACAAGAGCGATATGAAGATGGTGATTCAAAGCGATTACATCATGCACTCGCTGATCGACGAAATCATAAAGGCTAAACCGCAACTGCTGCTCATCACAGGCGACCTCACTTTCAACGGTGAGAGGGCAAGTCATGAGCGGCTGGTCGAGCATTTGCAGCGACTTGAGCAGGCTGGGGTGCGCACCTTCGTTATCCCAGGCAACCACGACGTGATGTGCCCTTACAGTAAGCAATACAAGGGTGATGAGTCTAAGGCTGTTGCCAATGTCACTAGCGAGGATTTTGCCGCGATTTACGCTAATTATGGCTACGGCAACGACTCAAATCGTGACCCTAACTCTCTGAGTTACATTTGTGAGCCAGTTCCTGGACTGATGCTACTAGGCATCGACAGCAACATTTATGCAGCGAGTCGTGATGAAGAAGTTGTGTATCACACCGACGGCACCGTTAAACCCGAGACTATAGAGTGGGTAAAGCAGCAGCTCGCTCAAGCCAAGCAGTCTGGTAAGCGAGTGATAGCTATGATGCACCACCATCTGGTGGAGCACATCGATGGTGAAGCACTATTGTTGCCTAACTACATAGCATCTAACCACGACGAGGTGGCACAAGTGCTGCGTGATGGTGGAGTGAAAGTCGTTTTCACCGGTCATCTTCACATCACAGACGCAGCCACCGAGGATGGAATTACCGATGTTTCGACTGGTTCGGCGTCGACCTATCCCATTGCCATGCGTACGGCGACTTTTGACTCATCGCACGCCTCATTGAGTATCGATACTCGCATCTTTGACAGCCCCAGTAACTGTGTTCTCAGTCAGGGCCGTGCCAAGATTGAAAACAGTGCGCCAGCTTTGGCAGGCATCATCTCACGACGACTGTGGGACAAAATCAGCCCACGACTGGAACAGATGAAAGAATTGTTTGCCGAGGAAGGTGTCGATGTTTCGAAGGTGCCCAACAATGCTGTCGAGCTGTCGGCTTTGCTATTGAGACATCTGCAACAGCCTCTCACTCAAAGCCTCTTGATGGTAGAGTGCGGAGGTGAGGACCCCAACCAGGCCGCCGCTATCATCGAAGCTGTGAAACAAGGACTGCACGGCATGGTGGCCGACATCTTCCCCGACAATGCCGACGAGATAACCGATTTCTTGATTGAGAACGCTATGCCACGAGTGGAACCAATGCTGCGCAGCGCGCTGGAAGACATCAACCAGGTGGGCACTCCACAGCAATCCCACACCCACGACCATAGTCTAAGGATTAGACTTGTCGACCAACACCTCTCTACGGAGCTATAATCTACGGAGTCTTGGAGTAATGGAGTTGAAAAATAAAACTCCTTGGACTCCGTAGACTTTGAGTGGTGTTCAGCTTCAACATCTAATCACCTACAACTCTCTACGGAACTATATTCTACGGAGTCTTGGAGTAATGGAGTTGACAATAAAAACTCCTTGGACTCCGTAGACTTTGAGTGGTGTTCAGCTTCAACATCTAATCACCTACAACTCTCTACGGAACTATATTCTACGGAGTCTTGGAGTAATGGAGTTGAAAAATAAAACTCCTTGGACTCCGTAGACTTTGAGTGGTGTTCAGCTTCAACATCTAATCACCTACAACTCTCTACGGAACTATATTCTACGGAGTCTTGGAGTAATGGAGTTGACAATAAAAACTCCTTGGACTCCGTAGACTTTGAGTGGTGTTCAGCTTCAACATCTAATCACCTACAACTCTCTACGGAACTATATTCTACGGAGTCTTGGAGTAATGGAGTTGACAATAAAAACTCCTTGGACTCCATGACTCCGTAGACTTTGAGAGGTGAACTCAGTAGACTTCAAATCACCTTAGAATAAGCTCGTAAAGCAGGGTTATATCGGCGGCCGTGAAGTATCCGTCGCCATCGACATCTATATAATAGATTTCACCATCACTGAGAAAGTAGTCGTACATGGCAGTGAGATCGGCAGCAGTCAATACTCCATCCTTGTTGATATCGGCTCCACTACCCCACTTGCTGTCCAGCCAAGAAACCTTTTTAGATATCAAATCAAGATACTGCTGAGGCTTCTCGGGACCATGACTGCTGGCATATAAGGGCCAGCGCAGATAGTCATGAAACTCGGCTTGTGAAATCATCTCTCTCCACCGCCATGCATGCCTGATGACCTGGTCGAGAATGTGATTGTCGCAGAACTCACGCCACACAAGCCTCACCTCGTGCTGGAATCGTGGAAACTTGATTATCTCTTTTATCCACAAGAACGGATAATGCGTGCCGTAGTCATAGATGAAATGGTCGCCAGTGGTTTTGTCTTGAAAATAGCTATTGTCAAAGTCCCATACAGGGCCAAATTTCAGGGGTTCGTCGCCCAAGTCCTTATACAGATACAGGCTGCCCGAGAACGACTCCACATTCTCCAATATCTCGTGAATGACATAGAAACGTGCCAGGGTGTGGATGTCGAGCAGACTTTCCCAGCCGCGGTCGCTCTTGTTTGACACATAGACGCAGCTGTCGGCACGAAACAGCAGGTTGTGGATGTAAGAGCGCTGAACAGACGATAACTGCTCGGGCGATTGAGCTATAAAAGTAAACAGAGGATTGGCTGGGTCATTGTTCTGGTGTTGCTCTATCACCTTCACGCCGTCATTGGCAAGCTCAAGCAGCCAGCCACCTGTCACATTCTCGGGGATGGTCTCCATGTCGGCTTGCTCCATGATGTCGACACGGCCACTCTCCACACGTATTTTCTCGCACAGGAAGTACAGTCCCTGATACTCCCCGTTGAGAACCAGCTCCACCGGCACCTCGGTTGGGGTGTAGGGCATGTTGAGCAGCCGGCTCAGGGTGAATCCTGTGGTGTTGCGCAGATAGCCGCTATAATCCTCGTTGTGTGCCAAGAGCACAAAATGCCGGCTCTTCTCAAGGCCTAAGGGAGACTGTTTAGATGCAAATTTCAGTCTATAGGGCTTTTTGTCGGAATGCAACCAAGTCCAGTGTCCACGACCTTTCACCTCAATGTCGAGAGGCTCATCCTCGCTGCCAAGCGATGAAAACCCGTCGTCAATCCACAACGTGCCGCCGATGTAATATTCTTTACTCGAGATTGTTGCCGAGTTCTGTGTGTTGAGATACACCACTGGCAGAGTGCCCGAAACGGTCACCGTGTAGCTGAAGTCGGGGCGCCAATAACCATCGCTCAGCTGTGCGTCGTTCAATGGGTAGTAAATCCATTTATCCGACTTGTTCCAGTCGATAAACATTTTCGATTTGAGACTTGTGCGTCTCAACTGTTCATCACATGCCTCGCTCAAGCTATCGAGAAACATGCTCAAGCGTGTGTAATAAGTGCCCGACGGCACATCGGCATCCACAAAGGTGAAATAACTCAATCCGTAAAGAGGGCTATCGATAGTGGCTTTCCACCAACCGCCCTTCACATCCTGAGTCATGTCGTAAACTCTGGTAAATTCATTGGTCACATTGCCCACAACCATCTTCACATGCGAGTACTTGACCTTGCTGTTGTCGAAATAATAGTCACCCTGTGCGACATCAAGCGCGAGCATGTCAAGGGTGCCCACACTCATCAGTGCAAGCATCAGCACAAGACCTACCTTTATGTTCACAGGATGTTTCATCGCCTTGCAAAGATAGTGTTCCCCCTTTTATTATAAACTCATAGATAATCAAATTATTGCCACTTCCTCTATTTTGGAGAGGTCTCTCAAGACTCCAAGACACCTAAACTCCATAGAAGTTTTATTCAAGGCGCAGAGCATTGTAATTACATGGCAATTTGTGTGAAACTTCTTCCTGCAGGGGGGTGTTTTGATTAGTTTAAGTTGGTGAGCTTACTCAAAATTTGAAAACCTGCGAGATTTTGTGTACTTTTGCAGTGCTTTTAAAAGAAAAATGCTACTATGAAACTAAATTTCTTTGCGACAATAGCACTGTCAATGGCTTTGCTGCCTGCTGTGGCTCAAGTGGATGAGACAACTCCTGAAGGGCGCGCACGCCTTTCGTGCACCAGCATCATGGTGGGCAAGAACGCCAGCACCGACGGCTCGGTGATAACCTCCCACACCTGCGACTCATGGTACCGCACATGGATGACCATGACACCGGCACGCGACTATGAGAGCGGCGCGATGACCGCCATCTACGAGGGCCGCATGCACACACAAAGCGCCAGCGACAGCACCAAGCTCTATGTTAAGGGCATGATTCCACAGGTGCGACACACGTTCCGCTTTCTCGACACCTCCTATCCCTGCTTGAACGAGAAACAGGTGGCGATGGGCGAGACCACCATTGGCGGCCGTGACACCTTGCGCAACAAGAATGGCATGTTCTATATCGAGGAGCTGCAGCGCATAGCTCTGGAACGATGCTCTACCGCAAGAGAAGCCATTGCCTTGATGGGCAGTCTGGCCGAGCAGTACGGCTACTGCGACAGCGGCGAATGTCTCACCGTAGCCGACCCCAACGAGGTGTGGATCTTTGAGATATTTGGCGCAGGTCCCAAGAAAGTGGGAGCCGTGTGGGCTGCCGTGCGCATCCCCGACGACGAGATTGCCGTCTCGGCCAACATTTCGCGCATCGGCACCCTCGACCTCAACGACAAGGATCATTACATGGCCTCGGCCAACGTCAAGGAAGTCGCCCGCCAGCTCAAGCTGTGGGACGGAAAAGAGGAGTTCAACTTCTTCAAAGCCTATAGCGGCGAGAACTACTTCCATGAGAAGAAAAACTACAGCGTGCGTGAGCACTATATCATGAGTGTGCTGGCGCCATCGCTCAACCTGAGCGACACAGTGGCATGGCTGCCGCTGAGCGTGAAACCCGATGCAAAGGTGAGTCCCGAGCAGGTGATGCAGTTGCTGGGAAGCTACTACGAGGGTTCCGACAAGAACCTGAGCGGACGTCACATGATTCCCAACCCTAAACGACGCGACAAGGACGGCAACCTCGTGGAGAATGAGCCCGATAGCATAGTATCGCCATTCAGCAACCCATGGATGCGCCCCGACGAGATAAACATGTACTACGCCATGGGCGACTCGGCGATGAAGAACATACGCACCGTGAGCGTGCCCTGGTGTGCCTACAGTACTGTCATCCAGTGTCGCTCATGGTTGCCCAACGAGATAGGCGGCGTGGCTTGGGTGGCCCTCGACAATCCTGGCGAGAGTCCACGATTCCCAATCTTCGCAGGCACTACCGAGCTCCCCAAGATGTTGCAGGTGTGTGGCCAGCACAGCGACCGCGACGATGCCGCCCTGTGGCACTACCGCAAGGCCAACCGTCTCGCCACCGTGCGCTGGGGCAAATTCCGCTCTATAATAGAGCCGCAACGCGACTACTTCACCGAGAAGGGCATGAGAGAACTGCACTATGTTGAACAGACCTGGCAGAGACTCAACGCCACCACCCCCGACAAGGCACAATCAATGCTCAACGGATATGTCGCCGACTTCTTCGGAGCCACTATCTTGCGCTGGGACGAAATCGCACGCGACCTGTGGCGACAAAACTGGACTGGATTTTAATATATAGCTCATAGTTGATCGTCGCAAGCACAAACTTAAACACTTAACATTTACTACTTAACACTTAATAATTATGGCACTTCAATGTGGTATCGTGGGACTTCCCAACGTGGGCAAGTCAACATTGTTCAACTGCTTGTCGAATGCTAAGGCACAATCGGCAAATTTTCCCTTCTGTACAATAGAGCCCAACGTGGGCGTAATCACCGTTCCCGACGAGCGACTTAACAAGCTTGCCGAGCTGGTTAATCCTGCCAGGGTGGTACCCACGACAGTGGAAATTGTCGATATTGCCGGCCTGGTGAAAGGAGCAAGCCGAGGTGAGGGCCTGGGCAACAAGTTCCTTGCCAACATACGCGAGACCGATGCCATCTTGCACGTGCTTCGTTGCTTTGACGACGACAACATCACCCACGTGGATGGTACTGTCGACCCCGTGCGCGACAAGGAAGTGATCGACACCGAGCTCCAGCTGCGCGACCTCGAGACCATTGAGAGCCGCATAGGCAAGGTGGCTAAGATGGCAGCTGCCGGAGAGCGCGATGCCAAGATGCAGCACGAGGTACTCAAGCGATATCAGGAAGTGCTGAGCCAGGGCAAGAGCGCACGCAGCGTCACCCTCGAGACTAAAGACGAGCAGAAATTTGCCCACGACTTGTTCCTGTTGACCAACAAGCCAGTGCTCTACGTGTGCAACGTCGACGATGCCAGTGCCGTAACTGGCAACAAATATGTGGATGCAGTGCGTGAAGCCGTCAAGGAAGAGAATGCCGAGATTCTCGTTGTGGCAGCGCAGACCGAGAGCGACATCGCCGAGCTCGAGACCTATGAGGAGCGACAGATGTTCCTCGAGGAAATAGGACTGAAGGAGAGCGGTGTGAACCGATTGATCAAGGCTGCCTACAAGCTGCTCGACCTTGAGACGTTCCTCACCGCTGGACCCAAAGAGGTGCGCGCCTGGACTTTCCGCAAGGGCAGCAAGGCACCACAGTGCGCCGGCGTGATTCACACCGACTTCGAGCGTGGCTTCATTCGTGCCGAAATCATAAAATATGAGGACTACATCCACTATGGCAGCGAGGCGGCAGTGAAAGAGGCTGGCAAAATGCACATCGAGGGCAAAGACTACGTGTTCCAGGACGGCGACATCGTGGTGTTCCGCTTCAACGTCTAATCACCTGCACATCTCTACGGAGATAAACTCTACGGAGTCTTGGAGTAATGGAGTTGAAAAATAAAAACTCCTTGGACTCCGTAGGCTTTGAATGGTATTCCGCTTCAACGTCTAATTACCTACACCTCTCTACGGAGATTTATTCTACGGAGTCTTGGAGTAATGGAGTTGAAAAACAAAAACTCCTTGGACTCCATGACTCCGTAGACTTTAAGCAGTGAACTCCGTAGACTTTAAATCACCTTAGAATAAGGTTGTAAAGGGCGGTGATATCGGCGGCAGTAATTTCTCCGTCGCTGGTTATATCGCTTGTACTTAGGAAAGTATCATTACCATTAAGTAAATAATCGTAGAGGGTGGTGATGTCGGCAGCAGTGACGATTCCGTCGCAGTTCACATCGCCATTTGCTACGCTCCACTGCTCGTTGAGCCAGTTGTATTTGCTTTGAAAATAGCTCTTGAAGAGGTCACGGTCATAGTAAAGTTCGGCATTACCATAATCGGGCCACCTTAATGCATCAAAAATTGCCGCTTGGTAAATCTTATTAATAAAACTGTCAATAAAGCTATCTGTCATCTCCTTGTAATGTAGCGAGACATATCGCCGCCAATGTTTCTTAACTATCTGCTGGAAATGCGGAAATTTTGCAATCTCGCCAATCCATGTCTGCGTGGTCATAGGCTCCTCGTAAATAAACTTGTCGGTGATGCCACGACAGAAAGCGTTGCCGAAATCCCACACTGGCCCGAACAAAATCTTCGAGCTTTCTCCTTTTTCCTTATGCCAGAAGCAGCTGCCATGGAACGACTCGGTGTCGTCGAGCAACTCCTGTACGATATAGAAGCAAGCCAATGTATCGGGGTCGATATATGTCTCCCAACTGTTGTCGGTCTTGTCGGTGACATAGATTGCTGAATCTACAATATTTATTAAGTCTAGGAGATATTCTCGCTGGGGGTAGCTCAGGTGTTCGGGTGACTTGTAGGTCAAGTTAATCGCCTGTCCGTTGCTCTCAACGGTTTGAATCTGCTCCTCTTCATAGTAATTGTCAATCTCAACCAGCCAGCCACCAGTAATCTTGAGACTGTCGGTCTCATAATCGGCCTGCTCCGTCACATTTACGCGGTTGGGTTCTACACGCACCGTTTCGGTTAGCATATAAAGCCCAATATAGTCGCCATTGAGCACCACCTCTACTGGTCGCTGCGACGGTGTCCACGCAAGCCCCAACTGCCTGCTC
This sequence comes from uncultured Prevotellaceae bacterium, assembly GCA_947167995.1. Lineage (GTDB taxonomy): Bacteria > Bacteroidota > Bacteroidia > Bacteroidales > Muribaculaceae > Sodaliphilus. Next base: position 37,948 of record CAMVKS010000004.1, read on the forward strand.
AACTCATATCCCACAGCGTGACGCAGAAAACCCAGATAGTCATCGGCATTGGCAATCAATGCCCAATGCTTATTGCGTTTCATGCCCAGCAGTGCTGTTTTCTTGTCGAGCTTGATGCGGTAAGGCTTCTTGTCGTAGTATTCCCATGTATAGTTTCCGCGCCCTCTAATCTGCATCAGATTTGGAGCATCGGCAGCCCCCACATTGTCAATGCCCTCGATGCCCATGTTGTCAATATAATAATAGGCATAAATGTATTCATCTTTTGATGTTATGGGCATAGAATCCTCGGTGTTGATGAACATCACAGGCAAAGTCCCAGAGTAGGATATTGGCTGACCGAGCATCAACCAGATTCCCGATGTCCAATTATTTCCACCAGTTGGTGTGAACACCCACCCTACCGGGATAGGGATGTTGAAAGTCGTGGTGTGCTTTCCGTTTAGCGAGATGATTCTGGTAATCATGCTCGAAGGATCCTCGTTATAAAACCCATCGGGTAACGAAGTCTCGACAAAGCAATAGCAGTGCATTCCTGTCACAGTCTCGGGGATTGTGATACTCCAAAGACTGTCCTCCTCATTTGTCATTGTCACCACATAGATCTCGGAATTAGAATAGTTGCCATAGACAAACTTCACAACGGAGTAATTTGTCAGCGAATTGTTGAAATAAAACTTACCTTTGGGAATGTTGAGCGCACTAACAGTAAAACCAGCCAATGCCACCAATAACACACAGAAGAATATAATCAGTTTTTTCATCACAATCATATATATGTTAGTATTTTATTTCAGCACTTGTTTATATACATCAAGCGTCTGCTTGGCGATTCTATCCCAGTTGTAGTCGCTCAGGTCGTAATGTTGTAATTGAAAATCCTTGTTAAGAGCATCTTTGATGCCCTCGGCGAGGGCATCGCTGTCGGCCACTTCCACATAGTTGTCCTTGGGGAGTTCAATGAGGTGTGTGGCAGGAATGTCGCTCACCACAAGTGGCAACTGATAGCTCATCGCCTCGAGTAACACCAAGGGGAACCCCTCGTTCACCGACGAGAGCACATAGAGGCGCGCGTGGCTATAGAGCTGTCGCAGGTCCTCGCCCTGGGTGAACCCGGTGAAGATAACTTTATCGTTCCAGTCGAGCTGCTTGAGCATCTTGAAATAGCTTGTGTCGTGGTCGCTGGCACCGGCAATGACCAAATGCTTCACTTCGTCGAGCTTGTTGACAGCCTCGACAAGATACTCAAAGCCTTTCTCGGGCGTGAGCCTTCCCACCGAGAGGATGAAGTCGCGCGGTTCAATCTCGAGTCGTCGCAGCAGTCCCGTGCTTCGACCTATTTTTGTCTTGTTGATGCCATTGGGGATAAATACCGACTTCGCCAGCACTTTCTCTCCGAGTTTCTCGCGCTGGAAACTGTTGACAAAGATTATCTTGCTTGCGCAGTTGAGCGAGATCTTCTCCGAAATCTTCAGGATGGCGCGGCTCACCCTTCCCCACTTCTTGTGCTCGTAGTTGGGGCTGTGATAGGTGAGGATGATGGGGATGCGAAAGAGCTTGATGAGCGGAGCAAACATGCCTGGCCCAATGTTGTGGATGTGCACGGCGTCGGGCCGGTGGAAGATGATGTGGATAGTGGCAAGGAAGGTGTGAATCACCGCCTCCAGTCCCTTGATGCGGGTTGAAGGCAGGTCGACATACTCGGTGTTCTTGAACTTGCGTGCCGAGACCTCGGTGAGGTAGGGCCGGCGTCGGTAGATGCGCAGGCGGTAGTTCTTGTGCATGCGAGTGTAGATGTTCTCACAGTGCATCTCCACACCACCCTGCACGCCTGGAAATCCTCTAACCCCTATTACCGAAATTACCTTCATTGCATCAAGCGACAAGTAAAATTAATCCCAACAGATGTCCTTGCCCTGGCGGATGCGCCACTTGTTCTTGATGATCCACTTGATGGGAATCCACGGGCGACGAACCATGTCGTGACGCTCGGTGACGATGAACGCGCAGTTGCGGTCACAGGCCTGCACCTTCTTGAGAGCCTCCCGGGCCTTGTCGCTGTTCATGATTTCCTCGAAGCTCTGCTCCTTGATGTTGCCCATTATCCACTCCTCGCTCGAGCCGTTGCAGGGCGACACATTACCCCAGGGGTCGATGAAGAAGAAGTCGGTGAGCGCACCGCAGGCAGGTCGGTAGCCTGCCTCGTCGCCACGCAGGCGGCGGTGTATGGAACGGTTGAAGAATGCTCGGCCATAGTCCTTGAGGCGGTCTTTGAGGTGGCGGCGCTTGCTCGTGAGCAAGGCTTTGACAAAGAGTTCGTGCTGCTTGAGAGCGTCTTCGCTCACGATCTCGTTGTCGTCCTTGTGGAAGTACCACGAGTTGTGCACTGCCGAGTTGCCCAGCTCCACATCGAGTGCCACGCACAGCTCATAGAGCCACACGAGGTCCTTGTAGTTGTCGGGCGAAATCACCACCGAGAAGCCAATGTTCTTGCACTTGGTCTTCTTGAGCTCGAGCATGGTGCGCAGTGCGTGGTCGAAGCCGTTGACCAGCCCGCGCTTGGTGTCGTTGATTTTAGGAAGTCCCTCTACGCTCACGCGTATCAAGATGTTGGGGTATTTGTTGGCAAGCTCGACAATCTTCTCGGTATTGTATCCGTTAGTGCTCAGCTCCAGCAGAGCCGACTTGGGATACAAAATCTCGAAAATCTTGTCGATGTCCTTGCGGATGGTGGCTTCACCACCCGTTATGTTGATGCGCAGTCCATCGGGCAACTTCTCGTAGTAGGAGGCGTCAATCTCCTCCTCGGGCTTGGTGGGGAACTTCCAAATGTTGCACATGTTACACTTGGCGTTGCACCTGAAAGTTGTGATGAGACTGCCTTGAACGGTATTTTTCATCTAAAAAATGTAGCGCTATTATGTTGGATATATCCTAACTATATAAATAACTCATTGAAAAATAAATTATTGCCTTGGGGGCAACAATTATTTATCAACAAGTGCCTCGTTGCCCCACCACACGGTGGGAGGACAAAAAGAGCGTGCAAAGTTACAAGAAAAAACGCTACACGCCAAACAATAGTCTCAGAAAAAGATTAATAACTACAAAATCAGGCTCCGTAGATTTCCATCACCTGCTCAAGATGCTTATTTAGAGAGAATCGCACGCCTGCAGCCTCCTTTATGGAGCTGTAATGCCATTGTGTAGAGAAAGCCTGATTGATGGCTGAGGCAAGATCATCTCGGTTTCCCGAAGCAAAGGTGATGCCGTTACCTTCATCGAGAAGCTCGGGGATGCCGCCAATGCGTGCTCCCACCACAGGCGTGCCGGCACAGAGCGATTCAATCACCCCGAGAGGATTGTTGTCATAACATTCACTTGGCATGACCGAAAACTGTGCTTTACTGAGAAGCTCGGCAACTTGCTTAGAATCCAATCGTCCACAAAACTCAATGTTACTGTTTTCGCTGTATTGCTGCTTGAGTGTGGCCATCAGTGGCCCATCGCCGGCAACCTTGAGGTTGCAGGGCAACTTGGACGCAACATTGAGCAGAGTTTCCACACCTTTCTCGGGCGAGAGCCTGCCCACATAAACATAGTAATCTTCGCGCCCGGCTCCCACCGAGTCATAAAGCCTTAGCTTCTCGGGGTCGATGTGGTTGCACACCACATGAAGTTTCTCGGGGTCGAAGTCGTCTTTCTTCATCTTGCTTGCCATGAAGTTACTGGGGCAGATGAAGGCATCGGTATAGCTTTCGAGCACGCTGCGGTTCCATTTCCTCGCTTCGAGCCATGCCAGTGCGCTGGCAACCAAGCTGCCTTTCATGCATCGGTTCTTGAGCACATGGGCCTTGCCGTGCCCAATGCATTTTTCGCAAGGCTTCCCATTCAGCAAGCAAGCATAGGAAGGGCACACAAGTTTGTAGTCGTGAAGCGTCCACACCACTCTACAACCGTGGCACTTGGCAATCTTGGCCAGCACAGGCGACAGATAGGAATGGATGTTGTGCAGATGCACGATGTCGGGCTTGAAGTCATCGAGAATCCTGTTGAAGGATGTCTTGATGTCGCCCCACCCCATCAGCCGCTTGGCTGCCCTGACCTTGTTGCCTATCGAGCCGGCAAAGTCCACTTGCGAGGCATAGTAGCCGTTCCACCCCGACTCCACATTCTCGGGATGCTGCATGGCAAATACTGCCACCTCATGGCCTTGCTCCCGGAGCAATTGCTCGAGATTCATCGCCACCACGCAGTCGCCACCGCGGGGATAGTAAAACTTGTTTGCTATGAGAATGCGCTTCTTTTCCATAATGAGAATGCAGAATTATTGTTTTTTGTTATACTTCTCGTGAATATCAACCATAATCTTGGCACAACCCACGTTGGTCATTTCATCGCGGTGCATGACACATGCCTTGTGATAGGACTCATAGTTTGTCGCCACTTCAACCAGGTCGTTCTCATCCCAGTTGTCACGAGCAATTCCCATGTGGTTGTCGTTGATGTATTTCATGCGGTCGGGCTCGGTGTTGGAAATCACGGGAGTGCCGCTCACGATGGCCTCGGCTATGGTGAGCAGGTTCAAATCGCGGAAGGTGTTAATCAACAACCCTTTGGCATGCCGCAGATGTACTGCCATTTCTTTATGTGATTGCCTGCCCAGAAAATGGACATTCTCACCCACGCCCAATTTCTCGACCAGATTTTTGAGAGAGTCCTCGGCATCGCCGTAACCAATGATGAGTAGCCTGTAATGCTCAAAATGCGGCACCTTAATGAACTTGGCAAACTGTTCTATCGAGGCTTTCACATTCTTGCGCTCTACCAGCTGCGAGACAATGATAAAACAGTCCTCGCTCACCTCATCGGGGAACAGTTCATGTGCATTGGCGCCATTACACACAATCTCCCGCGCCACGTTCTTGCAATACTGCGATATAAAATCTCGCGCCTCTTCGCTGCGCGCCACAATCATGGTGTTGCGCAGCAATAGCGGAACGATGACATTGTGCCAGGTCTTTGAAACAAGCTCATGAAGAGTCTTCTGATGAAAGCTCATCTCCTGCCACACATAGAGTTTCTCTTTACAGATGCCTGCCGAGAGCACCGATGGCATGGAGAACACCTCGCCCGAGATAACCATATCATAGGTGTCGATATTCTCCTTCAAGAACTTTCTCAGGCCTTTAGGATAGGGCAGGCGATCGGGCTTGAAGATGCTTGGCATCCATGATTTCAGATAAACGATGTCAAAGGGCAGATTCTCCTCTTCGGTTGGTCTGTAGTCATCGAGCGCAACAACAGTGACCTTGTGACCATTCTCAATAAACCCCATGGCAAAATTATATATCAAAGAGTCTTCGATAGACTTGCGTCTCTTTATCGTTCTTTCTTCAACAGTATATAAGATGAGATTTATGAGTAGAATGTTCATGAAAAAGCCAAACACGTTAGTCAAAATTATATATGAAAGCTCGGAAAACGCAAAATTACACATTTTTTCCTTTCACTGAAAGAGAAGGGAATATTTTATTAATCTTTTAGGTCCAAAAAAAGTCAAAAAAGAAATATTTTATTACTTTTGCAAAAAATAAAATGTCATGAAAATAATGAGATTCACATTGTTTGTACTGGTGTCGCTGCTCATGCCTGCAGCAGCGAGCGCACGCACCGTTGAGATCAAAATAAGTCAATGCGGCAAGCCCTTGTCCGACAACATCAACAATGTCATAAAAACACTCGGCCGCAACGACGACCTGATAATAAATATCGACAAGCCCGGGAAGTATGAACTTGACGGGACCATAGAATCGACTTGCAACACAACAATCAAAGGTATCAGTCCCTCATCAACCCAGCTGATATTAAAAGAAGGCTTCCGTAACGGGCGCACAAAATTCACCGACGATACTTTCATTAAAGTATTCGGAACCGAGTACCACAAGGTTAAGGTCGAAATCAAGAATGTGGCCTTCGCGCTTGCCGACCACCGAGGTGTGCTGTGGGAGGACGCCGCCAAGCACATGGTCAAGATTTATCACGCAGGTAGCGTCAATGTCGACAATGTGGAGATGCGCGCATGGAATGCTGCAATCACCTGCCTGGACCTGCGCAACTGCTCTAACGTGGTTGTTCAAAACAGTACTTTCGAGAACTACAACAACTGCCTCTTGGGTGGCTGCCTGTGGTCACGTGGCAACCAGGAGAACATCGTTGTGCGGAACAACAAGTTCTGGAAGTATGGCAACGACGAGTCGCTTGCCATCTGGGGCGGTAATGGCGACAGGGATATGGTCATGAAGAACGTCACGGTCGAAGGCAACGAATTCTTCTATGAGAACAAAAAGAAGAGCAAGAAAGCCTTTGACATCGATGTGATCATAAACTTCGGACACGACAAGTATGTGAACCGCAAGTGCGACATCGACAACATTGTGTTCAAGGACAACACCATAACAAACAGCGCGCCCATTAAACGCAGCGTCACTTTCATCTTTGCTGAACGTGCGGTTTTGGGAAGCATCGATGTCGAGAACAACACCATCCACAACACCTCGAAATGCTCGACTGCCAATGGTTATACCACCGACTTCACCATCACCACCAGCGGCAGTAGCCGAGGCAACATAACACTGAGCAACAATTTCATCGACAATAAAGCCCAGATTTTGTGCGATGGCACTAACAGCGGCTACACCTTCCTGGTAGTGAAAAACGGCAACACCACCCTCACGGGCAACACCATTCAGAGCGATTACCCCATCGCCCTGGTGTGGACTCAAGGCGGCAATGTCAATCTCAACCTGTTCAACAACACTGCATCAACCCTTTTCGGAACAGCCCTGCTCAAGAATCCCACGGCTATAGAGAAAGTTGTCATCAACGCGAGAAACAATGAGTTCACTGGCAACACTCAAATCTATTGCAACAACCTTGAACAGCTGGAACTTAATTTCACCAACAACACATTCAACAGCACCGACTACCACTTCTTTATTCTGGAAGGAGCAAAAAAGACGTCGGTAGTCTTTGAAGAAAACACCATCAATGCCTACAAGGGAAGCGGAATCATGTTTGCCAACTATTCGGGAAAGCCCTACAGGTTTGACCGCGTGCAGGTCTCAAACAATATATTCAATGGTTTGACAAGAAAGGCAATAGACGATTCTTTCAAGAGTGCAAACAGGAAAACCATTCAGAACAATATCTACCGTTAGATAACGGTAGAAAGAGCGCAAACTTAACACTTAAACTCACTCTACTTAACACTCACCAACTGTGGATTCAGTTTTAGTCTCGATAATAATTCCCGTCTATAACACCGAGAAGACCCTGCCACGGTGTGTTGACAGTGCTTTGGCGCAGACCTATGGTCGTTGCGAGATTGTGATAGTGGACGACGGCTCGCCCGACGGCGCCGGCGACATTGCCGATGATTATTCTCGCCGCTATGATAACATCAAGGTCATTCACAAGAAGAATGCCGGCCTTGCCGAGGCACGACGCAGCGGTGTGAAAGAGGCTAAAGGCGATTACATCATCCACCTCGACAGTGACGACGAGCTGCTGCCCGATGCAGTGGAATATCTCCTGTCGAAATGCCAGGAAAACAATCTTGACCTTGCCTACGGCAATTACATCAGGATTGACGAGAAAGGCGACAAGAACGAGGTATCGTTTCCTGAAGATGAGATGATTCTCACGGCACAAGGCTTTCTGGATTATATTATTTACCTACATGGCATCTGTGCCAACTGGGGCTGCCTGACAAAGCGAGAAGTATGGCTTAACGACAGCATCTATCCTCCAAGCGACATTAAATTGCCTGGTGAAGATGTGCTTATCAATATCAAAATCTCAAATCACATTCACCGGGCCGGACTTTTCAATCACCCCGTATGTCTTTATTATTACAACTCCAATTCTTTGTCAAACACAGGCGTGCTGTCTAAACAAGATAAATGGAAAGAGTATTTCTCTATTATCGACAGGGAGTTCAAGACAAGGGGCTTGTTTGAAAAACATGAGTCGACGTTGCTGATTATGAAAATTGACCGCATGGCTTTTAACATTAGCAATCTCGATGTTAACGATGCCTGGGTAAAAGCACTGCTGGAAGACAAGCGATTTAAACTGCCCGCCAAAACACGACTGCTGCAGGCTTTGATCAAGCACCCACGGCTGTGGAGGCTGCTGCTCAAAACCAAGCGGAGAATTTTTAACTAACGTGCAGCTCTCAATGAGAATAGCGCAGAAATCTCAATCGTTTTCGTTTTTCGAGTCTCAGGATGACAATAGCAATCAGTAAAGACAGAGCAAGCGTGATTAAAAACGACAAGAGTTTATAGGCCGTCGTATCATATTCCACATAATATCTCATCACGCCATAGAGGCAGAAAGCAACCGAGATGTGGCTGCAGTAGACAATGGTGGAACAGGCCCGAAGGGGCTTTGTGTTGAAACCCAGTTTGAGTTTCTCGTTCTGTCCTATCAGCATAAACAGGCACAGGCACAATGGTGGCAACATTATATAACAATCATCCGAAACAATTACTCCAAAACTTTTCACCCAGAAGTATTCGCAATACAACAATACAAACAAAACAAATGCTACAATGAGTAAAAGCTTATTAGAAACATAAAATGAGCGCTGAGCAAGTATCTTTCCCATTGCAATAAAAAGTATTCCGGCTGGGAAGCTGTTATGAGGCATAGTAAACACCATTTCATAAGACTTCAAAGCTCGCCCGAGCAACGGAACTTTAGCTGCCAGTGAGTTGTAGTTTGAACTCATGCAACAAAATAGATATAGCAGAATGCCTGTTATGATTATCCAAACATCATTAACCTTTTTCTCTGCTAATGCCCACACTATAGAAATTCCAATAATCAATGCCATCAAATACCAGGAAGCAGGAAAAGTTTGATAGAACAGGAAATTCTGGACTATGTCAACAATGGTGCCTGCACCCAGATTTATGTACCACTTATTATTATACACAGTGATGGGAAGCAGTACTACAAACCAAAAAAGATAGAGTTTCAGAATCCGCTTCACATAGCTGGCGAGACTTTGTTTACGCTCGTGGACCGTAGCGCAAGAATTCTGCTTGATAAAAAACAAATAGGAAGAAATAATGAAGAAGGTGGGAACACCCAAGCGTAAAATAGGACGGCCTAAAAAATCTACAGAATATAACGTGTGAACGCCAACAACAAGAACCGCAAGAACAAACTTAAGTAAGTCGATGAGGCGGCTATTATATTTAATATATTGATTGCTTAAAATCATTTAAGAAGAGTTTTGGCATCACATATAAAGATATTTGTCATAATGCGTGCCCCGAGGTCATTGAGATGGTCGGAGTCGTTGAAATATCTATTCCGATTGTTGAAGAAGAAAGGGTCGCAACCATAATCGTAGAGTGTTACATGGTGCCTCTGGGCAAAAACTTTCATCCACCTTTGGAATTTTGCCGTAACCTCGAGCGACGGAGCTATATAGACCATGAGCTTGATGTTGTTCTTCTCGCAGGTCTCGATAATCTGCTCAAAACACTTGACCTGGATTTCATTGGTCTCAAAATTGGTAAAATTGACGATTGCCGTGTCGGCAAGGTTTCCGTGTTGCGACACATAGCCATCGCAATCATGAACAGGCAAAGCACGGGCTTTTGCCATCCAAACGGGAGTGGAATTCAAGCGGTACAGGTTGCTGTGGAGCTTTGCTTGTAGTTGCCAAGAACCATATTCCGACACATAATTGGTGAGCGGAGCATTTAGCCCGTAAAAGTGCTTGACATCATCGATGCTGTTGTCAAGCCATTCGCTGGTGACCATCGCCGCACAGGCGTCGAGCAAAACCACCTGTGGCTTGCACCGCTCAAGAAACGACTGCATGACAATCAAGGCATAATTCATGCCGTGACCATCTATTCCGGCGTTATAGGCAGTGAGGCCAGTACTATCGGTAATCATCTTGGGCTGATAGGTGTGCCTGGCCCGCGAAGAGCCTAAAATCAGCACATCGGCTTTTTTCTTGAACAAGGCTTGGTGAGCATCGGTCTGCAACATACCCACCTGTGGCGTACTCATGAGTATCGAGTCGCCAACAAAGCCCGCCACAATGTCACAAGCAACGACAATTGCGAGAACTATGAGAATGTTTACAATAACCTTTTTCATGACTCACTAAAATTGGACATAAATGAAACTGTTACTCTCAAGAGCACCAGTGAGAACGATGAAAACTATTGTCGCTGCAATGCACACAAGCCTCATTGTTCTATGTGAGGAGTGCATGAAAAGAGCCTTGCCACCATACTCATCGCGATGCTCCTTGTAAATCATGATAAGAATCGAGAGCAGGCCAAAGGTGAACAACGGCACAGTGGCCTCAAGGTAAGGCATCCCCCAATCACTGGAGAGCCATTTTTTCCATGCTACAACAATGTGGGCCATTGAATTGGCCCTGAAATACATCGCTCCCACGCAGCACACCACAAAGTTGATGACAATCCTTAGGCTCTTGAACCACGTGGAATGCTTGAGCAAGCCGTGCCTACTTTCAAGCCTCTCACGAGGCACTTTCATGATGCGTGACACTATCACCCACAGCCCATGGTGGGCGCCAAAGATAATATAAGTCCAGCTTGCTCCATGCCAAGCGCCACATGCGATGAATGTCACCATCACGTTGAAATAGGAGCGCAAACTGCTGCAGCGGCTACCTCCCATGGGAATGTAGATATAATCCCTGAGCCAGAACGATAGCGACATGTGCCACCTGCGCCAGAAGTCACCTCCGTTAACGGCAAATAGTGGCTGCTTGAAGTTCTCGGTAACAGTGAGGCCCAATAGTCGCCCCACTCCAATCGCCATGTGGCTATATCCGGCAAAGTCGGTGTACATCTGTATCAAATACAACACCGAAGCCAGTGCTATTGACGTCGCATTGTGATGCGAGATGTTGTTGAAAACGGCATCGGTATAAGGGGCAATGCGGTCGGCAATGCATGCCTTCATAAAGAAGCCCCACAAGATGCGTAGCGAGCCGTCGCTGATGTTGCCTGGCAGCAGTTTCCTTAATTGCCCAAGCTGCGGCAAGAATGTTGTTGCACGATCGATGGGTCCCGACATCAAAGTGGGAAAAAACGCCACAAATGCTGTGAACTTAACGACATCGTGCTCGGCCTGGATTTTCTCATTGGCAACATCAACAATATAGCTGATGAGTTTGAATGTGAAATAGCTGATGCCTAATGGTGCTATAATATTGAGAGTTCCTGTATTTACAGCAAAGCCCATGCCCGTGAGCAATGCCGTGAATTCGGCGATAAAAAAGTTCAGATACTTAAAATAAATCAGAACACCCACTCCGGCACCCACTCCGGCCACCTTGAGCCATCGCGCAATGGTAGCAGACTGTGTCAGCTTCTTTTCTATGCCTATGGCAAGCACATAGAACAACCCTATTATCACGATAAAAAATGCAAGCAATCTAATGCTCACATAACCATAGAAGACAAGCGATGCAATCGCCAGCCATGCGTTTTGCCAGCGACAGTTTCTTATCATGTAATAGACAAGAATCACCACTGCAAAGAATATCCAGAACCCTATAGAGTTTATCAGCATGGCATTAAGATTGTTGAATAACTGTTATCGATTGCTGTTCACGCTCATCATCACTCTTTTTCCACGACAGAAAATGGAAAGTCAACATGACATAGCAGAAGTTAGGATTCTGCCAAAAATCGGCATAGAACAAGAGAATCACCACCGCAAGGAAAAAGAACACTTGCATATTGAGATTGCGCGAGGGATAAAGAGACGGCTTGACCATGAAAAAACTCATGAAAAACACAATATACCAGATGGTGCCAATAATTCCCAATTGCAAGACCGAACTCATGATTTGTGGGCTCGTGCCTTGCAGCACCCACTCATATTCATGATGGAAATCAGACGCTTCAATAACGGTTCCATGCCTGTAAAGACTTAGCCCAAATCCCATCAGGTCATGCCCCGGCAGTTCGTTGAAAATAAGGGGCACAATCGCCAACTTGGCAAAACGTGGAATGTCGAATTGCTCATCGAAGTTCTTGTCGGCATACTCGGTAGCTCCCTGCATGTCGTCGATGTCGGCATCAAGATAATTACTGAAAAAGTCGGAGCTGAGCTCCAACGTGCCTTCGCCATTTACTGTAGAGAAATAAAACGTTCCACCTATGCCCACCAGCACCACAACAAGTGGAATCAAGAAAGTGAGTCGTATCAGATACTTGCGGTCGATGGGCAGCAAGAGAATAAAATAGGCAATGATAAGTGCAAAGCTGATTTTTGTCTCGTTAAGGAAAGTGGGGAAAAGCAGGAAAACCAACGTCCAGTTCTTGTATAGCGACACCAAGACATTGTTACTGTCGATGCGCTTGTTCAACAGATAGAACGAGGCATAGTAGATGGTAAAGCTCAATGTTCCAGAGTACCATCCACCCATCGTGCCACCCACAAGGTCACCAGCACCATACTTGAAGAACTGGAAAAGCACAGCAGGTACCTGCAGCCACAAGAAAATGTAAAGTTGCTTGTCGAACGACTTGACAAAAAGATCATGACGATACTCTGTCGCCCAGAAATAGCGCAGAATGGGCGGCATCAGCAACACGGGGAAGAAATAGCGCATGCCATTAAGCCACACAACAAGGCTATCGTTGTTTACAATAAACCCGCTGACAAAAGCTATAACGAGAAACGAACCAATCAGGAGGAAGTCTACCGACTTCTGCACTGTGCAAAAAGCAAGGAATAGCAATATCACATCAACCGTGAGTAGTGAGATGGTTGTCAAGGGGCTTATCGTGTTGTTTCCCCAGAACAGGTCGCTCACGAAGCCTGTGCACGTTGCAAGCCAGAAGCCAATGAAAAAGAGGCGCTGCATCAAGAATCGTTTCTCAAATCTCATAACAGTTGGCAGTTTGTATAGATAATAAAGAAAATATAGAGTTTTTAGCGCTTCTAAAATGAATTAAGAACTAAAAACAACTTATTTCTCTTTTCCATAGCCGTAGCCGTAGCCAGCCGACAGGCGTGGGTTGCTGTCGTTGAGCACCATAGCGGTGTTATGGAACTGCTTGCGCGCCACAACCTCGTTGAAATACTTGACAAGGTTGCGCTTGGTGTAGTTGGCGCGTGTTACAAAGAGTGTGGCGTCACCAAACTTGGCCAGTGAGAACGTGTCGCTCACCATGGCTATGGGAGCCGAGTCGATGATAATGATATCGAAACGCTCACGCAGCTGGTCAATGAATTGTGAAGTGCGCTCACCCAGCAACAACTCCGAGGGGTTGGGAGGAATGGGGCCAGCCACTACCACATGAAGATTCTCCACCTCGGGGATAGCCTGTGTGATATCGTCAATCTTTATGTCAGAGTTTGACAGGAAATTAGTCACACCAGGAACCTCATTGAGTTTGAGCATATTTGCCAACTGTGGACTGCGTATATCCATTCCCACGAGGGCAACCTTCTTGCCCAACAAAGCAAACGAAGCAGCAAGATTGATGCTGATAAACGACTTGCCCTCTCCACTGATGGACGATGACACGAGCACCACCTTGTCGTCTTTTTTGGTCATCAGGAACTGGACGTTGTTGCGCAGCAAGCGGAAGAGCTCGACAATCGAAGAAGTCTTTCCAGGCTTGACAACCAGCGAGTCGCGGTGGCGGTTGTGGCAAATCTCGCCCAGCACTGGCGACTTGGTGAGGCTCTGGAGCTCGTCCTGTGTAGAGAACTTGGTGGTGAACAGGTTCTTCAGATAAAGGATGATGACGGGAAGCATCAAGCCCGCAAGCAGCGCAATCAAGAGAACCAATGGTATGTTGGGAGACACAGCCTTACTCTGAGCATAAGCATGGTCAACGATTTTACCCTTGGGAGTAGTAGCTGCCAGCACAAGGGCATTTTCCTCGCGTTTCTGAAGCAGGAAGGTGTAGAGAGTGTTCTGAATGCCTTGCTCACGGTAGAGAGAGCGCATTTCCCGCTCCTGAGTGGGCACTTGACTCATCTCGCCCTGCGACTCGTTGCTCACCTGGGTGGCTTTGTCAATTTGTATCTTCAGTGCATTGAGAGAATTGTTCACGCCCTTGCGAATGGTCTCGCGCATGGCATCGAGCTGGCGGTCAATCTCCCTGATGGCGTCGTTATCGTCTTTGGCGCTCTTGGAGAGCTCGGCACGGCGCATGGCAAGTTGATTGAAGGCCCTTATTGAACCCGAGGCCGCTGTGGAGTCGGCTTCAAAAGGAATATAGGAGTGACGGTTGCGAGGGTCGCTGATGAACTCGTTGATGAGGCTCACAATGCGATATTGCGCCTCCAGTTGCACAATTTTGTTATCGGCCTGCTCCTGACGAGCGATGCTGGTCTTGGTCTGTATTCCCACGTCGGCCATGTTGTGTGCACGCTTGTAGGCTTCTATCTCGGCCTCACTGCCAGTGAGGTCGTTATAGATGAGACCCAGCCTGTCGTTGATGAACTTGGCGGTGTTGATTGCCTGCTCGTCTTTCTCCTTTTGCCCCCGCTCGTTGTAGAGCTTGATCATGGTGTTGAGCATGTCTTTACCGCGCTTGATATTGGTCACCTCAATGTCCATGTATATGGCATTACTCTTCTTGTTGAGCACCTTGACAGTCATGTCTCTCATCACATCCTCGGTGCGCAGCTGGTTACCGGTGACGTTGGCGCTGATGGTGAGTTCCTTGCCAGGCTTGTAGTACTTGGTAGACCTCACCTGATAGATACCATAGGGGGTGCGCACATTAGTGGGCAGTGCCTGGCCTTCGACCGATGCCAACGTTTTAAACCTTCCTTTCTTTACCTGAATGTCGGCTTTGCCGTCGGGGTTGATGTGTATCTTGAAAGTCATCCCCACCGACAGCGTGTCAAACACTTCGTCGGGTGCATCTATCTCCACGGGAGAATTGTTGTAGAGGTCTTCACGATTGAGCATGTTTTTGCGCAAGGTGTAAAGCCTGTTGAGCTTGAGTTCCCTGACCATCTTGTTGCAGATGTCCTGCGAGCCCATCACCACGACCTCATCATCGACACTCGCGCCTCCACCACCTATCGAGAGGCTCTTGAGCAGCGACGCCCCAGCACTGCCGGCGTCATCGTCCTGATCGACGAGCACTGTCGAAACCACTAAATATCGTGGCAACTTATACTTGAGGTAAGCCACCGACAGACCAATGCATGCTATCAACGACAAAACAAACAGCCACCAGAACCGCTTGTACTTGTTGACGACACTACCAAAGTCGATGATTTTCTCGCCATTTGATGATGTGGTTGTGATATTGTTATTCTCGTAGGATTTGCTACTCATGTCGATTCTTTATAAAAAATATTAAGGCTCTTTTGCCATTGTCATTTCACCGTAAGGGCAATAACCAACGAAGCAATTACCGATGCTGCACTCACCACCGTGGAAATGACTGTGAGCTTGTAGGCGTTGTTTTGATTGTATTTAGAATTGTCGATGCGGATTTGGTTAGGCTCCACATATACCACATCGTTCTGCTGGAGGTAGAAGTAGGGCGAAGCAAAAACACTGCTGCTGGAAAGGTCTAAGCGATTGTAAGTCTTCTTGCCGTCTTCCTCGCGGATGACAAGGATATTGCTGCGCTCGCCATACTCGGTGAGGTCGCCAGCAGCACTTATTGCGTCGAGCAGAGTGAAACGCTGGCCGCTCACATGAACACGATGAGGTTCTTTAACCTCGCCCAGCACGTTGACATAAAAGCCCAGGAGCTCTACTCTCACAAAGGGGTCTTTTACCGTTTGGCTCACACGAGTGGCAATCATCTGCTCTATCTCACGAGTTGTCTTTCCTGCCACGTTTATCTTTCCTATCACTGGCATTACAATGTCGCCATCCTTGTTGACGATATAGGACTGCAGGCGAGGGCTGCTCTGTGTCACCACCTCGTCACGACGTGCCACATTGGTCTGAAGCTGATTGAACATTGCCGTGGCCTCGGGGACCGACGAAGACACTACTATCGAGAGCTCGTCTTCGGGAACGATTTTGATTTCAAAATCACCGCCTTGAGGCATCACGCCGCTCGTGCTGTCGCCCAGGTTACGGAAGTAGGAAAGCGTGTTCTCGGTCGCTGTCTTGCATCCGGTCAAGAGAAGCAAAGTCAATGCAAGTATGGTTAAGTTTTTAATGTTCATGTTTAGTATTATATATATTATTATATATTTTAACGTTTAGTTATGGGTTATATTGTTCTTACCTCCCATTTTTCGTTGTATTTTGCCTGCCATCTCCACTCTCACCTCTTGCGGTATCGACATTATGGTGGCGGCACAGGCAGCAATCATGTAGATTGCAAGAAGCCACCAGGCTTCAATATAACAGAATACACACCACCCTATCAAAATCAACGCTATTGCCAGCAGGCTGCTGCTATAGAAGTGCAGTCGGAAATATCGCTTCATGTCGTTGAGACGATAAAGGAGCAGCACTAAATAAGTGACGATAGAAGTGGCTATGGCTCCATACACACCCATATTCCTGACTAAAAAATAGTTGCACAGCACATTCACTATCGCGGCAAGGATTATGGCGGGAAGTGTGCGCGAAGTTTCCTTGGCACACTGGTAGCCCATATCAAAGAACGCCGACAGAGCGAATATAACCGACGACACTCCCATGGGATAAAGATAGTTGACACTCTCCTGATAGTTGGCATCAACAATGACGGGATATAAAATCTTAAGCGTGAAAGTGTAGGCAGTGAGCAGGATGGCAAGGATTCCAATGTAGGAGTTAAACATCTTGGAGAAGAACTTATCACGGTCGGGGCTGTTATACTGCAGGATTGCCGTCTCTTGCCACGCTTGATAAAAGATAGTGGAAAGTGTCAGGATTATGCCGTTGAAACGGAATGCCACGGCATAGACACCGTTGGCATCAAGCCCAACAAAGTGGTTGATAAACCAGCGGTCGCTGCTGCCAGTGAGCCACCAGCACAGCGAGCCAGGCAGCAGTGGCAATGAATACTTGAGGATGTCGCGCCCCACCTGCCCAATCTTGATATCAAGCTTGAAGTAAGTTGCAATGATGTGAAGTCTCAACTCAAGGTAGACAAGAGCGGCAACTCGCGCCAAAATGTTGGCAAGAAAGATGCCCTTGATTCCCAAACCGCAAAATGCCACCAGAATAATGCTGAACAATCCTATTGCAAAGGACGAGATTATTCCTGCCACCACAAAGTCCTTGTTGTTGCCAAGTCCTCGTGCCACCTGAGTAATGACTTCGTAAAACGACATTACAATGAGCAGCAAGAAACAATACCACACATAGCCAATGCTCGTGAACACCGCAAGCATTGCCGTAACAACAAGCGTGATGCACAGGCTGGTGAGCAGTGTACGATAGATAAAGGTAATAATTCTCGTGCGGTTACTGCTGTCATGTGTCTCAAGCAGAAACCTGAACACTCCATCGCGCAGCTGCAGGGTGGTAAACGGCAATATCAGGAAAATCACCGTAAGACACAGGTCGTAGTAGCCGAAGTCACTTTTCTCCGACACGAAGAACGTGTAGAGCGGAACCATCGCAAATGTGATGATCTTTGATCCAAGATTTCCGATGGCATAGATGCCCAAATCGTTCAAGAACTTTGACGATCGCTTTTGTGTTCTTTCTTCAGCCAATTTCCCCCTCTTTTTATAAAGCGGTGCAAAGATACACAGTTTTTTTCATTTTCACAGTCGTAAACGTGAAAAAAGGACACATGAGAATGTTGAATGCCTTTAGATTCAACATTCTCACACATCCTCCATTTTGAGATTCAGGACTTAATAGCTGTACACAACATTGGCAACGGTCTGCCCCACTGCTTTGAGCACATCCTTGTCAATCCAGTGCATTGTATCGTCGGTAGTGTGCCAACCGGCAAAAAAGCCCGTCTCACCTTCACTGCGCAAGTCAATAATATCTATACACTTGATTCCCATTCGGTTAATCACAATATGGTCATCGGTCACTGCGCCGCCAATGTCGCTGCTGAAGTAGGAGCCGAATCCACTATCTTGAGCCACACTCCACACCTCGTTGACAACACTGGCAGCATACTGCATAGACATCACTTCCTTGCTGAATTGAGCACCATGAGCACCAACCATGTCGAGCAGGATACCAAATTGTGCCGAGTAGCCTGCCACATGCGGATTCTTGGCCCAATATTGAGTTCCCAAAGCCCATGAGTCCTCGTTGTCGTCTTCTCCCCAGTCCTCGGCGTCAACAAGCAAGATGTCAACCCCTGCACTGGGCCTCTTGGCATTCATCTGCCTGGCCAGCTCAAGCAGCACAGCCACTCCGCTGGCTGCATCGTTGGCTCCCATCACAGGCTCTTTGTGCTTGGCGGGGTCGGGGTCATTGTCGGCCCAGGGACGGCAGTCCCAGTGAGCCAGCAGCAATATTCTACTTGAGGCTTCGGGATTGAAAATACCCACAAAATTCTTGATATTCAGTTTTTTGTTGTCAAAAGTAGTGACCACTCCCTCTTGCACTATGGTGCTGTCGCACCACATCTTCAGTCTCTGCTCCAGCCAGGCTGCACAGTTGCTGTGAGCTGGCGTGCCTGGTACTCGTGGACCAAATTCGCACTGAGCCATTACCAAGTTAAGGGCCGAAAGACCATCAAAGGTCACCACCTGCTTCACAGTGGCCTCGTCTTTGGCTTCGGTACTCGAACTTGTAGACTGCTGCGGCTTGCAACTGGCGCAACCAACCATCACACCAGCTATCAAGAGCAATAAAAATTTAGAAAAACTCATATCAACAATTATCTTAACTCTTACAACTTAAGGTCTTCTTCATTCTTGGGCTTGGGAGGATAGTCGACTGTATAGTGCAACCCTCTTGACTCCTTGCGTTCCTTGGCCTGACGCATGATGAGGTAGCCCACGTTGATGATGTTGCGAAGCTCGCAAATGCGGCGGCTCACCGTGCTCTCCTTAAAGAGTTTCTCGGTCTCCTGATAGAGGATATCGAGACGGTTCCAGGCACGGTTCAGGCGCAGATTGCTGCGCACGATGCCCACATAGGCACTCATTATCTCACCCACTTCTTTCTCGCTCTGGCTGATGAGCACCATCTCCTCGGGGTGTTGCGTGCCCTTGTCGTTCCAGGCGGGAATGTCGGTGCGGTAGTCGTAGTGGTTGCGGCAAGCCATAGCATGCTTGGCGGCAGCCTCGGCATAGACCACAGCCTCGATTAGAGAGTTGCTTGCCAAGCGGTTGCCACCGTGCAGACCAGTGCATGAGCACTCACCCACGGCATAGAGTCGCTCTATCGACGAGCAAGCATTAAGATCGACCTTGATGCCGCCACACAAGTAGTGGGCCGCTGGAGCCACGGGAATGTAATCCTTGGTGATGTCGATTCCTAACTCAAGGCAGTGCTTATAGATGTTGGGGAAATGATGCTTGGTCTCCTCGGGGTCTTTATGTGTCACATCAAGGAAAACATGATCCTCACCGCGCTGCTTCATCTCGCTGTCGATGGCACGTGCCACCACGTCGCGAGGGGCAAGCGAGAGGCGCGGGTCATACTTGTGCATAAACTCCTCGCCGGCAAGGTTGCGAAGCACACCACCATAGCCGCGCATAGCCTCGGTTATGAGGAATGCAGGGCGGTCGCCGGGGTGATAGAGGGCGGTTGGGTGGAACTGGATGAACTCCATGTCCTGCACTGTTCCCTTGGCACGATAGACCATGGCAATGCCGTCGCCCGTGGCGATGAGCGGATTGGTAGTGGTGTGATATACAGCTCCCACACCGCCTGTTGCCATGAGCGTGAGGCGCGAAAGGAAGGTGTCGACCTTTCCTGTGCCCTGATTAAGGACGTAGGCACCATAGCACTGAATGTCGGGGGTGCGACGTGTCACAATCCTTCCAAGGTGGTGCTGTGTGAGAATCTCGATAGCGAAATGATTGTCAAAGATATCGATGTTCTCATGGGCCTTTATTGCCTCGATCAGCGAGGATTGGATCTCGTGACCAGTGTTATCGGCATGGTGAAGTATGCGAAACTCGCTGTGTCCGCCCTCGCGGTGCAGATCAAAATCTCCTTTCTCGTCTTTGTCGAAATCCACACCCCAATTGATGAGAGCATTAATCTGCTCAGGGGCTTGGGTCACAACCTGTTCCACAGCCTTGGGGTCGCTGAGCCAGTCGCCAGCCACCATGGTGTCGTGGATGTGTTTCTCAAAATTATCCACTTTGAGGTTGGTGACACTCGCCACACCACCTTGAGCCAGGTCGGTATTTGCCTCGTCAAGAGAGCTTTTGCACACTAATGCGACTTTTCCTGTCTCGGCAACTTTCAGGGCGAAACTCATGCCTGCGACACCCGACCCAATTACCAAATAGTCATATTTATAAGTCATGCGTTTTGTTAAGTGTTAAATAGTAAGTTATAAATGTTAAGCAAAGCCGCTGATGCGGATGGCTTCGGATATAATTTCAAACACCGAAGGTGCAACTTTGTGAAATTATTATTGCTTTATGCTAAGTCTTGAAAAGTTGTAAATTATGAGTCATGATCAAGGATTGGACCTGTTTTCAAAAGCCCGCTCTACGCGGCTTGCAGGTGATTCGGTACTCTTCTCTTCTGGCTTTTCGGCACCAGTGTTGTTGCTACCTGTATTACCATTGAGCCCATTGATGTCCTCGCTGGCAATCTCTTGCATCGACTTGGTGGTTCCATCGGCCGAATTAGTGTAAGGCAGACTGTCGGAATATGGCTCATAGGGGTCATGCTGGATGGAGTCGACATTAGTGCTGGGACCAACGG
Organism: uncultured Prevotellaceae bacterium; assembly: GCA_947167995.1. Classification (GTDB taxonomy): domain Bacteria; phylum Bacteroidota; class Bacteroidia; order Bacteroidales; family Muribaculaceae; genus Sodaliphilus. The sequence goes on from CAMVKS010000004.1 coordinate 58,817, forward strand.
TGTTGCTGCAAGCCATGATTACACGATCCAGCTCGGGTTTAGGTGTAAATTTTTTGCGATATTTAGCAAAGTCTTTGTCACCCATCACCTTCTTCAAGAACAAACCCACAATGGGCAGTGCCGCCCGGCTACCCTGACCCTGTGCCGTTCGGAAATGAATCTGGCGATACTGACCACCAACCCATGCACCACACACCAAGTTGGGAGTAATGGCAACAAACCAAGCGTCGGCATAGTTGTTGCTCGTGCCAGTTTTTCCGCCAATACCCACTCCGCTCACATATTGATTCAGTGCTTGCCCCGTTCCTCCTGCATCGCTGCACACAGCCTCGAGCATGCGCCGCATGCTGTAGGCCTGTGACTCGTCTAAGGACCCTGATTGCGAAGGGTCTTTTATGTCTCTCTTGCTTTCAAATATAGGCTTTTCTTCACCCTTTTTTATAATCTTAGTCACAAGTACTGGAGTCTTGGGCTGACCTTCGTTGACCACTGTTCCATAGCTGTTTACCAGTTCGAGCAGGTTCACATCGCTCGCTCCCAAGCACAGCGACGGCGTCTCTTTGAGATCTGATTTAATGCCCATGGCATGTGCTGTCTGTGCCACGCTCTTGACACCCACTCTTTCATCATTGCCCACTTTCACGGCAATGATATTGTTGCTTCGAGCAAAGGCGGCACGCATTGTCATGTTCTCATAAGAGAATCGCCCACTTGCATTCTTGGGTTCCCACAGCTTGGACTCACCCGTCTTTGCATCGTTATCCATTAGCGGAGTGGTCAGTGGCGAATCCTCAAACTGCTGACACACCTGTAACCCTTTCTTGAGGGCTGCGCTATAAACAAAGAGCTTGAACGTGCTGCCTGGCTGGTGAGCGGCTCTCACGTTGTCATATTGCCAAGTGTCGTAATCCACATCACCCACCCAGGCTTTCACCTCGCCAGTGTGGGGTTCCATGGCGATGAAGCCACAGTGCATCATGTGAAGCATGTATTTTATTGAGTCAACCGAGCTAATCGTCATTTCACGATAGTGCTTCTTGTTGTAATCAAAGAGCTTGACACGATGCTTCTGGTTCATGTGGTATTCTACCGAGTCGATATTCTCATCAAATTTCACCATGAGTTGCCTGTACACTACGCTGCGCTCAATCTTGTCGGTAAGGAAACCAGGTATCTCGGCTCCCTTTTCATCCACCCAGCAAGGCTTGTCGCCCCACTCGCGGTCGAAGTTCTGCTGAACAACACTCATATGCTGCCACACCGCTTGTTCGGCATAATGCTGCATGCGTGAATCAATCGTTGTGTGTATCTCCAAGCCATCGCGGTAAAAGTCCACATCGTTATCCTCGCACCACTCGCGCATTTCCTTGACAATGGCATTGAGGAAATAGGGGCACTCGTCGTTTTGATCGGTTTCGGGGGTGTATTTCAAACCAAGCCTGCGCTTCGACATCCGGTCATATTGCTTTTGGGTGATGTCGCCATGAACCAACGCATTGTTGAGAACGGTGTTGCGACGCTCCAAGCAACGCTTTGCGTTCTTGAGGGGGTTATAAAGCGATGTGCCCTTGAGAATACCAACAAGCATGGCACTCTGCTCGGTCTTGAGCTTGGCCGGAGTGGTGTTGAAATAGGTTTTGGCGGCTGTCTTGATGCCATAGGCCTGATTACCAAAATCCACAGTGTTGGCATACATTTCGAGAATTCTCTCTTTATCGTAGAAGGCCTCGATTTCGCTTGCTAAAATCCATTCCTTGACCTTCATAATCACCATCTTAACACCAGGAATATAGCACAAGAGTCCTCCGGTATATTCGCGAGTGCGCATCTTGAACATGTTCTTCACAAGTTGCTGGGTGATAGTCGACGCACCGCGCGCGCGGCGATGAACGACAAAGTCCTTGGCTGCTCCCGCCATGCCGTGGAAGTCTATTCCCCAGTGCCTGTAGAAGCGCTCATCCTCGGTATCGATAAGCAGCTTGAAGAACATGCTGTCAACCTCCTCATATTTCACCGGCGTGCGGTTTTCCTTAAAGAGCTTGCCAATGAGCTTGCCGTCGCTGCTGTAGACATAGGAGGCATTATAAGGGCGTGGCTCCATAATCTCAAAAATCGTAGGCGACTTGCCAAAGAGCCACAGGAAATTCAAGTTCACTGCCACAAGAAAGAGAATGATCGTGACAAAAAGTGTGCACATGGCATAAAAGGCCTTGGTGTACCAGGGCTTGCCTGCATATAACCGCTTGTACCAAGCATTGAAGCGCTTGTAGCGCTCTCTCAAAGCATGGTAGGCGTCACCTATTTTTTGACCGATTTTCTTTAATGACATTGTTGATTTATTTTGATACTAAAGTGCAAAATTAATAATTTGCTTAAAACTATAGCTCAAAAAACACTTAAAAAAGACTACAGCACCATAATTTTGTGCAACTTCGGCAAGAATCTCAAGGCATCACGCCTGTTCCATCGCAGTCACTGCAGCCCTTGCACGAATGGCACATTCCATCTTTTTCACTCTTGATGCACACTGTTTCGCCCATATCTGATACTCTCTTATTTAGGCATGAACCGCTTGATATAGCTGGTTTTGAACGCCCAGCACGTGTTCAACTCCATCTGTCGGGGAAGGGGAGCTAAATTCTTGGCATCCACATCGGTGCGACCCATGGTAATCATGCCATAAACCTTGCCGTCGCCGTCGAAGACGGGACAGCCGCTGCAACCGTGTGTGATGTGGTCTACAGCAGCAATGCGCACATGACCCGCCAAGTCTCGCTCTTTGATGACAAGTCCCTGTGTCGCCACTTGTTGCAAGCCACCTGGCTTGAGCTGCCAGCACAAGATGTGGAGATGATCGTTGGCGAGAGGCTCGCTGTCGGCAAGCGAGAGTGGGCTTTTCAAGCCTGGCACCGGATAGAAGGCGACGTCATAGCCCGTGCGGTCGTCGGCAGGAAGCACCTTGGGAATCCATTTACCAAAGTCAAGTTCATGGAAGTCATTGCCATTGCGCACAAAATTTATTGCCGACGAGTCAATGACATGGCCCGCGGTAACTAAATAGTTGTCTATGCAGAATGCCGTGCCGGCAAATGAGCGAACGCTGCCTATCTGCCTGAAAACAGGCATTACATAAAGGTTGAATGAATTATCGTCCATTGAATTTGCAATTTCTGGTCTAACACTGCAAATTGTGTGCCAAAAGCCGCGGGGCTGAATGCTGAATGCACAATGCACAATTCTCTCCCCTCTCTCCTCTCTCCCCTCTTCACAAGAATCACCTCAGGCGGCGACGCATGATGGTGCTGGTGACGAGCGAGGTCACAAAGCCTATGGCGGCAACAAGAAGCAGAACTACCACTACATCGGTCCACACCACCTGAACGGGATAGGCACTCACGATAACCTGCGACGGGTCGGCACTGAGCTTGAGCCAGCCAAAGGTCTGCTGACCAAGGCACAAAGCAATTCCAAGAACAACACCCATCACGGCACCAGACATGGCGATGAGCCAGCCTTCGGCAACAAAAATGCGGGTTATCTGTTGATTAGTCGCTCCCAACTTCTGGAATGTGGCTATGCTCTCGTCTTTCTCGATTATCAATAGCGACAGAGTGCTTATCACGTTGAATGTGGCTATAATCATGATGAACGACAGCAGCAAGAATGTAACCCACTTCTCCACGTTGACCATGCGGAACGACTCGTCCTGCTGCATGAGTCGATTCTTTACCTGAAAATTCTTCCCCAAGGCTTTCTCAAGAGATTTCATTACCGCCTCTTCACGGGCGCCTGGCTTCAACCTCAACTCAATCTGACTTGCTTCTTGCTCATAGTCAAACAGGTTGCGGGCAAAGTCAAGTGGAACGATTACAAGGTCCTTGTCATAAGTGTCCTGCTGAACCTGAAAAATCGACGAAACAAGAAGCGAATTTTTTTAATGATACGGCGACCACCGAGATCTACACTCTTTCCCTACACGACGAGGAGCAAAAAACTGAAGCATGCGCAAACTGCCGGCCTGAAGGCGCAGATTCACCGCAGGACCCACTCCCACGACGGCAAAGCTCGACACATCGTCTTGAAGGGCATAATGACCATCGATTATGGTGTTGTTGATGCTATTGAGCTCATGATAGTTGGCGGGGACGCCCTTGAGCCTTACTGGCATCTGATAGTCGGCATAAACCGCGAGGGCCTGGTCTTCAACAACGGGCATTGCCATCATCACGCCCTCCACCTTGGTTGCGACAGCTATCACACTGTCGGCATTGCTTATTGTTTTACCCGCCGATGGACCTATTGCCACTTGCGGGTCGAGCTGGGCGAGTCGGTCCTGAATCACTCCTCTGAAGCCGTTGAACACACTCAGCACACACACGAGCGCAGCTGTAGTCACCACCACACCGCATATCGAGATGATTGAGATGATGTTGACCGCATTGTGAGCCTTTTTCGACTTCAGGTAGCGGAGCGCTATTTTTATTGGCAACGACACGGGAGGAATTGTTGAGTAAGAAGTATTAACTCTTCACTACTTCTTTAGCAGCTCATCGATGTGCTCGATGTAGTCGAGCGAGTCGTCAACGTAGAACACCAAGTCGGGGGTCTTGCGCAGCTGGTTGCGCACGCGCTGGGCAAGGGTGTAGCGTATGGTTTTAACGTTCTTGTTCACGCCGTCCACAATCTCCTGGGCACGCTCACTGGGGAACACGCTCAGGTGCACGCGGGCGATGCTCAGGTCGGGCGACACGCGCACGTTGCTCACCGAGACTATCACACCGCGCATCTTGGCGGTGTCCTCGCGGAATATCTCGCTCAAATCCTTCTGGATTAGTCGTTGTATCTTCTGTATTCTTGTTGATTCCATAAACTCTTCTTTTTTATAGTGCAAAGATAATACTTTTTATCGACATGTGTAGCAAAATGGCGCATGTTGTTTGATGTGTTTAGTATTTTCTGTATCTTTGCGGTAGAAAAACAGTTTTTAATGCAAGTCTCTCATCAATATTATTATCGCAAAGGCTTGGCCACCACGAAGGGGCTGATTTACATCTTCCTCTCGGTGCTGCTGGTAGCCTTCGCCGTGTTTGCCTTTATTCATTGGGACCTGTCGTTCATGTTCACGGCATGGCAAGGCTACGTGTTAATTATCCCCTACTTCCTTATAACTTTAGGCATAATTGTTTCGGTGTTTGAAAACTTCAAGAAAGTGAGCAAGACTAATCGTGGCATTCCGGCATTTGCAGTTGGTGAAGATTATTTTGTCCTCTACGACAACAACGGGATAGCCAATGCGATTCCTTTTGAGAATTGCGAACTTGTGAGATTCAAAAGCACAATCAAGTTTCGTGGGGCTCCACCCACTCTCAAGCTCATCATTAAGTACCATGAAAAAAACGAACCTGATATCACGTCAAGCTTCGAAGTAGAACTGAGCGAACTTGACCACTCTCAAAACGAGATTGATAAACAACTGAAAAAGATTTATAACAAATACAAGAAAACATGAAAATATCTAAGGTAATTATTTGGGCTGTGGCGACTCTTTTGGCTATGGGAGCCACCTGCACTGCGTGCAAGCAAATATCTAAAGACAAAGATTCTGGCTCTCAACAGTCAAGCAAAGTATCCGAGAAAGATGCAGCGCTTCAAGCTTCTTGCAAAGGAAGCATTGACCATAATACTTGGAATCCTGATGCAACCACTACCGTGGAGTTCAATGCATTTCCCAAAAATCTTGATGAGTGGAAACAGATGCAAGAGGTGCTTGGCAATGAGCCTCAAGGTGCCGCAGCATTGCAGGTGATGGCGTTTGAGCTCTATCGCAACAACCGCGCCAACGGCGAAGAGGCTCTACGACTGAACAACACCGCAACCAACTACAACAGCACAATAGAGCGGCTGCGTGAGATTATGGGCAACGACAAGTATTATGCCCGCCCTTATATCGCATGGGCGATGCTCGATGGCGCGACGCCCGAAAACGGTTATAAAGTTGACCCACCTTACTCCATCAAAATGAAGGTTGACCCAAACAAGAAGTACCAAGAGAGTCAGATGTTACACGGCACAGTGATATATCTGCTCATCGACAGCAAGGGTTGGGACACCAACTGGCGTGGTGTAGAGGTAGTAAAGCCCGAGGGTGGCAATTACTATGTGGTGTGCAACTGCCCGGCTATGTACACCCAGTGTAAAGAGGCTAAAACAAGCAACTGAAAAAGCGTATTACAACTACTAAGAAAGAGCACAACAAGCAATAAAAAATGAGACAAAGGGATTGGTTCTCTTTGTCTCATTTTTCTTTTCCTTGTAACGTTATTCTGTCACTTCAGGTGCACTTTCTTGAATCTTGAAGGTGATAGGCATGGTGTACCACACTCTCTGAGGCTCCCCATAAGCGTTACGCCCAGGAGAGAACTTGGGTAGAGACTTGCACACTCGCACTGCCTCAGCATCAAGTTCTTTGTCCACACCACGAACAACCTTAACCTCACCGACACTGCCATCTTTTTCAACAATGAACTGCACAATCACCTTGCCTTCAATTTTATTCTTGGCAGCCTCTTCGGGATACACAACATGTTCACTCAAAAATCTCAATAGAGCCGCATTACCCCCAGGGAAACTGGGCATGTGGCCTGAGCTGCCAAAAACTTCGTTTTGACGCGTTGTGTCACACACTTGACTCTGAATACCATTAGACGAAGCCAACGAGGTATTTCTTGATGTGCTGCCAGCCATTGTCGTGAGGCTTGTGAGTCCAATGCCGGCAATCAGCACAGCTTTACCCAAAGAATGCCTGCGGGCAATCTCTTTCTCGAGGTATTCCACCTCACTCTCACATGCAGGACAAGTGCCAGCGCAGTCACCCTTGTGGGTGCATGGAGCAGGAACATAATCAATGCCATTGGCACGAGCAACGTCAAGCCTGATTTGCTTGAGAGTGTTGCATACTGATTTACCGTGTTTCATAACGCAAAGTTTTTAAGGGTTGGTACTCGGTTGCCTTTCACAATTTATTCTATAACGCAATAAATCATTGAATTATTACCCTTTTTCAGCAAAATTGCAACAAATAATCAAACAGCAGCGACAGCATTACGGCAATGATAACTTCAAGGAAATTGTTGTGAGAACATCACATAGAATTCTTGAGTAAAGGAGATATGATAGACCTGGTGAATGGGCTATGCCGCGTATGGCATAACTGTTTAATTCACTCATTGCACTTTAAAAGTTACAGGAATAGTGTACCATACGTCAACTAGCTCGCCCGTGTCATTACTACCAGGAGAGAACGGTGGATAACCTTTGTCGTTTAAAGACTTTATCATTTTAATAGCTTCTTCATCCATGTCTTGGCCAAGACTTCTAGCTACTTTTATTTCGCCAATATATCCGTCTTTCTTCACCACAAATTGCAAGATGACTTTACCATGTGAGCAGGTTTCTGGTGGATAACGAAGATGACTATTAATGTAATTAAAAAGTGCTGAATCGCCATCTATGTATGATGGCATGTGAGCTGCCGATTTAAAAACGCCAGAATTATCATTGGCTTTGGTCGTTTCTACTGGCTTGATGTGATAAGTTGTTGTTTTTGTATTATTTTTAAAATCTTCAACAACTGTTTTATCGTGATAAGTTGTCGTTCTTGTATTGTTTCTTAAATCAACAACAATCGTTTTATTTTGATCCATATATACACTACCGTGACCACCACATCCTTGCATGAACCAGCCACTTGGCCGATTAAATATATGACCTAGAACAGAATCGCTTAAAACATAGTTTGGCACCGTGTCTTGTGCAAAGACCGATACAATTGCCACAAAGGCTGTCACAATTGATATTATAGTTTTCTTTACCATGTCAATAAAGGTTTGATTAGTCAATTGCAAAGATATTAAATTATTGAATATCACAATAATCTATAAACAATATTTATTCTGATTTAACCTCGTTTATGCAAATTGGCCAAAGAGCCACCTAAATGACAAAAATTATTCATTTTTATTTAAACTTAAAATGGGAAAGACAAATAGTGAAGACAAATAGTGAAGGTTATTTTTCGAACTTTTTTTGTATAAATACTTATGGGATTAATATATTATATGTATTTTTGCACAAAATTTTATATGTGAAATAATTTGCAAAATGAAATATAATATTAAGTTAACGACAGATTATCTTGCTAAACTGACAGGCTGTGAAATAAGGAAACTTACTAACACCAAAAGAGATGATGATAAGCTTCCGTTAGCAATTGCTTCTTCCTATACTCTCTGCGATGTAGAGTTTATGGGTACTATAGTTATCGTTGCCAAACCGACAGAACTAGAGAACGTCACTCCAATGCAGCTTGCAAAACATCAGGCAAAGATGATGGAAATATTCCACCATCCTGTTGTCTTTGCCTTAGAGTCTGTAGCATCCTATAATATATCTCGGCTTACCCATGCAAAGGTAAATTTTATTGTACCAGGGAAACTTATTTTCATTCCAAGCCTGTTGATTGTTTTAAGAGAAATGAAAAACATCACCAAAGTAATGCCACAGAAGATGCCTCCAGTAGCTCAAATGCTTGTGCTCTATCATATTGAAACGAGAACAATTGATGGGCTTAACACTTCTGAGATAGCAGAGCTTACAGGTTTGGCATATCCAACCATCAATGTTGCTCTTCGATGGCTTAAGTCCAATAACATCATAGCCCTTGTTGGCAGCAAGCAAAAATATGTTCAAATAGCACTGAGTAAGATTGAACTTTGGAACAAAACCCTTTCTTTGATGTCGTCGCCCATCGAACGCATTATCTTCACCGACACAAAACCGGCAGGAAGTTTTATGGCTGGCGAGACTGCAATGGGGCATTATACAATGCTATCAGAACCTGTTAGTCCAATCATAGCAATTGATAAAACGATGGCGAAGGAAAATGCTACCTTGATGAACAAACAATATGGTGACATAAAGGTGGAGATCTGGAAATATTCTCCGGCGTTGCTGTCCAATGATGGATGGGTAGATAGGCTTTCGCTCTATCTATGCATGAAAGATAGCGAAGACGAAAGAATACAACTCGAATGTGACACCTTAATTGAAGAAATGAAATGGTAACGGGAATTGAACGATGAAAGCAATACTTCAAGAATTATAAAGACAACTATGTGCTCATAGGTGGTGCTGCGTGCAATCTGCTTGAAGAAGAACTTGACATGAATCCTCGTTCAACGAAGGGTCTTGACCTTATACTTGTGGTTGAAGCCCTCACTCCTGACTTCGGAATGCGTTTGTGGGATTTCATCAAATTCGCCAATTATTCTGGCCGAAGCAAAGGAGAGAACGAACTCAAACATGAATATTATCGTTTCACAAATCCTGAGGATAAGACATATCCGATAAGACATATCCTAAGCAGATAGAACTTTTTGCGCGGAATACAGGAATCTTAAATCTGCCATCCGATGCTCGTATAGAGCCAATAAGTATAGGAGAAGACCTCTCCAGCCTGTCTGCCATCTTAATGGACGATGACTACTATGCATTCACTATAGAGCATAGCAGAAACATCGAAGATATCCATATTGCAAGTCCCGAAGCTCTCATTTGTCTGAAAGCGAAGGCATACACAGAGATGCTAGACAGGAGAGCAGAAGGCGAGCATGTCGACAGCCGCGATATTGAAAAACATAAGAAAGATGTCTTCAGACTGATTGCCATGCTGCCACAGAACTCGCGCTTCACACTATCCGAGAAATTGAAAAATGACATGAGAGACTTCTGTCAAAGAATAGGGGAACTGCCCGACAGCGTTTTCTTTAAAAAGGCAGGACTAAAAGGCTTGGATGCACAACGCCTTCTTGACCTCTTCAACATGGCTTTTCTGAATTGAGATTTGAGACCTTTTTATAAAGTATTGTTAGTCCGTCGCGCAGGGGCAGGATCACGGTTTCTACTCTTGGGTCGCGGGCGACGAGGTCGTTGAAGTCGAGGATGCCTTGCGTCTGGTCGTCCATCTTCTTGCCGTGGAGGTCGGTGACCTTGCCGTCCCACAAGGTGTTGTCGGCGATGATGAAACCGCCGGGCTTCACGTGGTCGATGACGAGGTTAAAATAATCGACATACTGCCGCTTGTTGGCATCGATAAACACCAAGTCAAATTCTCCGCCAAGTTGAGGCACTATCTCATTGCAGTCGCCAATGTGCAACGTGATGCGGTCGCCCACTGGCGATTGCGCGAAGTGTGCACGCAGGAAATCCTCCAGTTCATCCTCTATCTCGATGCTGTGAATGATGGCATCATCGTCGAGCAGTCCCTCGGCAAGGCATTGCGCCGAGTAGCCCGAGTAGGTGCCCAGCTCGAGCACCCGCTTGGGGCGTATCATGCGCACGAGCATTTTCAACAATCTGCCCTGCAGGTGTCCCGAACACATGCGCGAGTAGAGCAACTCGATGTGCGTGTCACGGTCGAGTTGATGCAGATGCTCAGGCTCGGCATCAATGTGGGCAAGTATGTAATCTTCAAGTTCTTGAGTCATAGTTTGTCAGGATAGAGGGGAGAGAAGGGAGGAGAGAGAATTCTGCATTATGCATTATGAATTGTGCATTGAATCGAGTGCTTCAACGGCAAGGCGGTAGCTGTCGAGGCCAAAGCCGGCAATCAGGCCCTTGCAGGCAGGAGCAATAGCCGAATGATGGCGCTCGGGCTCACGGTCGTAGACGTTGCTCAGGTGCACCTCTACGGCAGGCGCCGGCACAGCGCGCAAGGCATCGGCAATGGCAAGGCTATAGTGGCTGTAGGCACCGGCGTTAATCACAATGCCGTCGGAGTCAAAGCCAGTGCGTTGAATCTCATCGACGATTTCGCCTTCGATGTTGCTCTGGAAGAAGGTGAATTCAACATCGGGATAGGCAGCGACGAGCAGCTGCAGATAGCTCTCGAGCGACTGTGTGCCATAAATCTCGGGCTCACGACGACCTGTCAGGTTCAGGTTTGGACCATTGATAACTGAAATTCTCATAAAGCTTATGTGTGTCTCTTGTGGCTGCAAAATTACCAAAATCTCGACATACCCACAATTTTACACAGCAAAAAACGGCGGAATTTTCTTTGTTTTTTCGCTTTTTCAACCGCAAGGCTTCAAGGGGTTGGAAAGTGGCGATTTGTTAGGAGTTCGCCTCAATAAGTATCAATAGCGGTGCTTTTTTGCAAAAAATCGTCCATTTTATTATAAAAATATTTCATCAGTTATAGTTTTTTTGCCAAAAATGTCTAAATTTGCATTGAAAATCTTCCCAAGCCGGCAAGCCTTGAATTTGGCAAGGGCAGGAACTTTAGATTTGCGGGTAGAAATGTATCAAGGGTAGCCCGCACACTGGGGCCATCGAGATGGCTTGTGGGACTACCCTTTAATTTCATGAAAGTCACCTCTTTAATAAAAGAGGCCTATTATAACCACACAGGCCCAGTCAGCGCCTCGGGCTTGTAGAACAAACGTAAAAAAATAAATTTCAAGATTCACAGTCGATGTTGGGTGGCGCTGACCCAATCTCACGATGAATCAAGTTAAAATCAAAAATTATTATTATGAAAAAAGTTTTATTGATGATTGCCGCTGTGGCAATGATGGTTTCTTGCACAGGAAAGAGTGAACAAGCGAGTGGTAGCGCTGCTGGTGGCGACAAGGCTGCTAAGTTTGAGTTCTCGGTACAGAACGGTATCTCTGGCACTACTGGTTCCAAGAACTGTTTCCTCGCCGAGTTGGGTGCTCCCATCAAGTTTGATGTAGCTGGCGAAGGCGACATCATCGATGTTACTGCTACAGTAAAAGTTAAGCACACCGAAAAGACCGAGGTTGAGGAGTCTTCTGAGGCCGAGCTCTGGATCAGTGGCCGCGACGACGACAACAAGGACGTGAAGCTCATTCTCCAACTTGATGACGCGTGCAAGGACAAGCTCACCGAGTGGTACAAGAAGCCAGCTGGCGAAGAGATTGAACTCATCTTCAAGGCCAAGTTGCCCAAGGCCGACATGGAGAAGCTCAATGCTAAACAGTGTACCAACACTCTTGTATTATAATTCAAATAGAGCAACCTAAGAACAATTACAGCCACCTCGCAATAGCCTGGTGGCTGTTTTTTGGGCTTTTTGGCTCATTGTTGTTGCGTGTTTATAAGTTTTAGACTAATTTTGCAACAAGAAAATAATTGCATTCTATCTCTGTCTCTTGAAGCGATGGTGCATTTATGTTAAAGATTTTACTATAACAACTTGTTTGTAACATGATTAGTTTTATAACATGGACAGCCAACCCCAACATCATCTCCAGCCCCATCACCGTGAGATGGTATGGGCTAATGTTTGCTATCGGGTTTCTTGTTGGATATGAGATAGTTTATCGCATCTTCAAACATGAAGGCGCTCCCGAGAAATGGCTCGCTCCTCTTTTCTTCTATGTGGTGATTGCCACTGTCCTGGGTGCACGTCTGGGACACGTGTTCTTCTACGATTGGAGCTACTACTCACAACACCCAGGGGATATATTAAAAATCTGGGAAGGAGGATTGGCAAGCCATGGAGGTACCATAGGTATCATTATCGCCATTTTCATCTTCAGCTGGTCGGTGACAAAGAAAAGCGTCTTGTGGACACTTGACCGATTGTGCATCCCCATCGGGTTTGTTGGAGCACTCATCCGCATTGGCAATCTCATGAACCACGAGATTTACGGTGGCCCCACAAGTATGCCTTGGGGATTCCGCTTTGTCGATAACATCAATCAATATATGCAAGGCGCTGAGCCCGTTTTCACTCAACCCTGTCACCCAACCCAGCTCTATGAGGCTCTGTGCTACTTGGTTGTCTTCGCATTGTGCATGTACCTCTACTGGCGTCGCAACGCTCAAGAGCGACCAGGTTTTCTCTTGGGAGTATTCTTGATTGGTATCTTTGGCTCTCGCTTCTTCATTGAGTTTCTCAAGAATGTACAGGAACAGTGGGAAATAGGGCTCAGGCAGTCTATTGGTTTAGACCAGGGGCAGATGCTGAGCATTCCTTTTGTTATCGCAGGTATTTGGCTCATTGTAAGAGCTATGCGCCGACCTCGAGAAGAACTGGAATATCCTAACCGCTTCAGCGACGAGAAGAAAGACAAGAAATAGTTTTTTTTAGACTCTATTTCTTCTTGACATCAAAAAGAAAAAACAACCCTATAAAATATCAAGGCGGGGACATCAACGTCTCCGCCTTAATAGTTCAAGTTTTTTTCTTGAAGCCTAAAATTTACTAAACCCAAAAAAAGTGTTTTTCATGGACAAACAACAAATGTATAAAAATAAACAAGCCTAAAACAATTTTACCTTTATGCCTATGAATTTATGTCGCAAAAATAAATTATAATTATAAAAAATGCAAGTAAGTATATACAAACGGGCATATTTTATAGATAAAACATGCAAAAGTAAGATTTTTTTACATTTTATTGTCCTTTTTTTAGGATTTCACCTGCTTTGGTTTATTACTTTTAGCAAAAATTTAATACCAAAAAATGATAGGACTATTGCAATTTTGTTTTTCAATCGAACTTTAGGGTCCTTGATGCATAATTTTCGCATATTTATTATATAATCCCAGCATCTCTGTTTTGTGGGTTCCCATTCCTGCTTTTTTAGTGGCATGAGACGCAACATGTTGAAGCAAGCGCTCATGTGGCGGCTGCGTACGGCAGGTAAATACTGAGGCGACTCGGCTGCAACTTGTTCTTCAAGACGGTCAAGATGGTCAAGGACCTGAGTTCGCCTGAGGGTCATTGTAGTGATAATGCTGCCTGAACGATGCATGTAGTAATACATGGGCGATTCAAGAAGTGCAACCTTCTCCACTTGGCACAGAAGGGGATAGATGATGGCTAAATCCTCATACAAAGCCCCCTCTGGAAAACGAAGGTCACGAAAAAGCTGCTTATCAAAGATTCGGCTGCATGCCGAGTGATTAAGTTTCTGCTGGTAGAAAACACTGTTTATAGCTTCTTGCTGGGAATAAATCCTGCAACGGCGATTTGTCGAGTTCACTTTGTGAGGTGTTTCGCCATCTTCAAGCTCCTGCCATGTGCAAGCAGCAATCTGTGCACCTGTCGATTGCAGGGTATCATAAAGCTTTTCTACAAACTGGTGGTGAACATAGTCATCGGCATCGATAAAAGCGACATAGTTGCCACTGGCTATGTCCAAACCTGCATTACGGGCATCGCTCAAGCCGCCATTGCTCTTGTGCACTACCCTGACGCGACTGTCTTTGTGGGCATAGTCGTCACACATGTCGCCACTCATGTCGAGGCTGCCATCGTCAACAAGTATTATTTCAAGGTTGGTATAGGTTTGAGACAAGACCGAATCAACACAACGTGCAAGATATTCTTGCACGTTGTAGACCGGTATGATGACAGAAACCATTTGGTGGTTGTTTTCCTAAATTTCCACGGTTCTAAAAAGGACATCCTGCACTACCGCACTTTCCACTCAAAGCCGTCCTTGGTGTCCTTCACATCGAAGCCAGCTTCGTTCAGGCGGTCACGAATGAGGTCGCTTGTGGCCCAGTCTTTGTTGGCCTTGGCAGTCTTGCGCATCTCGAGCAACAGGTCAACAGCTTTCTTATAGGGCTCAAGGTTGACATTGTCGCCACCAGTGGAATCGTCGCGCACTCCTAAAACGTCGAAAAGATAGGTCTGGAACGTAGCCTTCAGTGTGTCGATGTCGGCTTGGGAGAGTGTGGCGTTGCCATCGTTGACCTGATTGATAACCTTGCAGGCGTCGAAGAGTGTGGCAATCACCTGAGCAGTGTTGAGGTCGTCGTTCATAGCCTCGGCACAGCGTGCTGCATAGTCTTCGACCTTAATACTGCTGGCATCAGACGCCTTGAGGTCATTCAAGCGGTGCCAACCGTCCATCATGCGCTCATAGGCTTTCTCGGCGGCTTTTAAGGCTTCATTCGAGAAGTCGACGGTGCCGCGGTAGTGTGCCTGAAGGATGAAGAAACGTATCGTCATGGGCGTGTAGGCCTGTTCGAGCATCTCGTGGCTACCGGTGAAGAACTCCTCCAAGGTAATGAAGTTGCCTAACGACTTACCCATCTTCTGACCGTTGATGGTAATCATGTTGTTGTGCATCCAGTAGTGGACCATATCGTCGCCCTGACTTGCCACCGACTGCGCTATCTCGCACTCATGGTGAGGGAAAATAAGGTCCATGCCACCTCCGTGAATGTCGAAATGGTTGCCTAAATACTTGCGCCCCATAGCGGTGCACTCGCAGTGCCAGCCGGGGAAACCGTCGCTCCACACCGAGGGCCATCGCATGATGTGCTCGGGCTGTGCCTTCTTCCACAATGCGAAGTCGGCCTGGTTGCGTTTCTCGTCAACGCCTTCAAGGGTGCGACTGTTGTTTATCACATCCTCTAAATTGCGCCCGCTGAGTTTGCCATACTTGTGGTCTTTGTTATATTTCTCTACATCGAAGTACACACTGCCGTTGCTCACGTAGGCATAGCCATTGTCGAGTATCTCCTGGACAAGCTGCTCCTGCTCGATGATGTGACCAGTGGCATGAGGCTCGATGCTGGGGGGCAACACGTTGAGTGCATGCATGGCATCATGATAGCGGTTGGTATAATACTGCGCTATCTCCATGGGCTCAAGCTGCTCTAAGCGTGCCTTCTTTGCTATCTTGTCCTCGCCTTCGTCGGCATCATGCTCAAGATGGCCAACATCGGTGATGTTGCGAACATACCGCACTTTGTAACCTAAATGTTGCAGGTAACGGAACAGTACATCAAAGGTGATTGACGGACGTGCATGCCCCAGATGGGGATCCCCATATACCGTGGGGCCGCACACATACATGCCCACGTTGGGTTCCTGCAAAGGCTTGAACAACTCCTTGCGGCGTGTGAGGGTGTTATATATAAATAATTGATTTGTCATTAGTTGCAAGTAATCTTTTACTATATGTTATAGAAACTCTACACCTTCTATTAACAAATAAATTGTGCATTAAATCAAGCCTGTCCCTTGGGGAGAGGGAAATCCATGATGCCATTGTTGTTGTTCACCTGGCGGGGCTTGATTTCGCCAAAGTGGGCCTCATATTTATCAACGTTCTCCTTAAGAGCATACAGCAGCTGCTTGGCATTCTCGGGGGTCATGATGATACGGCTCTGAACACGTGCTTTGGGAGTGTTGGGAGCAACAAAAATCATGTCTAACACAAAGTCGTTGGGAGAATGAGAAATAACAGCGAGGTTTGCATAACGTCCTTGCATCTCTTCGTTGGGAACTTCTATTTGAATTTGATTTCCTTGTTTGTTCTTTTCGTTTGCCATTTTTTATGTGTTTTTGTTGTGTATAATTATTTTTGTTGTGCAAATTTCGTGAAAATCCGTGATGTATGCAAATGTTTAACCTTAAAAATAGAAAATGATGATTCTTTCAAAAATGTCGATTTACCGATTTTTTTCACTATATTTGCAACCTAAAACAATAACTACCGATAATTAAGTTTTTTAAATGTCAAGAGACAAAACTAACAGCGGCAGCATTACTCTGCTTGGGAACCAGGGGACGAAGTATGACGACAAGTACAATCCAGGCGTGTTGGAAACCTTCGACAACCTGCATCCTACTAATGAATATGTAGTGACTTTCGATTGTCCTGAGTTCACCGCCCTGTGCCCAATCACTGGCCAACCCGACTTCGGGCGAATCGTCATCCGTTACATTCCTCGACAGCGCATGGTCGAGAGCAAGAGTTTGAAACTATATCTCTTCAGCTTCCGCAACCAGGGAGACTTTCATGAAGACTGCGTCAACATCATCATGAAAGACCTCGTGAAGCTCATGGATCCGAAGTACCTTGAAGTGACAGGTTACTTCAATGCACGTGGAGGCATATCGATTGTGCCGTTTGCCAACTATGGCGACGACCAGCATCAAGACCTTGTGCAACAGCGCATACTGGAAAGTTTCAACTTCAGCAAGTAATTTTTTTTTGTTATGGCTAAAGATGCAGTAATTATTCTATCGGGAGGTATGGACTCATGCACAATGCTGCATGAGTACAAGGACGAGATTGCCTTGGCTATCACTTTCGACTACGGCTCCACACAGAACCACCGTGAGCAGCAATATGCCGTCAAGCAGTGCCAGGCATTGGGAATAAAGCACATTATCATTCCACTCGACTTCATGCACCGCTACTTCAAGAGCGCATTGCTCGAGACCCCCGACGACATTCCATTGGGCAACTACGACGACGAGAACATGAAGGCCACTGTGGTGCCTTTCCGCAACGGCATCATGCTCGCCATCGCCTGCGGTATCGCCGAAAGCAACGACCTGCACCGTGTGATGATTGCCAACCATGCCGGCGACCACACCATATACCCCGACTGTCGACAGTCGTTCATCGACGCCATGTCGATGGCCATGAAGCATGGCACTTATGAGGGTATAGAAGTCTTTGCCCCCTACACCACCCTCTCCAAGACCGACATAGCACGCCACGGCAAGGCTTTAGGAGTAGATTATGCCATGACCTACTCATGCTACAAGGGTGGAGAGAAGCACTGCGGCAAGTGTGGCACATGCCGTGAACGCATCGAGGCACTTCGCGACGCAGGCATCCCCGACCCTACACCCTATGAAACATGAATCGTTTTTAGTTAACACTTATTACTTAATATACAATGTACTACGTAGAAAAAACGCTTGAAATATCGTCATGTCACCAGCTCTTCCTTGACTATGAGAGCAAGTGCGAGAACCTGCACGGACACAACTGGATCATTAAGGTCTATTGCAAGGCCAAGGAACTTGACAGCAACGGACTCGTGTGCGACTTCACCCTTATCAAGAAGCTCATACACAATCACATCGACCACAAAAACTTGAACGAAGTTCTCAAGTTCAACCCAACAGCCGAGAACATCGCTCATTGGGTAGTTGAAACTGTGCCCAACTGCTACCGTGCCGACGTGTGGGAGTCACGAGATAACATGGCATCCTATGTCAAAGACGAGTAAAGGAATAAGCCACATTTAAAGCTTAAAACTTAACACTTATTACTTATCACTTTACAGTGTATCCCGTCAACGAAATATTCTATTCCCTGCAAGGCGAAGGCTTCAATACCGGCACGCCAAGCGTGTTCATCAGGCTGAGCGGATGCAACCTGCGATGTGCTTTCTGCGACACCGACCACCAGAACCACATTATGATGTCGGCACCTAACATCGTGGAAGAGGTTATGCGATACCCGGGAGCACCCCTGATAGTACTCACAGGAGGCGAACCTGCGCTGCACATCGACGACGCTCTGATAAAAGCCCTCAAGTTGACTGGAAAAACAATTGCCATCGAGACCAACGGCACACTGCCACTGCCTGATGGCATCGACTGGGTCACCCTCTCTCCCAAGACCTCTTTCCCGGGTGGAACGACACAGCCTTGCGTGATAACAAGCTGCGATGAGCTTAAAGTGGTGTATACAGGACAAGACCTAAGCCAGTACGACCGCTTCAAGACAAAACACCGGTTCCTGCAGCCATGCTATGTCGACGATCCAGAACAAAGACTCACAGGGCTGCAAGCCACAGTAAAAGCAGTGCTCGAAAACCCAACTTGGAGACTATCGCTGCAAACTCATAGAACCATAGGAATAAAATGATTCCGGTTATTGCTCTTTCATGAAATAGAGAGGCGTGTCATTTATTTTGGCACGCCTCTATTATGAATTTATCTATCTTCTGAATTGTGTATTATCAGAATTCCTGGTCGATGAGCTCGATAAACATCGAACGCACCTCACGCAACACAATCATGTGACGGCGCTCACCTATCATCTGGCACATATATATCTCAAAGCCGTCGTTGGTAGTAGCCAACCCCTGCAGCTCGGGTAAAGCTTTCATGAAATCACCCTTGTCGCCAGGTGTCCACAACCAGTTGCGGCCAGGCTCCACAAGAGCATACATGTCGAATGTCGACACCAGTTGGTTGCCTATGAAGCACACTATCACAGCAAGGGCCTGATTTCCCTGATTTTGAAACTCTACTGCATAGAACTTGCGGTCACTTGCATCAACAGTGGCAATCCAGCGAGAGTTCTTGATAGCACGGCCGTTAAAATACTCACGAACAACCTCTTGCTTTTCTTTTTCCATGGGCACAACGCGCTCAGGATATTTCCAGCGGCTGAAAGTCTTCATCTCATGAGTTGTGAGATACTCATCGGTGGCTATTATGGGAAACAACTCATTGTCTTTGTAACCTCGAAACATGGTCTTGATGGCTTTGGAATCGGCAAGAGAATAGACTGGTGCATCTTCATTTTTCTGCACTGCATCACCCACTTGATTCTTGAAAATGATGTGACGATAGCTCGACAAGGGAAGCATTGTCTCGGCATGAGTGGTGAACTCATTGGTCTTAAAATCGGCATACGACAACACCGGGAATTGTGAAAGAGTTACATCGTCATTTGGATCGATGTGGTTGCCTATCTTGCGGAACGCTATCCATTCCAAGTTCTCCGAGTTATACACCACTGGCTCTTCGTTCTTTTTCAAGCCTTTATCTAAAGTTTTCTCGACCTTGCTATACTTTACCGACTTCCCGTTCACATCAACATACACTTCCTGGCCATCAACCGTCTTCATGCTGAAAGGCAGTTCAAACATGGCATGGTCTTTGAATCCATAGAACTGGGCACTCGTTATATTGCCTTGGTTGTCACTCTTGGTGACTATCATAACGCCGTTGCGGAAGGCTAAGTCCACATGCTCTCCATTGCTGTCATATCCCACGTCAAGCAGTTTCTCTATCACACCACGATGAGCAGAAAACAAGCAGCCATAGCTCTCGTCGAACGTGCTTACCCACAACACGTCCATATCGCTTGTAGCATGAATGAGGCTAAACTTCTCGGGGCGCTGGTGTTTATTGGCATGAGACTGCGAGAAATCTTGAATAATTCTTGCCACATCGCGTGCAAAGGGCTGCAGGTCGTTGTCGGCAGCTACTGCACGATGAGAAGTCACTAAACCTAATATGAATAAAACAATGATTAAATGAGATTTGCGCATGATGTATAGTGTAAATTGATAAAAGTCAACAATTAATTATTAATGGTAGTATGACACAAAAAATGATGTAAAGTTTAATCGAGGTGCGGTGGAAAGAAATAGGAATTAAAGGGGTGAAATCACCACAAAAAAAAGAGACCCAGGAACGGGTTCCTGAGTCTCCTTAGGGGGCGATTACCTAC
>CAMVKS010000005.1 GCA_947167995.1 uncultured Prevotellaceae bacterium
TTTTAAATGCTGATATTCAGGCGATTTAATGTCGTTTGATGTCCTAAAGGAATATACAACTTTCAAAATTGCCCACAATTTATGGTGGGATAATACTCCAAGCACATGAAGATAGCAGTAGCAGGAACAGGATACGTGGGCTTAAGCATTGCCACCTTGCTTGCTCAGCACAACGAGGTTGTGGCCGTTGATGTAATCCCTGAAAAGGTTGAAAAAATCAACAACCACATCTCGCCGATACAGGATGATTATATAGAGCAGTATCTCGCAGAGAAACCACTTACACTTACCGCCACACTTGATGCCGAAAAGGCCTACAGTGAGGCGGATTTTGTTGTGATAGCCACTCCTACGAACTATGACCCAGTAAATAACTATTTCGACACGCGCCATGTGGAAGAGGTGATTAAGCTGGTAATGAAGGTGAACCCTGAGGCTATTATGGTGATAAAATCAACGATACCGGTTGGTTACACTGAGAGCGTCCGACGTAAAACTGGAAGTGAAAACATCCTATTTGCGCCTGAATTTCTTCGTGAGACTAAGGCTCTGTACGACAACCTTTATCCCAGCCGCATCATCGTTGGCCGTCCCGAAGGCGATGAGCGCCTTGATGCTGCCGCACATAAGTTCGCCGAGCTCCTGCAGGAAGGCGCCCTCAAGCCCGATGTCGATACCCTGTTCATGGGCTTGACCGAGGCCGAGGCCGTGAAACTCTTCGCCAACACCTATCTCGCCCTGCGAGTGAGCTACTTCAACGAACTCGACACCTATGCCGAGATGAAGGGGCTCGACACTCAGTCGATAATCAACGGAGTCTGCCTTGACCCAAGAATCGGTTCGCACTATAACAACCCATCCTTCGGCTATGGCGGCTATTGTCTCCCCAAAGATACCAAGCAACTGCTTGCCAATTATGCCGACGTTCCCGAGAATTTGATTGAGGCGATAGTTGAGAGCAATCGCACAAGAAAAGACTTTATTGCAGACCGTGTCCTTCGCATGGCTGGCTACTACGACTACTACCACCGCGGTGACTACTCGAAAAACGAGGAACGTGAATGCGTAATAGGCGTCTATCGGCTAACGATGAAGAGCGGCAGTGACAACTTCCGCCAGAGCAGCATCCAGGGCGTGATGAAACGCATCAAAGCCAAAGGCGCAAAAGTCATCATCTACGAGCCCACCCTCGACGACGGCTCCACCTTCTTCGGCAGCAAAGTCATAAACGACTTAGAACAGTTTAAAGCCTTAAGCCAAGTGATATTGGCTAATCGTTATGACACTTTGCTTGATGATGTTAGAGACAAAGTATATACAAGAGACTTGTTTGAAAGAGACTAATAAAAAATATACAATGAAGTTAAAAAATCGCATAAGATGGGAAATCAGGAAATTACTTATTGATTATAATCCTAAGATGCTTATTGATTATGAATGGCGTCGCAAATATGGTTATAATGTAGACTGGGAAAATCCACGCGATATAAATGAAAAAATTCAGTGGTTAATTTGTTATTCAGATACAACTGAGTGGACACGTCTTGCAGATAAATATAGAGTACGTGGTTTCATAAAAGAGAAAGGCTATGAGAATCTTCTCATACCAATTCATGGAGTGTGGAAGAATCCAGAAGAAATTGATTTTGATTCACTTCCCGATAAATTTGTGCTAAAGTGTAATCATGATAGCGCCTCAACAAAAATCATTGATAAAAATCAGGGATTTAACAGGGATGAACTAATTGATTTTTACAAGAAAAGATTAAAGGTGAAATATGGATATTTAGGATGTGAACCTCATTACAATAAAATTTCTCCTTTAGTAATAGCTGAAGAATTCTTAAAGGAGGATAATGGTTTCTGTTCAATAAATGATTATAAATTTTGGTGCTTTGATGGAAAGACATATTATGTCAGTGTTCTATTTGATCGCTCAGCTGATTTGGTGCGAGAAACCGTTTATGATTTAAGCTGGAATGCTCATCCAGAATTTTTGGAATCATATGGCAACTATAAATCAGAAGATCGTATTTTGCCAAAACCACATAATCTTGATGAGATGATATCTATTGCAGAGGACTTGTCAAAAGGATTCCCTGAAGTAAGAGTTGACTTGTATGACGTCAATGGTAAAATATACTTTGGAGAAATGACATTTGCTCCAACAGCAGGAAAAATGGGTTATGTTGATTCATTCCTTAAAGAATTAGGTGATAAAGTGGTGTTACCACCAAAGAAATAAATTCTTAAATCTTTTTTAGTATTCTATGAGACAATTAGTTGTATGTGGTGGAGGAAGTAGTGCTCACACCTTAATACCTTTACTTAATGATTCTGGTTTTGATGTGTCTATATATACATCTAAACCAGAGTGTTGGTCAAAGCAAATTGAGTTAGAGTGGCATGATCCTTCTGGGAATATTCTTGGTTTATATAGTGGCAATTTAAAGAACGCCTCTAATAATCCAGCTGAGTTGTTTCCTGAAGCAGATTATGTGATTTTTTGTATGCCTGTGCACAAATACCGTGTGGCACTTCATGATATTGCCCCATATTTAAATAAAAACAAAAATGTTTTTGTCGGTGCCGTATATGGCCAAGGTGGTTGGAACTGGATGGTAAATGAGATTAAGAAAGAATATGGTCTCGACAATCTTGTATCATTCGCTTTTGGTCTTATTCCATGGATATGCCGAATAATAGAATATGGGAAGAAGGGTGTAACTTACGGCTGCAAGGAAGTAAATTACGCAGCAGTGTTTCCTAATGATTTTTTCAAAAAAATAGATGAAGACCTATTAGAGAAAATCTGCTATAAATGGTTCAGTAAAGGTTCAGTTAGACAAAGCGACAACTTCTTGTCTTTAACAATGTCAGTTGATAATCAAATCATACATACATCACGCTGTCTTGGTTTATATAAAGTTTATGGAAAAACATGGAAAACAAAAGATGATGTTCCATGGTTCTATCGTGATTATGATGATTTGTCAGCTAAATTATTGGCAGATCTTGACAATGACTACAGCAAAGTCAGAGATGCAATTAAAAAAATGCATCCTGAGAAAGACTACAGTTATATGTTGGACTACTTGGCTTTAGAGCGATTCTCTTATCAATCTCATAATACAGACATTAAAGAATCCTTCGTTAATTCACAGACTCTTGTTTCTATAGGCACCCCTGTGGTTGAGAATATTGACGGGTTATGGGAAGTAGACCGTAACCACCGTTTCTTTTTAGATGACATTTACTATGGTAATATGATTGCCAAATGGATGGCACAACAATTGAACATTATCACACCAACTATAGATGAAATACTTCAATGGGCTCAAGAAATTCGCGGTGAAAAGTTTATTGATGAAAACGACCAGCTGATATTGGATAGTCCAGATCTTTCAGAACGATTTAAATGTGGGATACCAACAGTTTATGGTTTTCAGACCATTGAAGACTGTATGGATTGATCTGACTTAATTTAATAATATCAAAGAATTTATAAGTCAAAATTATAGCGATTAAAATGAAAGCGAGCAATGTTGCCCTTAATAATAAGACTATTCTAGTGACTGGAGCTGCTGGTTTCATTGGTTCTTGTCTTGTTAAACGTCTTTTACAAGATTATCCGACAGCTATAATAGTTGGAGTTGATAATGTGAATGATTATTATGATGTTCGCTTAAAAGAATCTCGATTGGAGGAACTCTTTAAGCATGCAGATGATGGCCAATTTATTTTTAAAAAGTTTTCAATTGCAGACAAAAATGCAATTGATGCATTGTTTGAAGAAAACGATTTTGATGTTGTTGTTAATCTAGCTGCTCAAGCTGGAGTTCGTTACAGCATTTCAAATCCTGATGCATATATTGAAAGCAATATAATTGGTTTCTACAATATACTCGAAGCATGTCGTCACAGCTATGATGATGGCAAACAAGGTGTTCAACATCTTGTTTATGCTAGTTCAAGCAGTGTTTACGGCACAAACAAAAAAGTGCCATATTCAACAGATGATAAAGTTGACAACCCTGTCAGTCTCTATGCTGCAACAAAGAAGAGTGATGAGTTGCTGGCTCATGCTTATTCCAAGCTTTACAACATCCCATCAACTGGTCTTCGATTCTTCACAGTTTATGGTCCAGCTGGTCGACCAGATATGGCATACTTCGGTTTTACCAATAAGTTAGTAAAAGGGGAAAAGATTCAAATCTTTAATTATGGAAATTGCAAACGCGATTTCACATACATAGATGACATAATAGAGGGTGTAGTTAGAGTAATGCAGAGTGCTCCAGAAAGAGTTTCAGGTGAAGATGGTTTGCCAATACCACCTTACTCAGTCTATAATATTGGCAACAACCAGCCAGAGAACTTATTGGATTTTGTGACAATACTTCAAGAAGAGCTTGTTAGTGCTGGAATTCTTCCCCAAGATTATGATTTTGAGGCACACAAAGAACTTGTTGCCATGCAACCTGGAGATGTGCCTATCACATATGCTGACACATCAGCGTTGGAAAATGACTTTGGTTTTAAGCCATCAACCTCTTTAAGAGCTGGTTTGAGAGAATTTGCGGAGTGGTATAGATTATATAGAAAGAATTAAATGTTCTTTGTTACTTTAGTTTTGTAATGCCAACATCATCTGTAAATAATAAACGAATTGCAAAAAACACTATAGTTGTTTATGTCAGGCTTATTATTGTAACTATAATTGGGCTTTTAACTTCACGACTTGTCTTACAACGACTAGGTGTCTCTGATTATGGTCTTTATAGTGTTGTAGGTGGTGTAATAACCATGTTTTCAGTAATATCTGGTTCAATGTCTGGTACCACCATTAGGTTTTTAAATTATGAGATTGGCAAAATAAGTGGAAATCCAAATAGAGTATTCAACTTATGTAATACAACCCATATAGCTTTTGCTATTGGAATTTTAATACTTGCAGAAACTATTGGATTATACTATATTTACAATTACTTGAATGTCGAGCCAGGGAAAGAAGGAGATGCAATGTTTGTATTTCAAGTCTCTACTATTGTTGCATGCATTGGCATAATAAATGTACCATATCAAAGCGTATTTATAGCAAAAGAGAAATTTCTGCTACTTGGGATTATTGACATCGTTTATGCCATTTTAAAACTTGGATTAGTTTGTTTACTTCTGTTATATAAGGGAGATAATGCACTTCGATTATATGCAATCATAATGAGTGTATCTACATTTTTATCCTTTATTATTTATCATTACCTATGCTATAAATATTGGCCAGAAATGGTACGGTGGAAATTCCAAAAAGTTTTTAAGCAATATAAAGAAATTCTTAATTATAATAATTATAATATTCTTGCATCATTCGCTTATGTCGGTCGTTCTCAAGGATCTAACATGCTAATAAATTATTTCTTTGGTACAATTGTTAATGGGGCATATGGAATAGCACGAACTGTTGAGGGTTTCGTAATGACATTCACAGTGAATTTTGACTCAGCTGCAGCACCGCAAATAACACAAAATGTTGGTAAAGGAGATATTGATCAAGCTTCTAATATTGCTTGTCGCTCTTGCCGAATGTGTATTTTGTTATCTCTGCTTGCTGCACTTCCTTTGTACCTTGAAATGGGGTTTGTCTTAAAGTTATGGCTTGGTACAGTCCCAGAATATACTGTGTCTTTCTGTCGTTATATGATTATTGCTGTTGTTGTTGCTGCCACTGGCGGTGGATTTCTTAGATTGAAAGATGCAATGGGAAAAATAAAATGGTTTATGATTCAATACTCTTTCTGGTATTTACTATCATTTCCTATTGGATATTTGTCTTTGCGCTTTGGCTGTCCTCCAGAGACAGTTGTTATTATATATGTGGCAACAGATATTGTTAATCGTTTATGCCAGATATATCTAATGAAAAGAATTTATGATTTTGATATAGTTTCTTTTTGTAAAAAAGCATATACTCGTCCGTTTGTTATCATTATCATTATGGTGTTTTATTCCATTGTGTATTTGCAAATTAATTTTTCTAGTACATTTGGGCATATAATTGGCTTGTTGGCAACAGGACTTGTTGCGCTTTTTTTAGATTATTCAATCGGTTTGTCAAAAACTGAAAGGGAAAAAAGTTTTATTTATCTTAAAAATCACTTAAGAAAGAAATAATAATATTGATTATTTGCACGATAAAGATTTGTTTGTTATGAGTGATTTGATATCAGTAATAATACCTATTTATAATACAGGTGATTTGTTAAGTGGCTGTGTTTCAAGTGTTCTTAACCAGGAATATCCATACATAGAGATAGTTCTTGTTGATGATGGCTCGACAGATGAGGTAACTCTTACTTTGTGTAATCGTATTGTAAAAGAACATGATAATGTTATCTTGCACCATAAACCCAATGGTGGTTCAGCAAGTGCTAGGAATTTTGGAATAGAGCACTCACATGGCAAATACATAGGATTTGTAGATAGTGATGACATTATTGATAAAACAATGTACTCAACTCTTTATTCCCTTATAAAAAAAGACAATGTTCAAGTCTCAATATGTGGTATTTCTACTGAGTCAAATGGTAAAGTGGAGCTTAATGACGCACAATTGCCCTCTGATTGTTATAACAATCATGATTTGCTTCATCATTTTTTTTTAGGACATTGGCATAGCACTTGCACATGTTTATATGATATATCGTTATTTGATAATGTGAGATTCCCTGAAGGTGAGGTTAATGAAGACTATATGTTTAATTATTTTATTTTCAAGAATCTTGAAAAATTAAGTTTCATCAATGAACCACTATATCATTATTTGAGGAGGGCTGGCAGTAATACAAGTTCTCCCAAATCATTGCGTTTCCTTGACTGGATAAAACATACTAAACAGATATTGGAAGAAATGAGCCATGACACATCCCTCCGTCAAGAATCTGAATATCAATATTTGTATTCAAATATCATATTGGCAAACAGTTCACTTCTAACATTAAGTCGCATAGATTCAAATGAGGCTGCTGAATTGTATAAAATTGTAACAAATAATCTTTCCAAAGACCGGGAGATGTTGAAACGCAATACATTCTTGAAGGGTCGTAATCGCTATTTGTCTTTTTTTATGGCATATACATCTAATTTTTATAAGGCTGTTGTGCTTAGTGCCCTAAAACTCAAGAGAAAGCTATGAAAAAAGGATTAATATCCGTTGTGATGGGTGTGCATAATGAGCAAGAAGATTATCTTCGTGCTGCTTTTAACAGCATATTCAGTCAAACTTATAAAGATTTTGAGTTAATCATCGTTGATGATGCATCTGATGTTGCCTGTAAATCGATTGTTGCTGAGTTATGTGAAGGCAAATCAAATGTAAAGGTTATTCATAATGAGAGCAATATAGGGTTAACAAAATCATTAAATAAGGGACTTGATGCAGCTAGTGGTGAGTTTATTGCAAGAATGGATGCTGATGACATTTCATTGCCTGAGCGTTTTGAAAAGCAAATTGATTTTTTAGATAAAAATCAAGACATTGATATAGTCGGTACAGGTGTAGTTTCTTTTGGAGAAGACACCAAGTTCATGAGCCCTCATAAAGGATTTACTAATGATGAAGCCCAATGCTGTTTGTTCTTTTCAAGTACGCTTTGTCATCCATCTGTAATGATACGAAAAAAGTTTCTTGATGATTATAATCTCAGATATGATGAGAACGTCAAAAAAGGTCAGGATTATGATATGTGGGAACGTTGTAGCGTATATGGAAAATTGGTCGTAATTAAAGATGTCTTACTGTACTATCGGACTCATCCCAAACAGATAACATCAACAAACAAACCTGATCAAAACCTTTCCGCTGATATTATTAGAAAGAGAAGGCTTGGACGAATAGGAATTTCACCTTCAAAGAAAGAATATAGATGTCACGAGTTATTAGCAAGTGGTGTAGATAAATTTATATCTCACAATGATGTTCAGAAGTGGATTGACAAAGTTGTTCTTTATAACGAAAAATCGGGTTTTGTAGATACAAAGACTTTGCAGCACAATTTACATTCAAGGTTCTTATTGTACAAATTTCGAAATCTTGTTGGACTTGAGCTGCGAGATATTATACCAATAACACAGATTTTGATAAGCAGAGTTTCTATGAGAATGAGGCTTAGACATATTGAAAAAAATATTTCAAAATATCTTCTTTAAAGATAATGAGAAAACCTTCAAAAATTATATCACTTGCATAAAATATTAAGTATTTTTTCAATATGTCAAGAATCAAATTTGTCAATAAATTAAATAGATCTTTATAATAATGATTCCAGCTCATCTATATCAATACACTTATTTGTTAATAATCACAGTAGCATCTCTATTGTGCATGAACTATTATAGATCAGTAGAAGAACTTTATAGTAAAAAATCGATTGTTCCTGCCTTTCTACTTCTTATTTTCTTGATATTTTTCATTGGTTTTAGACCCATTGACCTTGAATTCATTGACATGTTTGATATGTCATTTATTATGGATTTGCGAAAGGGGCAAGATTTTGCTTTTGACTGGAATGCAGATAACTTGATTTATGATAATTTATATAATTATTGGTGTTCAAAAGATTATTCAAAAGAATATTTTTTTCTGATTTTTTCTACGATCTATTTTAGTGGTATTTTTATTGCCACAAGAAAGATGTTTAGGCTTAACACACTATTAGTTTTCCTAATTTATCTTGGAGCATTCTCTACATTCTCATTTGGAACAAATGGTATAAAGGCAGGAACCGCCGCTTCTTTGTTTCTTGTTGCAGTAGCTTATAGAAGAAAACTCTATATAGCAGTTCCATTTATGTTGCTTTCATTAGGGGTTCATCATTCTATGACATTACCGATAGGTGCTTTTATCATAGCATATTTCTTTAAGGACCGCAGATATTATTTGGCATTTTGGTTCATTTGCCTGTTCCTCTCTGCGTTCCATGTAACATATTTCCAGGAGTTGTTATCAGGGTATACAGATGAACAAGGTGCAAGTTATCTTGAAATTGTTGACCCTGACAATGCACGCTCAAAGGGAGTAACTGGTTTTCGCCCTGATTTCATCCTTTATAGCGCAATGCCTATTTTTCTGGGGTATTATTTTTTCATAAAAAAAGAATTATGGTCTTCAACATTTGATTTTATATGGTGTATATATGTATTGTGTAATGGTGTTTGGCTTTTATGCACCTACGCTTCATTTACAAATAGAATTGCCTACTTAAGTTGGTTCATTTATCCTTTTGTTCTTGCTTATCCCTTTGTTAATTTCGCATGGAGTGATAGGCAAGAAATGTATCTCAGAATGTGTGTTTATCTACATCTCGGATTTACAATTTTCATGAATACTATATATCCAATAGTAAAGCAAATTATATAATGGTAAAACCTCGTATTTCAGTTATAATGGGCATATATAATTGTGCTCCTTATCTTGTGGAAGCGTTAGATTCGCTTTATGCCCAAACATATCAAAATTTTAAAATAATTCTTTGTGAGGACGGTTCAAGTGATAACACATATCAAGTTGCGAAGGACTATGCTTCTAAGCATGATAATATCGTCCTTATAAAGAATGAGAAAAACATGGGTTTGAATTACACCCTTAATCATTGCTTGGAGTATGCCGACACTGAATATATAGCCCGCATGGATGGAGATGACATTTCCTTGCCAACAAGATTTGAAGAGGAAGTAAAGTTTCTTGATGAGCATCCTGATTATTCAATTGTCACCACACCTATGAAATATTTTGATGAAGGTGGGATATTTAGGGAAGGTAAAGGTGGCATAGAACCAAAACTAACAGATTTTCCGAAATCATCCCCATTTTGCCATGCGCCTTGCATGGTTAGGAAAGTGGCTTATGATGCAGTTGAAGGTTATACTGTAGCAGACAAACTGCTTCGTGAAGAGGACTATCACCTCTGGATTAAAATGTATGTAAAAGGTTATAGAGGTTATACACTAGAGGAACCGTTATATATGATGAGGGATGACAGAAATGCTGCTCTTCGTAGAACTTTTAAAGTTAGAAAGAATGAAGCATATGTTAAACATCTAGCTGTAAAAATGCTTGGATTACCATGGTATTATAACATATATTGCTTGAAACCGTTAATCCTTGGTATTATGCCGACTTGGCTTTATCGATTACTATATAAATTGAAATAAAAAATGAGAAAGAAAATATGTTTTTGTACTACTCTAGGTGGTACAATAAGAGCGTTTCTTATAGATTTGTCATTATATCTTGTAGAACACGAGAATTATGATGTCACATGGATTAGTGCTTATGATGAGCGACTTGATTCTTATATTAGTGAGCATATTCATTATATACCATTAAAGATGAAGCGTGGTATGGCTTTTGATGGCCCCCGCTTGATTTGGCAAATGTATAAAATCTTCAAAAGAGAGAAGTTTGATATTGTTCAATACTCTACACGCAATGCTGCAACATATGCTTCTATAGCAGCGTGGATGGCTGGTGTGAAGATCCGGCTTTATTGTCAATGGGGCATGATGTTTATTGCATTGAAAGGTTTGAAACGGAAACTTTTGAAGCTGGACGAAAAAATGATTGTATCATTATCTACTGTTGTGGAATCAGAAAGCTTTTCTATGTATAACTTGGCCATTAAACATGGCATTTACAAACCCGAGAAAGCTTCGGTTATATGGAATGGAAGTGCTTGCGGAGTTGCTATTGAGAAATATGATTTATCCAAGAAAACAACATGGCGCAGAGATGTCCGTAACGAACTTGGTATAAGTGAAAATGCTATGGTTTTTGGCTATTGTGGGCGCATTACTCGTGACAAAGGATTGAATGAACTATTTACCGCTTTTAAGCAAGTTACGGAATCACAACCAAAAGACAAAGAGGCATATTTAATGATAATAGGAAGTAATGATCATGCCGAGACTATTGACCAGGAACTATTTGAATGGGCTAAATCATCGCCATTCGTGAAGTTTACTGGTTATCAAACAAATGTTCCTAAATACTATTCGGCTCTTGATGTGTTTACTTCATTGAGTTATCGAGAAGGTTTCGGCCTTGTTGTAATTGAGGCTGCTGCTATGGGCGTTCCTGGTATTGTTACAGATGTCATTGGTCAAGTTGACACTATTGAACACATGAAGACTGGTTATTCTGTTCCAGGACATGATTTTGAGCATGTAATGGAAGCAATGAAGTTCTATATTAATAATCCAGATAAAGCTGCACTGATGGGTGTGACTGCTAGAAATACAGTTGAAGAAAAATATGATCGCAAAGAACTATTTAGACGGTTGGCGTTACATAGAAACGATTTGATAGGAGAGAGTTATAAATCTCGA
Source organism: uncultured Prevotellaceae bacterium (assembly GCA_947167995.1). Classification (GTDB taxonomy): domain Bacteria; phylum Bacteroidota; class Bacteroidia; order Bacteroidales; family Muribaculaceae; genus Sodaliphilus. The sequence goes on from CAMVKS010000005.1 coordinate 11,383, forward strand.
AGTTAGTGCTAAATGTGAATTTAGGATGAGCAAGTTGAGTAAAACATATCGATGTTTGCGCTTCATTGGATTGAATTATCCTGAAGAAGAATATGGCAATGTGTCATTATGGAGAGTTATAAAGGAAATCTTCTCAAAATATTATAAAGGATTTTTGCTCAAATTTCTGATGAACTCATGGCTGTTAGCGCCTATTTCACACAGAAAAGTGCGCCCTTGGGTTTTAAGGCAGATTGGATGTCATGTTGGCAAAGACGTATTTATTGGAGGGGATGTCTGGGTTGATTCAGGCCATGCTGATTTAATAACCATTCACGATCATGCTCATGTGGATGCACGCAGTATCCTGCTATGTCACAAGAGGAACTTGGATAATTATTACGTTGGGGATGATTACCATAAACTGCCATATAAAACAGGCGCTATTGTAATTGGAAAAGGGTGTTCTGTTGGTACTGGAACAATTCTGATGCCAGGAGTTACAGTAGGTGAGGGCGCAATAGTTGGTGCTGGATCATTAGTGACAAAAGATGTGCCTGCATGGTCAATAGTAGTCGGTAGTCCTGCAAAAGTAGTTAAACAAATACCTAAAAGGGAAGTAAATTGTAATTGATTAATAAAGACAGTAATTTTGTATCTCTTATGAATCAATACTTAAATAAACTATTACGTGGCAAATATGTCAACAGCAATCTTATATTGGCATTTGACATAATTACTTCAACTTTTGCCTCGTGGGTGGCGATTATCTCTATAAGTGCATTGATGAATTATTATGTCATGCCACGTATGGAAATCTTGTGGTACACAGGAGTTGCCCTAATGGCTTCTATTGTGTTCTTGTTACTGAGCAAGACACATCAGTCTATTATACGGCACATGAAACTTCGTAGTATAGCCCGGTTTGTTGGTGCTATACTGGGTAAGAATTTTGTGCTTACAATTTATCTTGTTTGTTTCAGTCCTTGTAATATTCAACAGATCACAGGATGCATTATAGCAGACTTCTTTTTGACATTATTCCTGCTTTTGGGCATGAGAGTTGCAATGCAGATTGTGTATGACTACATTCGTTCAAACTCAAGCGAGCGGCATTCCAGTGCTCGTGTATTGGTTTATGGTACTGGAGATAAAGCGGCCTCATTAGTGACTCGTCTGCAAAACTCGCCACTTTATCGTATTGTAGGATTCCTTACTTTTAGTGAGTCAAGGCATCACATGTCAATTGCTGACCAGCCTGTTTTCTCATTTCGCAATATCCATGACATTACGGCCCTTTTAGACAAAACTCACTTTGATACAGTAATTTTTGCTCATAGGGCGGAGGCTCGCATAGAGGAGAATCGGTTGATAAAGTTCTGCAAGCAGCAGCAGATAAAAATTCTTTATGCGCCTTCTATCGATGATTTCTCATCCTCAAGCGATAAACTTAAAGTCAGGGAGATAAACATTGAAGACTTGCTCGAGCGTCCCACAATAGAACTCTCAATGCGAGACATAATCACTAATTTTAAGGATAAAACAGTCCTGGTTACAGGTGCTGCTGGTTCAATCGGCTCAGAGTTATGTCGACAATTAGCATTTATGGGTGTAAAACGCCTTGTGATGTTCGATAGTGCCGAAACTCCAATGCACGAGCTTCGTCTTGAATTTGATGAGAAATTCCCTGATTTGGAAAAAGCCCCCATAATTGGCGATGTAAGGAATAAGAAACGTCTTGATTTTGTTATGAGGACACATCATCCACAAGTGGTCTTCCATGCAGCAGCTTACAAGCATGTTCCTTTAATGGAAGAAAACCCTTGTGAGGCGGTACACGCTAATGTAATTGGATCAAGAAATGTTGCAGACAAGTGCCTTGAATATGATGTTGACATGATGGTGATGATTTCTACTGATAAAGCAGTCAATCCCACCAATGTCATGGGATGTTCAAAACGAATAGCTGAAATATATGTACAGTCGCTTGGTTTAGCCGTTGAGAAAGGGAAATTGAAGGGAAAAACACGTTTTGTAACGACTCGCTTCGGAAATGTTCTTGGCTCAAATGGTTCAGTTATACCTCGATTCAAAGAGCAAATAGAGAAAGGTGGTCCAGTTACAGTGACCCATCCTGAAATAAATCGATATTTCATGACTATCCCTGAGGCATGTAAGCTTGTGATGGAAGCAGCTACAATATCAATCGGCAATCAGATTTTTGTTTTTGATATGGGCAAGAGTGTCAAGATTGCTCACCTTGCGGAGCGTATGATTCAGCTTGCTGGGTATACTCCTAATGTTGACATCAAAATAGAATATACAGGTTTACGCCCAGGTGAAAAGCTATATGAGGAAGTGCTTTCTAATGAAGAAAATACACTACCGACAGGTCACAATCGCATCCGCATCGCTAAAGTGCGTGAGAGTGATTATGACGAAGCGAGAGAACAAGTCAACACTTTAGAGGTTTTAGCAAAGGGTGTTGATATACCTTCAATGATTAAGCTCATGAAACAGATGGTTCCTGAGTTTAAATCAAACAATTCTCCTTACGAGAAGTATGATAAAGCAGAACAAATCACCTCTGAATCATGAATATTCTAACATTTGACATTGAAGAGTGGTTTATAGAAAAAGAGTTCAGCGGTAATAGAGGAGAAAAATATGCTGAATATCAAGCATATTTAGATAAGATCTTAAATCTTCTTGAGCAAACTTCAACTAAAGCAACTTTTTTTTGTGTCGGGAAAATGGCAACACTTTTTCCTGATGTCGTAAAAAACATAGCAGCCAATGGCCATGAAATTGGATGTCATAGCAATGTACACACTTGGCTCAACAAGATGACAGAAAAAGAAGCTCTTGAAGATACTCGTATAGCGGTTGATTCATTGGAGCAACTTATAGGAAAAAAGATGCTGAGTTATCGTGCCCCGGCTTTCTCTATTGGCGAGGACAACAAATGGACCTTTGAAGTGCTTGCTGAGTGTGGTATTGAGCGTGATGCATCGATTTTCCCCGCAACTCGTGATTTTGGAGGCTTTTCATCCTTCGGTCATAAGGAACCTGTTATGATAACATATAATGGAACACAAATCAAAGAATTTCCAATCTGCACGACTGGTCTTCTTGGCAAACAGGTCGCCTTTTCAGGTGGTGGATATTTCCGTTTTTTTCCATTATGGTTCGTCGAAAATGAGATGAAAAAGGCACCTTATTCAATGTGCTATTTCCATATCGGAGATCTTCTTCCTGAGACAAGTGGCGTAATGTCAAAGGAAGGTTATGAGGAATACTTTAAAGAGAAGGGCACTCTATTAAATAGATATAAGCGCTATTTTAAGAGCAACTTCGGCAAGAAAAATGCCTGGAATAAGCTTGAGAAATTAATAAAGACTCAGCAGTTCTTAAGTCTAGAGCAGGCAAATGCAACTATTGACTGGAGCAGATGCCCACAAAAATTACTATAATTTCAATGTACAAAAACTTTTTCAAGCGTATCCTTGATTTCATAATATCATTGCTGGCATTAATTTGCTTGTCGCCAATTCTGCTGGTGGTGACAATTTGGCTTCATTTTGCCAATAAGGGAGCAGGTGCGTTCTTCTTACAGGAACGTCCAGGTAAAGATGCCGAGATTTTCAAGATTATAAAGTTCAAGACTATGACCGATGAGCGAGATACCGATGGAAATCTTCTTCCTGATGCCCAACGCTTGACAAAAGTAGGCAAATTTGTCCGTTCAACAAGCATAGACGAGTTGCCACAACTAATAAATGTACTTAAAGGCGACATGGCATTAATCGGTCCTCGACCATTGTTGGTTCAGTATTTGCCATTATATAGCGCAGAGCAAGCTCGCCGTCACGACGTTCGTCCAGGCATTACCGGTTGGGCACAGTGCCACGGTCGCAATGCCATCTCATGGACGGAGAAATTCAAGCTCGATATATGGTACGTTGACCATGTATCACTTAAAACAGACATAAATATTATTTTCACAACAATAAAGAAAGTTATTAAACGTGACGATATTTCACAGGTAGGGAATGCTACTATGGAAGTTTTTAACGGACAGAATTAACTATGTACTTATACGGAGCTAGTGGACATGCTAAGGTTATTTTTGATATACTAACAGCAATGGGGAAGCATGTTGATGGCGTGTTTGATGACAATGACGCAGTCAAGATGTTGTGTGGGATTCATGTTGATCATATATGGTCTGGTCAATCACCCATAATAATATCTATTGGTGACAACCGAACAAGAAAGAAGATAGCAAATCGTCTATCTTGTGAATTCGAGAAGGCTATACACCCATCTTCAATTATTTCCCCAAGTGTTAATATAGACGAAGGAACAGTAGTGATGGCTGGAACTATTATAAATGCTGATGCAAATATTGGTAAACATTGTATAATTAATACTGGTGCTAGTATTGATCATGAATGCGTTGTTGGAAATTATGTTCATATATCTCCTCATGCAACCTTATGTGGTAATGTGCATATAGACGAGGGCTCTTGGATAGGTGCAGGAGTAACTGTTGTCCCTGGCATACAGATTGGAGAATGGTGTGAGGTGAAAGCTGGCGCGGTGGTAATTCATGATGTGCCAGATAATGCTGTTGTTGCTGGTGTGCCAGCTAAGGTGATAAAATTCAATAAATAAAGACGATATGACTAACAAACGAATTTGGCTCTGCCTGGCTCACATGAGCGAGGCTTGTGAGGAGATGAGGTTTATCAAGGAGGCGTTTGATACTAATTGGGTGGTGCCTCTGGGACCTAATGTTAATGGCTTTGAGAAAGACCTTGAGGAGTTTATCAACCATCCTGATGATGGTCGCACGCTCAGCAAGAGGGTTGTTGCTCTCAGTGCTGGCACTGCGGCTATTCACCTTGCGCTTGTTAATTTGGGCGTAAAGGCGGGTGATGAGGTTATCTGCCAGTCCTTTACCTTTGCGGCGAGTGCAAATCCTGTCACATACCAGGGTGCAACTCCTGTTTTTGTTGACAGTGAGCCTGGCACTTGGAACATGGACCCCAATCTGCTTGAAGATGCCATCAAAGACCGCATCGCCAAGGGCAAGAAACCTAAAGCCATCATTCCCGTCTATCTCTATGGCATGCCAGCCTATATAGATGAGATTATGGAGGTGGCTCGTCGCTACGAGATTCCAGTCCTCGAGGACGCTGCCGAGGGCTTCGGCTCCCGCTATCGCGGTCAGGTGGTTGGCACCTTCGGCGACTATGGCGTGATGTCGTTCAACGGCAACAAGATGATTACCACAAGCGGCGGTGGTGCTCTCATCTGCGCAGATGAGGAAGCTGCCAAGCGCATTCTTTTCTATGCTACTCAAGCCCGCGAACCGTTCCCATACTACCAACATGAGCACATTGGTTTCAACTACCGCATGAGTAACATCTGCGCCGGCATTGGCCGTGGCCAGATGACAATCGTTAATGACCACCTTGCCCACCATATTCACACTAAAGATGTTTATCAAGAGGTCTTTGCCGACATTGACGGCATCGAGTTGCATGTAGCTCCCGAGGACTACATGGAGCCTAACTACTGGCTGAACACTATCACTGTCGATCCCAACAAGTTCGGTATGGACTATGAGCAGCTGCGCCAGGTTCTTGACAAAGCCAATATCGAGTCGCGCCCCCTGTGGAAACCCATGCACATGCAGCCGGTTTTCAAAGACGCTCCAGCCTACGTAAACGGTGTGAGTGAAGCCCTGTTCAAGGTAGGCCTGTGCCTCCCAAGTGGTCCCATGGTAACTGACGAAGATTTAGCTTATATCGTAGAGACAATAGAAAACGCAAAGAGATAAGTGCACAAAACTGAAAGTCTTGCGATTTCAGTAATCGTCCCCGTCTATAACGTTGAGCGATACCTTCCTGCTTGCCTGGAAAGTATCGTTCAGCAGCATTTGTCGGATTACGAGGTCATCATGGTGGATGATGGCTCCACCGACGGCTCGGGGGCTATATGTGATGAGTTTGTGGAGCGTTATCCTCAGTTTAAGGTTATTCACAAGGGGAATGGCGGTGTGTCCGCTGCTCGTAACCGTGGGATTGAGGTTGCTAATGGTGAGTACATCTTGTTCCTCGACTCAGATGACTTCCTTGTTCCTGATGCTATTAAGCCTTTGCTTGAGCTTGCCCGGGATAACAATCTTGATGTGCTTGGCTTTAGTTATTTGACTGTGCCTGAGGAGACAACCTTTGCGCCTGAAGTAAGTTTTGAGACACCACAAAAACTTGAGGTTCTAAATGGATATGATTATATCGCCCGTTTCAACTATACAGCTCAGGTGTGGTGGTATCTTGTGAGAAGAGAACTCCTCATCAAGAATAATCTGCAGCTTCCTGTTGGACATGTGCTTGAGGAGGCGGCTTTTAATATGCGACTGTTCCTGAAGGCAGAGCGTCTTGCCCAGGTTCCAAATGTCGCATACTGTTATCGAAACCGCGCATCCAGCATCATGCACAATGCCGACGAGGAGCATGTGTCGAAGATGCTTGATGATTACATCTTTGCCGCAAGCAGCATGAACGAAGCGATTGAAGAATACCGAGACAAGCTGCACGGTGAGTGCTATGAACGCTGTCGAACCCGTCGTGATAGTTACGTGCTCTTCGGAGCAATCCGAGCTTTCAAACTCGGTAAAGTGAAAGAATATCTGAAAGATGCAAAGAACAAAAAATTATATCCTTTTGAAAGATTGAGCGAGAAAGACTATCCAGGTGCAAAGTTCAAAGTCCTGCACTGGTTGGTGACAAAACCTCGCCTTTGGAGACTTCTCAGCTCTGTCTATTGTATATTTAGATGAAAAGATGAAAAACATTTTGATTACCTCTGCTGGCAGGCGCGTGTCGCTTGTCCAGGAGTTTAAGAAAACCGCATTAGATTTTAGTGACGACATAAAGGTCTTCACAACCGACATGGAGCCTCGTCTGGCTCCCGCGTGCCATGTTTCCGATGCAAGTTTCAAGGTCCACCCTGTGAGTGAAAGCTGCTGTATTGACCAGATTGTTGAGATTTGCAAAAAGAACGACATAGGCATCTTAATTCCTACCATCGACACTTCTCTGCCATATTTGGCTGAGAACAGGCAGCGTTTTGAAGAGATTGGAACTCATGTGATTGTCTCCAACCCAGACTTTGTGAGAATGTGTTGCGACAAGCGTGAGACATTCAAGTTCTTCAACGCCAATGGCATAGAAACACCAAGGCTGATAGACATCAATTGCCCCAAATTCCCAATGTTCGCCAAACCCTATGATGGTTCAAGCAGCAATGACATTCATACAATAATGTCAGAGGACGACTTGTCGGTGACCATCAGGAACAACCCCAAGTTGATGTTCATGGAATACGTTGATTTGGGCGAATTTCGTGAGTTCACTGTCGATATGTATTATGGTAGGGACAATTACGTCAAGTGCATAGTTCCGCGAGAGCGCATAGAGGTTCGTGGCGGCGAGGTGAGCAAGGCCATAACGAGGAATAACTTCCTGGTCGATTTCCTTAAAGAGCACATAGAGTATCAGCCAGGCGTCATTGGCTGCATCTGTGTGCAGTTGTTCTATCGTGAGCGTGACAACACAATCGTTGGCTGCGAGATCAATCCACGCTTCGGCGGTGGATATCCTCTGAGTTATCATGCTGGAGCAAACTTCCCTGAGATGATAATAAAAGAATACCTTCAGGGGCAAACGCTTGCATATAAAGATGACTGGCGCGACAACCTCATGATGCTCCGCTATGATGCCGAAGTGATAGTTGAACCTGATTGAAAACACCATGTTGCTAAGCATTATCATACCTTTATACAATTGCCGAGAATACATCAATAGGTGTATTCTCTCTGTCTATAGCCAGGTACTTGATGAGCATGATTTCGAAGTTATTGTTATCAACGACGGCTCAACCGATGGTGGCGAGAAGATTGTTGAGGAGCTTGCTAAGAATCATTCAAATCTTTTCTTGTTAAGCCAGGAGAACAAGGGGTTGTCGGCGACACGTAACCGAGGAGTAGAAGTGGCAAGAGGACGGTATATAGAATTCATTGATGCCGACGATTATCTAATCCCTGGTGGCTTGTCAAGGCTTCTTAAAACAGCTATTGATAACGATGTTGACATATTGGTATTCAAAACCAAAAAGGTAGAAGATTCCATCGCACTTGGACTGCCCGAGCCAGAAGAGAGTCTTGATGAGAGTTACAATGTATCTCCCGTCCTAACAGGTCCTGAAGCCGAGGTCTATGACCCCATGGCAGAATATGTGTTCTCAGTTAATTACCTGTTCATGAGGCGTCAACTGTATATAGACCATAACCTTCGTTTTGCAACCGACATTGCATTCGGTGAAGATGGCATCGTGTCGATGCAACTCTTCATTAATGCAAAACGGGCAATAGTGACCGACTGTCTCGTTCATCGTTATGTAAACAGAGCGTCGAGCCTGTGCAACTCGCGAGAGAAGAAGACACAGGCGAATCGAATAAGATGCTATAAAAAGGCCGCTATAGAGTTCCACCACATTAACGAAGCGAATAAGAATCGTTCAAATCAAGGGTATGACTTGTACCACCAACGTATAAACCTATTCTTGTTCTTCTATCTCTATGGCACTATGAAAGATGAGATTCCGACTCTCGAACTCAAAGAAGGAATAAAAGAACTTAAGAACTTGGGACTTTACCCCATAGGCACCTTCAAGCGCTTTGGCTACGATGGTATTAAGAATAAACTTTTAATTAAATTTTGCAACTCTGGTCGGCTCTTTATATTTGCCCACAGACTGTTGCACGCATTTAAATGAGGGGTATAATCTTCGACCTTGATGACACTCTTTACAAAGAGATGGATTTCCTGAAGTCGGCTTATCGTGAGATAGCCAGGGTTATCGGTCATCCCGAAGCTTTTGATTTCATGCTCGACAGCTATCTATATGGAGACAACGCTTTCAAGAGTGTGATTGACAAATATTACCTCAAGTTCACAGCTGACCAGTTGCTTGATATCTATCGGAATCACAAGCCAAATATCTCATTGGAAAAAGATACAGTCACCACACTTGAAGCATTAAAGGCTCGTGGCATTATAATGTGTTTACTCACAGATGGACGTTCAGTTACACAGCGCAACAAGATTGAGTCACTTGGTTTATACCGTTGGTTTACCCAAGAAGACATTTTGATATCCGATGAGTTTGGTTATGGCAAGCCATCAATAGAATGCTATCAATATTTTCTTGACCGTTATCCTGATGCACAATTCACTGTTATTGGTGACAATCCAACGAAAGATTTCCTCACACCAAATCGACTTGGTTGGACAACAATTTGCCTACACTCCAATGGACAAAACATTCATGATCAAAAGCTTGATGTTGAAAAGAGCTATTTGCCAAAACATAGTATTAATAATCTGTCTGAAATAAAAAGATTTTGTTAATAGATTCGCCTTTACTTTAATTTCGCTCGCAATCACGATAAAATGGTTGCGAGTATTTTTTCTTTAAATCGAATTTCTTAAAAAATCATAAGAAAATTTGTGTATGTCAATTTTATGATATAATTTTGCAATAGGTAGGAAAGACTCTAGTGCTTCAAAAACGACTTAATTTGCTGATATTTAGCAAGTTGAGTCTTGCTGGCAGTGTTGAGGTGAGCAGTTCGAGTCTGCTATACTTCACAACATATCACACCGTTATTAGCTGAATATCAAATCGATATTCAGTTTTTTGTCCTATGTACTTACAATTTGTCACTTAATAGCTCCCTAAAACAAAAGTGAAATTTGCAAATAACAGAAAATAATAGAAAATGTGTATTATTTGAGCGTTTTTTATCATAAAATGTAGTAATTGTCATGGATTTTGTTTAATTTTGTAGCAAGCTAAAACTTTTGACTCAAATACTAACACATAAATCATCTGCATTATGAAATAATTTTCACTTATTCTTGTGATGCTGCTCACGGCGGTGACGGTGTGGGCGGGGGAATACACCTTCAACAGCCAGACTGGCACGCTCACACTTGTCTCGGGCGAGTTCAACAGTAGCAACAAGTGGGGCAATGATGTAAGTCACACGGCAGTGAAGAAAGTCGTCGCCACCAATCAGGTGAGCTTCACTGGCGACTGCTCGGAGCTGTTCAGTGGCTTCAAGAATTGCACGAGTATGTATTTGGACAGTGTCAACACCAGCACAGTCACCAACATGAGCAGTATGTTCAATGGTTGCGGTGGTCTCACTACGCTCGAAATCTCGAACTGGAACACCTACAATGTCACCAATATGAGCAATATGTTCTCAGGTTGCCTTATGCTCCCCTCGCTTGACCTCTCAGGCTGGAACACCGAGAATGTTACTGACATGAGCTATATGTTCCAAAGATGCAACATACTCACCTTGCTCAACATCTCAAGTTGGAACACTGCCAATGTTACCAATATGAACTTCATGTTCGCATACTGTGCCTATTACGCCTTTAACGCACCTATCGCCTCGCTCAATCTCTCGGGCTGGGATACCGGCAATGTAACCAGCATGATGATGATGTTTGAGTACTGCGGATTCAACTCGCTCAACCTCTCGGGGTGGAACATGGGCAAAGTCACCAATATGATATCGATGTTCACGGGTTCCACGGTTACCTCGGTCGACTTCTCGGGCGTGCTGCACGCTTAAAATTAAATAAAAAATGATTTTAAATAATTCAAGAAGCTGTGTCAAAATTTGAATTATCATTATGTAGGGACAACGCGTGCGTTGTCCGAAAAACACAATATTGTTAAACAAGCCTTTGTCAAGAAGCGGACATGGCGCGCCATGTCCCTACAGAGGCCTCATTTATCAAATACTTCATTTTGACACGCCCTCAGCTCTCTCTACCTTCTTTGACACTATTGGCTTTTTTCATGCATCTTCAGATTTTTTCCTCCTCAAAAAGAATATTATTATTTTTTAAATGTGTAATTTTGCACGTCACTAATAATAAAGATTTTTCAATAATCTCAAAGTGCTTTTATGATTTTTAGAGGAAACAAATGGTCTCAAATGATTAAATTCTGCGTTCGTTTAGTGCAACGCTGGTTGCCAGAACCTTTTATATTCGCCATATTGCTCACCTTCGTGGCTGCATTGGTGGCAATGCCATTGTGTCACCAGACCCCCTTCGAGGTTGTTGAGCACTGGGGCGACGGTGTGTGGAATTTGCTTGAGTTTGCTATGCAGATGGCTCTGGTTCTTGTGTGTGGTTCTACTTTGGCCGCAGCGCCGGTTATCAAACGAACCATTGCATCGATGGCACGATTGCCCAAGAGTGCACCCTCTGCGATAGCTCTTGTGACTGTCGTGTCGGCATTGTCCTGCTGGCTTAACTGGGGCTTTGGCCTTATCGTTGGTGTCGTGTTTGCTAAGGCAATAGCACGTCAGCGTTTGGACGTAGACTATCGGCTCCTTATCGCATCGGCCTACAGTGGCTTCGTAGTGTGGCATGCAGGCATGTCTGGCTCCATACCCCTCACGATGGCTACTCCTGGCGAGGCACTTCCCATGGCTACCAATGGTGCGCTGACCGACCCTGTGCCATTGGCGCAAACCATCTTAGACTGGCACAACCTGGTGACTGTGCTGTTTGTGATAATAGGAATCACTATCGCCAACACCCTGATGCACCCCAAGCAAGGCGTCCTCACAATCGATCCCGCGCTATTGAAGGATGATGACGATATCACGACCGATGTTTCCTCTTCCTCCAAGACACCGGCACAGAGGCTCGAGCAGAGCAAACTGCTCTCGTGGCTCGTGGCTCTGGTGCTTGTGGCATATCTCGTGATTCATCTCTTTATAAATGGTGCCAACTTAGATCTTGGCGGTGTAATCATGATATTCCTTGCTTTGGGACTCATGCTGCATCCCACACCAGTCGACTATGTGCGTGCCTTTGGGAAAGCAACCTCCGGAGCTGCCGGAATCATATTGCAGTTCCCTTTCTATGCCGGTATTATGGGTATCTTTACAGGCATCGGTGACAGTGGCATCAGCTTGGGAGGTGTCATGGCCGAAGCTTGCGTCCAAATCAGCAACTCAGTCACCTATCCCATGCTCACCTTCCTTTGTGCCGCAGTGCTCAACCTGTTTGTGCCAAGTGGTGGCGGCCATTGGGCCGTTCAGGCGCCGGTTATGTTCACCGCTGGTGCCAACCTTGCTGTTGACCCTGGTTTGACTGGTATGGCCATTTCATGGGGCGACGCATGGACTAATCTCATACAACCATTTTGGGCGCTCCCGGCCTTGGCTATAGCTCGCCTTGACGCAAAGGACATTATGGGCTACTGCCTTATCGATCTTCTCGTTACCGGAGTTATTATCTGCGGTGGCCTGTTGATTTGGGCAATGTAGAAGAGCAGGAGTCAACTTATCATGCCCCAATTGGTGTCGCGCGAAAAGAGGAAACGCATTGTGCGTTGGAGCATTTTACCATCGGCCGATTTCAGCTCGAAGTCCTCTTCGAGGATGCGTTGCGCCTCGTCTCGAGCAGCTTGCAGCACCACGCCGTCGCTGGCAAGGTTGGCGATGCGCAGGTTGAATGCCACGCCACTCTGCTGAGTGCCTTCCATGTCGCCGGGGCCTCGCAATTTCATGTCTTCCTCGGCAACGACGAAGCCGTCGTTGGTTTCGGTCATCACTTTCAGGCGGTGACGAGTCTCTTTAGAGAGTTGGTATTTCGACATGAGGATGCAATAGCTCTGGTCGGCGCCACGGCCCACACGTCCACGCAACTGGTGCAGCTGCGATAGGCCGAACCGCTCGGCATTCTCTATCACCATCACGCTGGCATTGGGCACATTCACACCCACCTCTATCACTGTGGTTGACACCAATATATGAGCCTGACCGCTGGCGAATAGTCCCATCTGATAGTCCTTCTCATTAGGTTTCATCTTGCCGTGAACATAGGCCACACGATAACTGGGGAAGTTCTCGCGTATTATCTCATAACCCTCCTCGAGAGCACGCAGGTCAAGTTTCTCATTCTCCTCGATTAGAGGATACACAATATAGCACTGACGTCCCTTCTTTAGTTCTTGACCAATGAAGTGATACACTGCCATGTGGTTATTCTCGTAACGCAGAACAGTTGTCACGGGTTTGCGACCCGGTGGCAGCTCGTCGATAACACTCACATCGAGGTCTCCATAGACGGTCATAGCCAAGGTGCGAGGAATGGGTGTAGCGGTCATCACTAATACATGGGGTGGGGTAGTGTTCTTGTGCCACAGCTTGGCTCGCTGAGCCACGCCAAATCGGTGCTGCTCGTCGATAATCGCCAGTCCCAAGTTCTTGAACTTCACGGTGTCCTCAATCAATGCATGGGTACCGATGAGGATGTTCAACTCCCCACTCATTAGCTGCTCGTGTATCTTCTCACGCTCCTTCTTGCGGGTGGAGCCTGTTAGCAGTGCTGCTTTCAAACCCACAGCCTGTGCCATCTCGCCAATGCTCTCATAGTGCTGAGAGGCAAGGATTTCGGTAGGTGCCATGATGCATGCCTGATAGCCGTTGTCGGCAGCCAAAAGCATTGTCATGAACGCCACAATCGTCTTGCCGCTGCCCACATCGCCTTGGAGCAACCGGTTCATCTGCTTGCCACTGCCCATGTCGTGACGCATCTCCTTGATTACCCGCTTTTGCGCTCCTGTGAGCGGAAACTTCAAATAGCTCTTGTAGAAACTGTTGAAGTGCTCCCCAACGTGGGCAAACACATGCCCTGGCACTTGAGCATTGCGCCCCTTTATGTACTTGAGAATGTTCATCTGCAAGAAGAACAATTCCTCAAACTTCAGCCGTCGTTGCGATTGCTGCAGCAGTTGGATGCTTTGTGGGGTGTGTATGTTGATCAGAGCCTCTTTCAAGGGCATGAGTTTGTATCGGTTGATGGTTGACTGTGGCAATGTCTCGCTGACGCTCTGGAACAGTTGATGCTCAAGCAAGGCCTTGACAATCTTTTGTAAAGCGCGTGTGGTGAACGAGCGGTTGTGCATCTTCTCGGTGAGGTTGTAAACGCCCACAAGACCTCGGTTCAGTGCCTCGGGTTTGTAAGGGTCGACCTCAGGATGCGCCATGTTGTAATGACCCTTATAGATTGTGGGTTTGCCAAAGAGGATATATTCCTTTCCCGTGTGATAGTTTTCCATGATGTATTTCACACGGTTAAACCACACAACCTCGATTGTGCCGGTGCCGTCGGTGAACAGAGCATTCAGCCTGCGTTTAGCTCCCTCGCCTTGTGGCGCGAATGAGAGAAAACGCCCCTTAAGCTGGATGTAAGGCATCTCGCCTTGCATATCACTGATTTTGTGGATGGTGGAGCGGTCTATGTAACGGAAAGGGAAATAGTATAGCAGGTCGTAGAACGAGTGGATGTCAAGCTCTTTTCCTAAGAGCTCGGCACGTCGCGGTCCCACGCCAGGCAAGTATTTTATGTCGGTCTTAGCAAGCCGTTCCATAGTTTGTCTCTTTGGAATTAGGGCAATAGCTCCACCTCTAAGATAGAGGGGGCTGGGAGGAGTATGATACTTCGGAGCCTCTGCCATCTTTAATTAACTCCTTGGCAATTATCATATCAACGGGAGTGGTGATTTTGATATTCGTGACTTCGCCCTCAACAAGTGTCACTTGATGTCCTGCGCTCTCAACCACGCTGGCATCATCGGTGAAAAGGGGCGATTCTTCCACTTCGTAGGCTCCTTGCAGCAACTCTGCTCTGAAGGTCTGCGGAGTCTGAACAGCACGTAGCGACGAGCGTAGCAGCTGACGCGAAGTTCCGTCTTCCATCACTTGGCGTATCGAGTCGCTTGGGTTGACAACAGGGATTGCGCTGCCAGTCTCTCGAGCAGCATCGTAGCAGCGACCTATAAGATCAACACTTACTAATGGGCGCACACCGTCATGCACTGCCACCAGGTCGCCTTCGGCAAGCCCTTCAATGGCTGCAATGCCGTTTTTCACCGATTCAAAGCGTGTCTTTCCACCATCGGCAATCGTGTGGGTGACGGCAAAATTACTCTCTTTGCACATCGATAACCACATCTCCTGATGCTCAACAGGTAACACAACCACGATGGATGCACCAGCCTCCTGAAACTTCTCGATAGTGTGCATTAGCATCGCTTTCCCCGAGAGTGGCAGAAACTGCTTGGGCAGCTCGCTCCCAAACCGCTTACCGCTGCCCCCGGCAACTATTATCGCATATCGCTTGTCATTCTTCTCGCTCATAGTAGTTCAGCCTTTAATCATGCAAAATTAGCAAGAAAAATGCTTTTGGACAAATATCTATCTTAAATTCAGATTAATTGATTATCTTTGCATTTGGTAATCATTAAAAAACAATATTATGAAACGATTTATTGCTGTAATGGGTATTGTGGTGTTTGCTGGATTAATATTATTCGCAGCACCAAAGCATAAAAGACGTGTCAAGAATCAGCAAGTGAGAACAACAAATAAAAATGTTGCAACCCCCAAGAAAAAAACTCAGCCGAAAGAGATTATTGTTGAGTTCAGGTTGGAATATCAGCAAGCATCAGGCCGCGGCTGCAAGAATAGTGCTGTGCTGTCGGCTAAACAAGGAGAGTATGGCGGCTACAATCCCAAACAGCCGAATGCCACTTTTTAACAGGAGCGACATTTGATCTATTTTTTTAAATTTGGGTAGCACTACATCCTATTTGTGGTTTACTTTATATATTATCCCTTTTTTATGATAAGACGTCACAAATATTCAATAGGTTATATTATAGTATCGGCGGTTCTTGCACTGGTGTTATTTGCATCGGTGTTGTTTGTTGACACTTACAACAATAAGCATCATTACAGCAAAGACATCCCTTATGCTCAGATATATAGCTATGAAGGCACTGAGTATAAAATTTATGACATTTCCTATGCTGATTTTGTCAACACTCTGACACAAATGATTGAGCAAGACTCATTGGCTTGCTATGGATTTCCTAAGACCCATTACCTCTCCAAGCAGTATTCTAATATTTCCGAGAACAGATATAAGTTTAATCAATTTTTCGAAGGCAAGTACGACCAGGGGTTTAGAAGAAGTGAAATAACCTTTTTGATTCCTTACAAAACCGAAGATATTAATTTGACAGGCAATTTATTTCATCCTGGGTATGATAAAACTTTTGGCCTCACTTACATCAAAGATAAAATACACTTTAAGGTAAGTGTCATATCATCCTCTCCTGTAACATTAGTAGTTGGGAGAAGTGAAGATTTGGATGAACAAAAAATTAGAGATGAATTAGCTCAGTATTTTGAGGAACATTATCTTAAACATTTATGCAAGTATGAAAGACGTGAATTATTAGACAAATTCTTTTTTAGTTTGAAATGGTCATTTTTTCACTTCTATTATGTGGTTCTTGTATGGGCGTTTTTATTAGTTTTAATAGTTTTAATTGAGAAACGTATTAATAAGAAAAAGGGTTGATATTTAAAATAATAATGTTGAAAAAAACATGACCTCTCTTGAGAACGGCATCATGCATCAATTGGCGTTATTATTTTGCACAAATCTGAAAGAATAGAAAACACCAGCTGTGACACACAAATTCATCGTGCGTTTAGAAGCAGAGCTGTAAAATGATAATGGTTCGAAAGTAACGACCAGGTCGCCATCGGCCAAACACTGAACATGTGTCCATTGTCCAGAGAGATCTTTCCAATCATTATTATCGATGTTGGGCATGAATAACTCACCGTCTTCTTCAATAGACGAAATCCAAAAAGCGCTGTAATTCTTGCAATGAAACTTATAGCTGCCACCGCTTGCCGGCACTTGATACGCATTGTCAACCATTGAAAGTCCGCTCACATCATTCCATTCCATTGGATACCAATCACCATCACCAGGCAACCTTTGTTTCTCACACGAGTTAAGCGTAATGCCTGCAATTGCAAGCATCAACAGCAGTTGAAATAATATTTGTGTTGTTTTTGTCATAATCGTTTTTATTATTATAATTTGCAATACCAAAAATCTTGCATCAAGAATGGCACTTTTTTGCAAAAATAATGCAAGATTTCTAACTTTGTGCATTAATAGAATAGAAATGACTATTAAATTTTGAGATTATGACACTAAAATTGAACTTTCTGTTGCTTGCTGCAATTGCCGTGATGATGACGGCTTGCGGCAAAAATAATGAGCCATTAAATCGCAGTAAGTTAGAGATTAAACGCGACACTCCTGTGCGCGCGACGCCACTTCTTGCCAGTTATGCTCAACAACACGATGGGCTCACAATATGGCCCTCAACAGTTGTTGACGACAGCGGACTCACTGGTGAAGCTGGAGATTACTCTTACTGGCAAGAACATAAAAATGAGGCTCAAACCATCGAGGAATTGATGGCTATGTGCGATATACCCGACGACAAGTTGCAAGCCATGTCGACAGCAAATCTGGCGCGTACCTGCTATAATCATCCCTACGCCTTTGTTTACACAGCGCAAAACATAATATATCAGGGATTCTTTTTTATGACCCAAGCCAACTGTTACAGGGAACTGATGCAGCGCAAGACAGGTGCTTTGGAGTTGCTTAACCTCTATTGCAAGCAAGAATACACCACTAATGGTTTTGCACTCAATGCACTATCCTTGTTCTTGATGACGGCAGTTGATTACAATGCGCTGAATCAAGAGCAGTTGGCACGGCTTTCAGCAGAGACTTTCAATAAGATAGACAACATAATAGCGGTTGACGGTGGTGTCCATGGTGGTGCCCATTATTATCTTGAAGGGCTTCAATTTCCATATTTGATTGGAGCATTCATCGCCTATCATTACGACGCTTCGCTTAGTGATGACAATGTGAATTTACTGAAAGCCTTCATTACTGTCACAGGACTTCCTGGGTTTAGTGTCAAAGGAGTAATCATCACTGCCGAGGACGTTTCTCAAGCGACTCTGATAATCTCTCAAAGCCTCGAGCGCATGATGACTCGTACCATTGATGGTAATGGAAAGGCCTTTTTGGAGGATGGCCAATAATATATCTGAGAAAGAATATGCATTTTTTATAGCAAATTCATGTGCACTGAGAGTTGGAGCAACTTTGAAATGTCATGGTTGCTCCACTTTTTTTGACATGCCTTTTTATGGCAACTCAAATTGTGGGGTTTGATTATTTCCTAATCCTGTGGTGTGAATTGCTGTTGATTACGAGCCACACTCCTGTGAATATCAATAGGGTGGAGGCAAGGTGCTGCCAGCGCAGGGTCGCAAGGCCCATTCCAATGCTGGCAATGCTTGCTATTAGTGGTTGGAGATAGTTGTAGGTGCTCACTGTGGTGGGAGCAAGCACTCGTTGAGCATTGGTCACGATTATGAAGTTGACAAAAGTGCACACCACAATAATAAATGCGATTTCAAGAAATACTTGAGAGGTAATGGTTTGGATATCAAGCGAGAGCATTTCGTGAATAGTGACTGGTAAGATGGCAATGGCAGCAAAAGTGAACATCCACTTGTTGAACACGAGCACATGATAACGGCGTATTACCGACGGGAAAACCGTAAGATAAACGGCAAACCCCAACTGGCTGCCGAGAATTATCAAGTCGCCACGATAGTCGGCAGCGTGTCCCGCCTGCGGGGCATTGCTCATGATTAACAGGCATGCACCGGCAAAGCCTAATAATATGCCTGCCGAAGTCTTGACCGTGATGTGCTCATGCATGATGAGTGCCGCCATGAGCATGGCAAAGATGGGCTGCGAAGTGACCTCTATCGCCGAGTTGATGGGCGATGTGAGCTCAACGCCCACAATAAATCCCCCTTGGGCAATCACCACTCCCAGCAGTCCTGCAACGGCCATTAGCATCATGTCGCGGCGAGGCACACGCTGGCGAGGTGCAAAAGGCGCGGCACACCACAACAGCACTGCCGCTCCGCTGATGCGCAACGTTGCCAGTTGCAGTCCTGTGAGACTTTGATTTATGATGTCCTTGCTCAGAGGAGACATAAGGCCAAATGCCACCATGGCAAATAGCAGTCCCACATGTGCTCTTCCTCTCTCGCCTATCATTATGTGTGCCGTTACTAATGCGATATTTTTTTGAGCTGCAAAATTACAACTAAAATTCGTAATACACAGCGAGCAGTGGTAACAAAACTTGAAATATTAAAATAAATAGCGAAAAAGGCCCAATTGTTGGGCAAAAATGTGTACTTTTGCGCCCAAAATAAAAATTCACATTACTAATTAAACAACTATTTTAATGAAAACATTTAAGACCTTATGGGTAGCGCTGACTGTGATTGCCAGCTGTTTCTCGGCTCAAGCCAAAGAATATCAACCCAAATTCCTGTGTGGAGTGGTGAAAGCCGACTCCTGGACCGATGGCAACAACATGGAGGGCATATATGAGTTTGACCTTGCCAGTGCCACACTCACCAAGCTCACCGAGGGCCGTGACGTGTATCAAGCCCCTCTGGGTGGAGCTGTTTATGAGGACGGCCTTATGAAAGGCATCCATTTCAAGACTGTTTGGGACGACTTTGAGCAGACCAACACTTATGTCCTTTACCATGTACAGTATGATATGACTACATGGGAACGCACCAAGGCTTATGCTTTGAGCACAATGGACCGCAACTATATCTCAAGCTGCGGCTTGGCTCATGACCCAGTGACTGGTAAGAACTATGGTATTTTCTACAACTTCAATATGAGTTGGGAGGTTGTGAACCGCAAACTTGCCGCAATAGATTTCTCTACCAATACCCCAATACGCACTATCATTGGCACAGCCTCCATTCCAATGGCTGCCATAGCATTCAACGATCAGGGCATACTCTACGGTGTAGGACAAGACGGCTGGCTCTATGCAATAAGTACAGCCAATCCTGGTGCCATTGGTGAGATTGAGGTGTTCCCAATGGGCGACATGGGATTTGAGGACAATATTTCGACCAATCCCAGCACTATGACCTACGACAAGCGCACAGGCAAGTTCTACTGGGCTGTGGTTCTCAACGACCAGAAGAGTTACATCTATGAGATTAACCCAACAATAGGTCAGGTATCGGCCACTCAGCTCATGCAGCTTCCCGACAATTCCTGGCTCGTGAACATGGAAGTGATTGAGCAGCAAGAGTCTGGTGTTGTAGGCGACGTGAACTGCGATGGTGAGGTGACAACAATCGACATCACATGCCTTTACAACTATCTGCTTAATGGCGATGAAACCTTCATCGACACCAGCGACGTAGATGGTGACGGATTTATTAATAGCGTCGATATCACAGTCATCTATAACATACTTTTAGGAGATTAATCAATGCATAATGCAAGATAACGACAAGTGTCTCAATTTACCGAGGCACTTGTTTTTTGGGCTATATATAAAAGCCTATCACAACCTCCCTCAAAGCTTGCCAACCTTGATAAGAAGACAAGACCATTGCCTCTCATTCTCACGTTTTTGTCATTGTCAACTATATTAACTAACTTTGCACTCGGTTTTAAGCGAGAATTATGATAACTTTTCCTAATGCAAAGATAAATTTAGGTCTCAACATAGTGGAGCGTCGTCCCGACGGCTATCACAACCTTGAGACGGTGTTCTACCCGATAGGCCTCACCGATGTTCTGGAGATAGTGCCAGCTCATGGCAGCGAGTCTACTCTCACAACCTATGGCAACCATGTGGATTGTGATGTCGAGAAGAACTTGGTGATGAAGGCATTACGCTTAATGCAGCTGCACTATGAAGTGCCTGAGGTCGATATCTTCCTCTACAAGCACATCCCCGACGGTGCCGGGTTGGGAGGTGGCTCGAGCGATGCCGCCAGCACGATGCTGATGCTCAACGACATGTTTGGCTTGGGTATCGTGAAAGAGGAACTCGCACGTCAAGCAGCAACTTTGGGTGCCGATTGTCCTTTCTTCATCTACAACAAGCCTGTGATGGCAACGGGAATTGGAGACATTCTTGTACCCATTGATGTGAAACTCGAGGGCATGCATTTGCTGCTTGTAAAGCCCGATGTGAGTGTGCCTACCAGGGTGGCCTATTCTCGAGTGACACCCACCCCCAGCACCTCAAGTCTTGAAGCCGATATGACAAAGACTGTGAGCCAGTGGAGTGGCGTGGTGAAAAACGATTTCGAGCCCAGTGTCTTTGCCTCTTATCCCGAGTTGGCAACGATTAAAAAAACTATTGAAAATGGTGGCGCACTTTATGCCTCGATGTCTGGCTCGGGCTCGTCTGTTTTTGGCATCTTTAATGATGTCAATATGGCAGAAAAAACAAGGGATGAATTCCCAAATACTACCTCTTTTGTCATACCTTTATAATAATGTGTACTGGCAAAGTTTTTGCAATAGAACTATAAGAAATATAAACAAGAACGAAATAAAACGAATAACAATATGGGTAAAAAGAATAAGAAACAGAATAAAAAACAGGCCGAAGAACCTGAAGTAGAGGTGATGCAGGAAGAAGTGAACGAGCAGGAGCCCGAGCTTCAAGTTGAACTTGATGAGCAAGAACAAGAGCAGGGCGATGAAGCGGCCGACCAGGCTTCTCCCGAAGAGCAAATACAGTTGCTTAAGGACGAGCTCGAGAAGGAAAAGAAAGAATATCTATTCCTGATGGCCGACTTCGATAACTACCGCAAGCGCACTCTGCAAGAGAAGCAGGACCTCATTAAGAACGGTGGGGAGAAGGTGCTCGAGGGTATCCTTCCTGTTGTTGACGATATAGAACGCGCTATCGATGCCATTGCTCAGGGGGGTGACCTTGATAGTTTGAAAGAAGGTGTGGATCTTATTCACAACAAACTCATAAACTATCTCAAGAGCAACAATGTCAAGCCCATTGAGTCGACAGGAGAGCTTTTCGACACCGACTTTCACGAGGCTGTAACCACCTTCCCTGCTTCAACCGAAGACCAGAAAGGAAAGGTCATCGACACTGTGCTCAAAGGCTACACACTCAACGACAAAGTGCTGCGCCATGCCAAGGTTGTAGTAGGACAGTAGAACCAAAAGAGTTACTAAATCAACAGAGCTTTAACTCCTTTATTTCCTTTAATTCTTTTATTAAAAAGCATTTTTTAAGTCAATAATAATATCATGGCAAAGAGAGATTTTTACGAGGTTCTTGGCGTTGACCGCAACGCCGATGCCGATGCGCTGAAAAAAGCGTATCGTAAACTCGCTATACAATATCATCCCGACAGGCAGCAGGGAAAATCCGAAGCCGAGAAAAAAGATGCCGAAGAGAAGTTCAAAGAGGCTGCCGAAGCCTATGATGTACTCAGCGACCCCGACAAGAGGGCTCGATATGACCAACTTGGACCTGACGCCTACGACCAAATGGGAGGAGGCGGCTTCTCGGGTGGCATGTCGATGGAAGACATCTTCAGGCAGTTTGGAGACCTCTTTGGAGGGTTTGGTGGATTTGGCGGCTTCGGGGGCTTTGGCGGTGCTTCGGGAGGAAACGCTGTTAATCATGGCACCAATCTGAGGGTGCGTGTGAAAGTTAACCTAAAGGAAGTTGCCAACGGCACCGAGAAGAAAATAAAAGTACCGCGTCAAGTATCGTGTCAGGCTTGTCATGGCACAGGTGCTAAAAACGGAACTGCACTCGAGACTTGCTCTAATTGTAGAGGCTCGGGGGTCGAGGTCCGCATCAGACGCACTATCCTTGGACAGATGCAGACTCAGAGCACATGTAGCGTGTGCGGAGGCTCTGGAAAGAAGATTAAGGAGCGCTGCCCCGATTGTGGAGGCAATGGTCTCATCAAAAAAGAGGAAGTGGTTACTATAAGTATCCCTGCTGGAGTACAAGAGGGCATGATGCTCAACATGCGCGGAAAAGGCAACGACGCTCCTGGTGGTGGAGTGCCCGGCGACCTGCAGATCGTAATCGAGGAACAACGCGACGAGCAACTCATTCGCGACGAGCAAGATCTTATCTACAACCTCATGATCGACTTCCCAACGGCTGCTTTGGGTGGCAAAGTCGAGATCCCAACTGTCGACGGTCGGGCAAGAGTCACAATAGAACCTGGCACTCAGCCAGGCAAGGTGTTGAGGCTCAGAGGCAAAGGACTGCCGTCGGTGAGCGGATATGGAAAGGGTGACCTGCTCGTGAATGTTATGGTTTACGTTCCAGAGAACCTGAGCGCATCCGAGAAACGCACTATCGAGTCGCTTAGGGAATCAGGGTCATTCAAGCCCAACAGCTCTACTAAAGAGCGCATCTTCAGTCGATTGCGCCACATGTTCGACTAAGTATTATTAAATTCAAAAAATTTAAGATTCATAGCCACTCATAGCTATTCTTAGTTATTCATAGCTATTCTTAGCTACTCATAGTCACTCCTACTCAAGATATGAAGAATCGAAGATTTATGTTCAACGGACCGCGTGTGCCGCGGCATGAAATGAAAGTGACCACTTTTCTCGCCAACGAGGAAATGGGGTTGCTCGACTTCATCCTCAAGAAGATGGATGGTATCAGCCGTAACAAGGCTAAGGGACTGCTGAGTCACTCTCTCGTGAAAGTGGATGGCAATGTCGAAAAACAGTACAACTTTCTTGTCAAGCCCAATATGGTCGTAGAGGTCATCAAGAACCCAAGATTCATGCCCATGAGAAACTTCGACCAGTTCTTCTCCATCCTTTATGAGGACGAATACCTTATCGTTGTCGATAAAGCCGATGGCGTGCTGTCGATGGGCGTGGGAAGGGGTAGCTTGAACATGAAGATACTTTTAGACCAGTATTTCGCCTATACCAAGCAGCGTTGCACAGCACATGTGGTGCACAGGCTCGACACTCGAACTTCGGGGGTCATGGTCTATGCCAAGTCGGTCGAAGTACAGCAGACGCTTGTCAATAATTGGCATGCACATGTTCGTGACAGGCGATATGTGGCTGTTGTTGAGGGAGCTATGGAGAGTGACCATGGGCACGTCGAGAGCTGGCTGCGCGACACTCCGTCACGCAAGGTCGTGAGCAGCCCGTTCAACAACGGTGGCAAATGGGCAAGCACCGACTGGTGGCTGCTCGATAGTAACGATGACTTTTCGCTCATTGAGCTGCACCTCAACACTGGAAGAAAAAACCAGATACGTGTTCACATGGAAGTGCTGGGGCATCCTGTTGTGGGCGACTACAAGTATGGCAGCATCGAGGATTCGTTGGGACGATTAGGGCTCCATGCTTTTCGACTCGCTTTCTTGCATCCCGTCACACACGAGGAACTCGAGTTTGAGACTCCTTTCCCTGCTTGCTTCTTCGACCTCTTTCCAGAGCAGCTCGTCTGATTTTTTCATGAACAAATCATAATAGTAATGTCACAACACGAGAATAGTTGATGACATTATTGTTGTATTATGAGGTTACAGTTTTCTATTTTTGGTTTATTGCGAAATTATCACTAACTTTGTCTCCGTGATGAATGATGCACTAAATACTGCACTCGAGAAGGCAAGATTGGCAAACCAACGCTTGTGCCGAGAACATCCTTTGCAACAATTGTTCTGGGAGTGCACTCTGCGTTGCAACCTCTCTTGTCGGCATTGTGGTAGCGATTGCGCCAAGGAATTGAGCGCTACCGATATGCCTCTTGAGCATTTCCTGCCAGTGCTTGATGACATAGCACAACATCACGACCCATCAACGATAATGGTCTCGACTGTTGGCGGTGAACCGCTGGTCAGGAGCGACATCGTGCAATGTGGGCGGGAGATAAAGCGTCGAGGATTCCAGTGGGGAATGGTTACTAACGGCTATCTCCTTGACGAGAAAATGATGGACCAGCTCGCCCAGGTTGGCATCGACAGCATGGCTGTTGATGTCGATGGTACGCAAGCCGATCACAACTGGCTCAGAAACAATGATTACAGCTTCGACCGAGCCATGATGGCTGTCGAGCAATTGGAGCGATATGACAACATTGAGTGGGATGTGATAACGTGTGTCAACTCTCATAATATCAATCACCTTGACGAAATCAAGAAGATGCTCATCGAGGCAGGGGTGAAATATTGGAGATGTTTCACTATCGTGCCCATGGGTAGGGCAGCGGGGATGGAAGAATTGCAAATCTCTGATACACAGTTCCGTGACCTGCTTAATTTCATTGTCAAAACACGCATGGAGCACTCTATCGACGTCTCCTATGCATGCGAGGGCTTCTTGGGGGCCTACGAGGGGCTGGTGAGAGATTATGTCTACTCCTGTGAAGCAGGACTCACGGTGGCCAGTATCAGAGCCGATGGTGAGATATCGGGATGCCTGAGCATCCGTAGCGACTATCATCAAGGAAACATCTACCACGACAGCTTCTGGGATGTCTGGAACAACCGCTTTGAGAAATACCGCAATCGCGAGTGGATGAAGACCGGAATTTGTGCGCATTGCGACATGTTCCGTTATTGCCAGGGCAACGGTTTCCACTTGAGAGACCAGAACGGAAACGTGATGCTCTGTCATTACAAGAGACTTAAGAATGTGAAACTTTAACAAGATAAATGATATGAAAAGCAACAATAAACGTCGCAAAGCAGCTATTACAACAATGATAGCGGCAGGCATGACAACGGGAGCTTTGACGGCTTGTGCAGGTGCCGATGCAAGGAACGAAACACAGCCCAAGCCTGGAGTTGAGCTCACTGCAGCCGATAAGGTGGTGATTGATGGAGAAGAGGTGCAGATGGAAGCTCCCAATCGTCCCGATTCGGTGGGACATGTGGCTCAACCCATGTATGGTGTCAGGCGAGATCCCATCCGCTTGTTGTATGGACCACGACCACGGCCAGGCATCGACAATGACTTTAGATCGCAACAGGCGATTCTCGAGTCGCAAGTGATTCAAGTGGTGGCGTCAGCTCTCAATATCAATCCCGAGGACGTGACACCTGAATCTAAACTTGTTGATGACTTGGGAATTACGCCTCGTCAGGCTCAGAACCTCAAGACCACTCTCGAAAGCAAATTTGATGTGGTGATTCAAGATGACACTATGAATGCCATGCGCACTGTTGCCGATTTGATAGATTGCATCAGGATTTTGAAGCTATAATATAACTTGCTGTCGCTATTGTAACTTAGAGAATTGTGAAAACAGGAACAATCACAGCTGCCGGCAAAGACTGATGACGCAATACTAACAAGGCAATTTTGACTCATCTTCTACGTTATTTAATATATATAATGTGTTTCTTTGATAATTATGAAGACTGTTAAATATATCTTGGCGGCGCTCATGGCTTTTGTTGCTTCAACGGCTGTGGCGCAAGTGGAATTTGAAGGCAACAGCAAGCCGGTCTATGTGGAAGGACAATCCTCCAACACAGGCAGCATGGCAGTCTACGTGCTCTATTCGGCTCAAGGTGTGACGATGAAATACACTGCCAACAACGACCCTTACAATGTCAGCTGGCAGGAAATTGTCATCAACGATTTGGGTGAAAGAGTTTATAATGATATCGAGGTCGCCCACAATGGCAATGTGACTTCTTTGACACCGGTCAAAGCAGGTCAAGGCTATATCATCAAGGAAGGGGACTCGCAGACGACCTATTTGTGGGTGATAGATTACAGCACTTGCCGACTGAAGCTCAACAACGCCTATGTCGATCCAGAAAGCGATTGTGGAACAGCTGTATTGCACGTCGATGGCACTGGACCCGAAATCAAGTATGATGGCAATAAGACTCTTGACCGTGAAATAAAGATTACTTACTACACACGAGTGTGGGATGATGATGAACTCATGTGGAAAGAGAAATCGGTGGTTGAGACCGAGAGGTTCTTGAAGAGCAGTATTGCTGTGCCGGCGCCTTATTGCGACACAAGATTCACTATCAGTGGCGACAAGTTCCTTGAATTCTGGCACGAGACCGAGAGTAAAACAACCGAAACCTACCAGACCAAAGCCATCAACGTTGAGATAAAGGCTGTACAAGAAGAGCGTGACAACGACAACGAGCAGAGGACCGAAGGCGGAACTCTGGGTGGCTCGGCACCGGTAAATATAACCTTCACGGCCTATTGCACCGACGCTGTCACTTTCCGAGAATGGCAAGTTAGCGATAATCAAGATTTTAACTATTTGTTGATGACTTTCTCGCAGGATGAGGTGCAATATACTTTTGAAGAAGCAGGGACTACCTATTGGCGGTTCTATGGGGCCAACAGCGACGGGTCTTGTGAGTACTTTGGCGACCCCATCCCGGTTAACATCGGTGAGAGTGTGCTGATATGCCCAAATTTCTTCTCTCCAGGTACTACCGAGGAAGTCAACGATGTTTGGAAGGTGTCTTACAAATCGATTGTCGAGTTCCATTGCTGGATCTACAACAGGTGGGGCAACCTTATTAAAGAGTTCACCGATCCTTCCGATGGATGGGATGGAACCTATCGAGGCAAGTTGGTGGGTACTGGAGTGTACTTCTATGTGATTAGAGCCAAAGGTAGTGACGGCAAGGAATACAAGCTCAGCGGAGACATCAACATCTTGCATTACCAGAGAAGAGACATTGGAGGTGGCTCCTATGAAGAACCAGAATAGTAATAAACACAAAATACTTTTTTTGAATGAGATTTTTTAAGCTGTTTTTAGTGATTTCGATAGTGTGTCTTGGCTTCTCGAGGGTGGAGGCACAGAGTGTGGGTAATTCTAATTTCATGACAGTGGCATCTCCCGAGATTCCTATGTCAATAAATTTCTGTGGCGACAACGTGAGCTTCGACCGCATCGATATGGCCGAAAGACTCGACCGAGAGCTCACAGCAACAATCTACGCGCAGACCATGACTTCGCTCATCATCAAGCGTGCCAACAGGTATTTCCCGCGGCTCATCGAGATATTGAAACAAAACAATATGCCCGAAGATCTCATTTATCTTGCTGTAGCCGAGAGCTCTCTCGACCCCAATGCGCTCTCACCAGCCAAGGCGGCGGGAATATGGCAGTTCATGCCGGCTACTGGACGCCAGTATGGACTGGAAATCAACGATGACGTCGACGAGAGATACGACCCCGAAAAGGAGACTGTGGCTGCTTGCAAGTATCTTCGCTCGGCCTACAATAAATACGGCAACTGGGCAACAGTGTGTGCCAGCTACAATGCCGGAACAGGGAAAATCTCTTCCGAGCTCTCGGCTCAGCAGGCAAGCAATTCTTTCGACCTCAGGCTCGTGAGCGAGACATCAAGATATGTTTTCCGTATCATAGCCTATAAAATTTTCCTCGAGAATCCCAAGAAATATGGTTACCGCATCACAAGCGACCAGCTTTATCAACCCATCGAGTGTGACGTCGTTGACGTGAACTCTTCAGTGTCGAGCTGGGTCACTTGGGCCAAGAATCATGGCATTACCTATGCGCAACTGCGTGATGCTAACCCCTGGATTAGGAATTCTAAATTGACTAATTCTTCGGGAAAGGTCTATAAAGTGAATGTACCCAAACAAGAATCGCTCTACCGTAGCAAATCTAAAAAGACGGTTTACAACAGGAACTGGGTGGTTGACTGATTCCATGTCTTTAACTTGCAATTATCGTATAAAATCGTGATATGGCACAAATGACATGTCCCAATTGTGGGAAACAAGTATACGGCAATGTGAAAACTTGTCCATACTGCAACCACGCCATAAAAGGGGCTGGCAAACTCCATTGGAGCGGCATGAACTTGCGCAAAGTAATGATTGCCGTGATAGCTTTATTGGTTATTTGGCAAATCGTGATCTTATGCATGATGGCGTCTAAAAGTTGCTCAAGAAGTCAGGAAAAGAAAACCGAACAAGTTCAAGCGGGCAACAGCAAGGACGATGCGCACGATAACAATGATCAGAATGGGACGTTTGCACAGGTCACTGCACCCAAGCTTCCTGCGCAAATGGAGTTCTGTGGCGAAAAGATCAATCTCGACCGCATCGATATGGCCGAGAGGCTGGATAAGGAACTCATTATCACTATTTATAACCAAGCTCAAACTGCGCTCATTATCAAGCGGGCCAATCGATACTTCCCTGTGCTAATCAAAATCTTGAAGCAGAATAAAATTCCCGAAGACATTATATATCTCGCAGTGGCCGAGAGTGCCATGAATGTTGGCTCTGTATCGACGGCTGGCGCAGCAGGTATTTGGCAGTTCATGTCTTCTACAGCTACTGAATATGGACTGGAAGTCAACAATGAAGTGGACGAGAGATTCGATATAGAGAAGTCGACTGTCGCCGCCTGCCAATTTTTACGAAAAGCCTATTCCCAATATGGTAATTGGGCGACGGCGTGTGCAAGCTATAATTCCGGTATGGGAAAGATGTCTTCCGAGCTCTCCGATCAGCAGGCGAGCAACTCTTTCGATTTGAGGTTGGTGAGCGAGAGCTCAAGGTATGTGTTCCGCATCATTGCCTACAAGCTTTTCCTGCATAACCCCAAGAGTTACGGATACCGTTTGACAAGCGATCAGCTCTATCAGCCCATAGACTATGAGGTAGTGGAGGTAAATGCTGAGGTGCCGAGTTGGGTCTCGTGGGCCAAGGCACATGGAATAAGCTACATGCAGCTTCGTGACTATAATCCTTGGATTCGCAACACTAAATTGACCAACTCCACGGGAAAGACTTATAAGGTGAAGGTGCCCAAGAAAGATGCCCTTTACCGTAGCAAAACCAAGACGACAGTATATAACAAGAATTGGGTAATTGATTGATAATGAAACTTGACGAGATACATCTCGATTGTGTGTCGGTGCAGGGTGCAAGGGTGCACAATCTCAAGAACATAGATGTTGACTTACCACACTATAAACTGAGTGTGATAACTGGACTCAGCGGTAGTGGTAAGTCATCACTGGCTTTCGACACTATCTTTGCCGAGGGGCAGAGGAGGTATCTTGAGACCTTCTCTTCTTATGCACGAAATATGCTTGGTGTGCTTGAACGACCCGACGTCGACAAGATTTCAGGACTCAACCCGGTGATTTCGATAGGGCAGAAGACCACCAACAAGAATCCACGCTCTACTGTGGGAACTGCAACCGAGGTGTATGACTACCTGAGGCTGCTGTATGCACGTGCAAGCGATGCTTACAGCTATATCTCGGGTGAGAAGATGGTAAAGTATTCGCTCGACAAGATTCTGAGTCTCATTCTCGAGCGCTATGACGGCAAGAAGATTTATCTGCTCGCTCCTTTGGTGAAAAACCGCAAGGGACACTACAAAGACCTCTTTGAGCAGCTTCGCAAGAAGGGATATCTGCATGTCAGGGTCGATGGAGAACTGCGGGAGATAACTTTCGGAATGAAGCTCGACAGGTACCGCAATCACGATGTGGAGCTGGTGGTCGACCGTCTAAAGGTGGCACAGAAGGATGAGGTGAGATTGCGCGACACTATCAACACCTGCTTCAAGCAAGGTAATGGGCAGCTCATCGTCATGGATGCTCAGTCCGAGGCTATCGAGCATTTCAGCAAGTCGCTCATGGACCCGGCGACGGGGCTTTCCTATCCCGAGCCGGCACCGCACAGCTTCTCATTCAATTCTCCACAGGGGGCTTGCCACAAGTGCAAGGGGTTGGGATTTGTCAATATAATCGATAAGGAGAAGATTATGCCCGATCTCAATGTCTCTATTCGCGATGGTGGCATCTCTACATTGGGAAAATATAAAAACTCTCTCATCTTCTGGCAGATTCAAGCCATCTGTGAGAAATATGGAGCCTCGCTCGACACTCCTCTCAAGGATTTGCCCGAGGAAGCTATCGACGACATTATGAACGGCACCGACGAGAGGCTCAACATAAAGAACGAGACGCTCAGCGTGAGCAACTATTTCTTGTCCTATGATGGTCTCGTGAAGTACATCGAGATGCAGCAGAGCGAGAATGCTACCTCCAAGGCGCAAAAGTGGGCGGGGCAGTTCTTCTCGCGGGCAGTGTGTCCCGAATGTAATGGCAATCGTCTCAACAAGGTTGCACTCCACTTTCGATTGGCAGGGAAGAATATCGCCGAGTTGGCAACGATGGACATCTCACAGCTATATGAATGGATGACCCACTTGCACGAACTCTTGCCCGAGAGGCAGTGGACGATTGCCGAAGAGGTGGTAAAGGAAATCAACGGCAGGCTTTCTTTCTTGCTCGACGTGGGCCTTGACTATGTGTCGCTCAACCGAAGCAGCGCTTCAATGTCGGGAGGGGAGAGCCAGCGAATAAGGCTCGCCACTCAGATAGGGTCACAACTTGTCAACGTTCTTTATATACTCGACGAGCCAAGCATAGGTCTGCACCAGCGCGACAATCAGCGACTCATCGACTCGCTCAAGCATCTGCGCGACGAGGGTAACACCATTCTCGTTGTGGAGCATGACCGTGACATGATGCTCGAAGCCGACTATGTCGTCGACATCGGACCCAAGGCCGGAAGGCGTGGAGGTAACGTGGTCTTTGCTGGTACTCCTGAGCAGTTGCTCAAGGCCAACACCATTACCGCACGATACCTCAATGGAAAGGATAGAATAGAGATACCTGCCCAACGGCGGAGTGGCAATGGGAAGTCGATAACTCTCAAGGGGTGTCGAGGCAACAATCTAAAGAACGTTGATGTCACCATTCCGTTAGGGAAACTTATCTGTGTCACGGGTGTGAGTGGCAGTGGAAAGTCTTCATTGATTAATGCGACTTTACAACCCATTCTCAGCCAGCGTTTCTATCGCTCGCTCACCGAGCCGTTGCCTTACGACTCCATCGAGGGGCTCGAGAACATCGACAAGGTTGTGACTGTCGATCAGTCGCCCTTGGGACGCACACCGCGCTCCAATGCCGTGACCTATACCAATATCTTTACCGACATCCGCAATCTGTTTGTCAACTTGCCTGAGGCAAAGATTCGTGGCTACAAGCCAGGGCGTTTCTCTTTCAACACCAGTGGAGGACGATGCGAGGTGTGTAAGGGCAATGGCTACAAGACGGTGGAAATGAATTTCCTCCCCGATGTGCTGGTGCCGTGTGAGGAGTGTGGAGGCAAGCGATATAACCGCGAGACGTTGGAAGTGCGCTTCAAGGGCAAGTCAATTGCCGACGTGCTCGATATGACAATCAACCAGGCGGTGGAGTTCTTTGAGGCGGTGCCAAATATTCTGCACAAAATTAAGGTGTTGCAAGATGTGGGATTGGGGTATATCAAGTTGGGACAGCCCTCAAGCACACTCTCGGGTGGTGAGAGTCAGCGTGTGAAACTCGCCGCCGAATTATCTAAAAAGGATACAGGCAAGACTCTCTACATACTCGATGAGCCCACCACGGGCCTGCACTTCGAGGATATCAAAATCCTGCTCGGTGTGTTAGGCCGTCTTGTTGCAAAGGGCAACACCGTCATCGTCATCGAGCACAACATGGACGTCATCAAGTGCGCCGACTACATCATCGACCTTGGACCCGACGGCGGGCGAAATGGGGGAGAAGTGGTAGCAACAGGTACACCCGAACAAGTAGCACAAAGCAAAAAGTCAATCACCGCTCGATATCTCAAGAAAGAACTTTCCTGACAAAGCAACCCGCAATACCTTTTTTATAATATTGCTCACATAGCCACACGGCAACTATCTTTGCTCTTGCGCTGGACCAGTGCAAGAGTTCTTTGTCTTTATTGTTACAGCATGATATGTGAGCAGTGAGTCAAGTGAGTCAGGTGAGAAACTGTAGGGACAAGGCGTGCCTTGTCCGTCCGAGTCAGGTGAGTCAGGTGAGTTAGGTGATTCCGGTGATTCCATCGCATCAAGTGTTCCAACGCGGCTCAACTTATCACTCAATACTGTGAACTATGAACTAAAATAATCTTGTCCAAAAGTCGTCTATTTTGACTTGGTACTCAAAAATTATCTTCTTGAGAATTGAATATTTTTCTGGCTCTAATAATTTGACTTGGGGAAAAGGGGGTGGAATAGGGCAGGGTGGCGGTGTGATGATTCCACTCTGATCTTGTGCTTCAATTCTCAGGGATATTTTTCCGTGTCGAGAACTTGATAATATGAGATTAGAGGGCTCCTGGACCACCAGAAAAAACGCTAAAACAGCCTTCGAATAGCCACTGATAAGTAATTAAGGCTTAATGGTAACACATTATACTGTTATTTTGGCCTAAAAAGTCTCGATCTTGCACTTTTCTGGGTAGTTTTCATGACTGTTTTGTTGTTGATGGCAATGGAGGGTAAACATGTTGATAATGGAGTATTTACCTAACTATAACACCTGATTTTAACCGCTTTTTAACGCGCTGAGAATCTAAAATTTGTATAATTGGCAGCAATCTTGATTTTTAAGACGAGGAATTCCGTTTTCTTATAAAAATGGTAAGTTTACCATTTGGCGTTTACCAAAGTTAATCAAAGGGTAGGGCATTGGTTTTGCAAAGCGAAACAGGAAATTCGACTATTCGAAACGTCAATTTTGTGCCTCATGGCAAATGTCAATTCTTGAATTTGCGTTTTTAAAGTTTGCGAATGGGAATAATTTAACGATTAACAATTCTTTACAAATCGGGTATTGGCATGAAAATCAGACAAATAGCTATGGCAATGTATATAGTTTGGCCAAGAAAATGGGCTGTTTCTGGCGTTTGGGCTTGTTTTGAGGTTTTATTTAAGAGTTAAGTGGTTAAAAACGAGTGTGATATTGACAATATATTAAAGTGTATCTTTAATATATATATCCTATGCTTCGGGTTCGGATTTTAAACAGCTATTTTCGGAATAAAAAATGTAAATTCTAAGATTTGTGTCTAAAAATTTGGTTTTTTCAACAGCTTGCCTTAAATTTGCAAACGAAAAATTTGTAATTGTTAATCGCATTATGGACATAATTTCGCGCTTAAAATTGTTCTTGGAGCAAAATGGAATCTCTAATTCACAGTTTGCCGACACCTGTGGGATTCCTCGCCCCACTCTCTCACAACTACTCAATGGACGCAATAAAAAAGTGAGTGACGAGGTGATTTCAAAGATTCACGTGGCCTATCCGGCTCTTAATATTATGTGGCTGATGTTCGGTGACGGCGATATGTTTGTCGATAACGTTCCTGGTTCGTTCGAAAATAGTGATGCGCAAAACTTGTCCAAAACTCCACACGATGGCAATCGATTTTTTGGTGCCGCAAGTGATGATTTGCAGCCATCGTCGGCAAGACGTCAGCAGCAGTCTATAAGTTTTGAAGAGCAAAATCCTGCGCCTCGCCGCCCCGCTTCCACCCCGCTGAGTGACACAATTCAGAACATCGCAAAGTCGGTTGGACGAGGTGCCCAGCCGTCAGGGCGACGACAAATCGTCAATATCATGATATTCTACGACGATAATTCTTTTGAGTCAATCACCCCCATGCGTTGATTGTTGATTCTTTCCTTTTAAGACATGTTGAGTTGTTGGTGCCCGGCACGCAGTGCGTCGCGCCGGAGGTTCGTCGCGCTCATAGTGCATTATCTCCAAAGTCTCTCTCGCCCGAAATGCGTGGAGCCCATAGTTATCCTTAGCAATTCATAGTTATTCATAGTCATTCATAGTTATTCTTAGTCATTCTTAGTTATTCCTATCTATTCCTATCTATTCCTATCTATTCCTATCTATTCCTATCCCCTCTTCCCCTGTTGAAAAAATCTTGAGCATTTTTTTTATATAAATACTATAATATTTTTAAAAAAAGAATTAACTTTGTAGGTTAATAATAATCCCATAGAAAAATTATAATATTAAACATATATAAAAAATGAAATTCAACATTCAAAGTAAGCTGTTATTCACTCACTTGCAGGCAGTGAGTAAAGTGGTTAACTCCAAAAACACCATCTCTATTCTCGACAATTTCCTGTTCAACTTGACGGGTGACACTTTGGTCATCACAGCAAGCGACCAGGAAACCACTCTCACAACTCAGGTGGAAGTGACTAACGCCGAGGGTAAAGGAAAGTTTGCCGTTGGTGTGAAAGAAATTCTTGACATGCTAAAGGAACTTCCCGATCAGGGGTTGTCGGTTGATATCAACGACCAGAATTTGGCTATCAACATCACTTACATGAACGGTGAGTTCAACTTTATAGGCATTAACGGTAATGAGTTCCCGGTAAAGTCGCAGCCCGAAGGCGATGTCAGCACTCTCATATTGCCAGCACAGAAGGTGGCAAGAGGAATTCAACAGACAGTTTTTGCCGTTGGAACCGAGTCGTTGCGACCCATGATGATGGGTATCTACTGGGATATCAAGCCCGAAGAGATAGCTTTTGTCTCTACCGACACTCACAAGCTCGTGCGCTTCCGTGAGTTGGGACTCGCTACAGGACTTGAGAGGTCGTTCATATTACCAACCAAGCCAGCAACTATCCTGGCAAGCATCCTCGACAAGCAGGAAGGCGATGTGAAAATTACTATCGATTCTAAGAGTGCCACTTTTGAGAGTGCCGAGTACAGTATGTCTTGCCGCTTTGTCAATGGTCGTTATCCTAATTACAACTCGGTAATCCCACAGGACAACCAGTACACTCTCACTATCGACCGATTGACAATGCTTGCAGCCATCAAGCGTGTGTCGGTGACAGCAAGCCCTGGAGGTCTTGTGAAGTTTGACCTCAAGGAGAACCAGATTCATCTTTCTACTCAGGACATCGACTACTCCAAGTCGAGCGAGGAAGTTGTTTCGTGCGATTATACTGGCGCCGAAATGCTCATTGGCTTCAACGACGACAATATCATCGATGTGCTCAACAACATCGGTAATGACATGGTGACTGTGGAACTCATGGATCCTTCACGTGCCGGCATCTTCAAGCCCGCCGAGCAACGTGAGAACGAAGACCTTCTCGTGCTGCTCATGCCAATGATGGTAATGGCTTAAGAGTTCTGAGTTCTGAGTTTTGAGTTCTGAGTTTTTTAAGTATTTAGTTCTAAATTTTTTTAGAAACGGTTCTTTATGCAACTTAATTTAAAACGCCCTATCATCTTCTTTGACCTGGAGACGACAGGGCTTAATATCACTAAGGACAAGATAGTTGAGATTTCGCTCATCAAGGTTTATCCTGATGGACGAGAGGAAGAGAAGACACGGCGCCTCAACCCAGAGATGCACATCCCTGAGCAGGCTACGGCAGTGCACGGCATTCACGACGAGGATGTGAAAGAATGCCCTACTTTTAAGCAGGTGTCGAAAAGTCTCGCTCAGATTTTTGAGGGATGCGACATAGGCGGCTTCAATAGCAACCGATTCGACATTCCACTGCTGGCTCAGGAGTTTTTCAACGCTGGCATTAAGTTTGACTTCAACAAGTGCAAGTTTGTTGACGTGCAGACTATCTTTCACAAGATGGAGCCAAGAAATCTCGTGGCTGCCTATAAGTTCTATTGCGGCAAGGAACTCGAAGATGCTCACTCGGCATGTGCCGACACTCGCGCCACACTTGAGGTGCTGAAAGCACAGCTCGACCGATATGGCGACGAGTTGCAAAACGACATTGAGTATCTTTCTAACTATTCGAGCCAGAACCGCAATGTGGACCTTGCAGGACGCATCATCCGCAACGATCAGGGAGTAGTGGTGTTCAACTTCGGACAGCACAAAGGCGAGAGCGTGGAAGATGTTCTCACCAAGACGCCACAATACTACGACTGGATTCAGAACCGTGACTTCGCCGAGGACACCAAAAATGTGCTCCGTGAAATCTACATCAAGATGAAGCAGCGCAACAGCACCGGAACGATACAATTTAAATAAGGTGACTGAAAAAAGTGAGAGAAAAGAGGTGAGAGGAGAGGGAAGAGAAACACTTAACACTTATTGATTGAATGTTGAAAGGAAAAAACATAATAGTGGGAATCACTGGCGGTATCGCTGCCTATAAGACAGCCTCGCTCGTGCGCCTTTTTGTGAAGGCTGGTGCCAGCGTGCAGGTGATAATGACACCTAACGCAAGGGAGTTTATCACGCCTGTAACACTCTCTACGCTAAGTGGCAAACCAGTTATTAGCGAATTCTTTACAGCTAACACCGGTCAGTGGAACAGCCATGTAGACTTAGGCCTCTGGGCCGACGCTATGGTCATAGCGCCTGCAACAGCCTCGACCATAGCCAAGATGGCACATGGCGTGGCCGACAACATGCTTGTAACCACCTATCTCTCGGCTAAGGCACCTGTATTTGTCGCTCCAGCAATGGACCTCGACATGTTCAAGCACCCCACCACCACCCACAATCTTGACTTGTTGCGCAGCTATGGCAACCACATCATCGAGCCTGCTGCCGGCGAACTTGCCAGTCACCTCATTGGCAAGGGACGCATGGAAGAGCCCGAGAAAATTTTTGAGGTGCTCGAGCGCTTTTTTGAACAAGGTCAAGACCTTGCAGGCAAGAAGGTCATGATTACGGCGGGCCCCACCTACGAAAAGATAGACCCCGTGCGCTTTATTGGTAATTTCTCGTCGGGGAAGATGGGATTTGCCCTTGCCGAGGAATGTGCCGCACGTGGCGCTGAAGTGACGTTGATTGCTGGACCTGTTGCCCTAAAGTCATCGTCGCCAGCTATCAAACGCATCGACGTGATGAGCGCTCAAGAGATGCACGACGTGGCTGTCAAGGAGTTCGCAACAAGCGATGTGGCTATTCTATGTGCTGCGGTTGCCGACTATACTGTGGAAAATGTCGCCGACCACAAAATCAAGCGTGAGAAGGACGAGATTCCTGTTATCCGGCTCAAGAAGAACCCCGACATCGCACGAGCCATCGGAGAGATGAAACAACCAGGTCAGATCACTGTGGGCTTCGCTCTTGAAACCGACAATGAGGTGGAGAATGCCAAGGGCAAATGCCAGCGCAAAAACCTCGACTTCATAGTTCTCAACTCACTGCAAAACAAAAACGCAGGCTTCCAGGTTGACACAAATGTCATCACCATCATCACCAGCGACGGCAAGGCATTGGAATACCCCTGCAAACCCAAAACCGAGGTAGCCAAAGACATAGTTGACGTCTTGGTCAAAGATTATATAAAATAGAATTAATAATCTTTATATAATAAAGCTTCCAAATACCACGGCTCCGCCGTGGTATTTTTATATCAACACCTTAACCGAAGTCAAGATTTTTGAAAAAAGTGTACTTTTGTGGTTTAGTAAATCGGTTTCTATGTGTATATATAGTGTATGACACAACGAGAACTACAAGTTGAGCGGCTCTTTAAGCTGCATTACCGTGCGATGTATAGGCTGGCCAGCATACTGCTGCACGACGATGACGAAAGCAAAGACATTGTGCACGATGTCTTTGCCAGGCTACTTGTGGAGCAAGTGGAGCTACATGAAGACACCGCTCAATCCTATCTTTTATTAAGCGTGCGCAATAGGTGCATGAATGTGATTCGCAATCATAAAATCCACGACCAAGTACACCGTTACTTGTTATCGGCCTATGAGTTGGAACACACTTCACCCGAAGATCTTGAGCATGAGATTGAAATGTTAAAAGTGGGTATTAACGAGTTATTTCCACCTATCTGTCGAGAGGTGATACGCTTGCATTTTACCGAGGGGGTGTCCTTCCGTGAAATCGCAGTGCGTTTGAATGTGAGCGAAACCACCATCTACAAGCACTTGCGCAACGCACTTGACCAATTACGTCAAACACTAAAAAAAGCAGAGCAATGAACAAGACCGATTTACTGTTCCAGATGCTGGACAATCCAGACCAATACAGCGAGGCACAATGGCAAGACATTCTTGCCAATGATGAGTGCCGCGAGCTCTATACGCTGATGGCAAAGACAAAGAGTGCCGCACAATCGTCGCAAATAACTGATGATGAAATTGATGCTGAATGGCAACGCTTGTCTCAGTCAAAGCAAAACCATGCAACTATGATTCCTCTATGGCGCAAAATTGCCGCTGCTGCGGCTATCATGATAGCCGTGTTTGGGATCACCTATGCAGCCGTTCGCACTGGATTCTTTGGAATTGAGAAAATAATAAATATTAAGGAAACATCCCATAAAGAGGAAGTTGTTCCTACTGAAGAGAAAGAACCCGCCATACAAGAAATATCGCAGGTTGCCGGCGAAAGCACCAAAGAAGCACCTGTCAAAACTGAACCGCGTCTCTATGACAATGTGCCACTGGAACAAATATTAACTGAGCTCTCGGCATACTATCATGTGGATGTGGAGTATAGCTCTGAAGATGTGCGCTCGCTGCGTTTATATTACCAATGGGAACCTGAATACTCGCTGGATAAAGTTATTGAAATGTTGTCACACTTTGAGACGTTCAATATTCATCGTGAGGGAGACAAACTGATTGTTGAATCATCATCACAGGAGGGCATGCAATGAAAAGATTATTGATTATCACACTCATGCTTTGTGCTCTTGTGAACACAGTGATGGCACAACGCATTACACACAATTTCCAAAATGCGTCGATGAGCGATGCGCTGAAATATATCCAGCAGCAAACCACCAAGCACAAGATTGTGTTCATCTATAACGAACTTGAGGACTTCAAGGTAACAACCTCGGTGCGCAACAAGTCGGTGCCCGAGGCAATCAAGCAACTCATTGGATTCTATCCCATTCGCATGACGCAAAGTGGCGACGAAATCTATGTGGAGTGCACTCACAAGAGTGACCGACATCTCACGGGTAAAATCCTAGACGAGAAGGGCTTGCCGTTGGAGTTTGCCGACGTGAGACTTCTCAATCCGTCAGATTCTTCTTATATAACTGGTGGTGTGACCAATGCCAGCGGTGTTTTTGTCATCCCGCTCGACAAACCACAGGTAATCGCAAAGTTCAGCTACATAGGCTATAAACCAGTTTATAAACTCTGCTCGCACGAAAATGTGGGCACCATCCAGCTACAAATTGAAATCACCCAGCTAGGAGAAGTCACCGTGAAAGGCGAGCGCGTTTTCACAAGAACCGAGAAAGGGCATATAATCTATAATATGCCTATGTTGCTGCAAGTTATGCCATCCGATAATGCCTACGAAGCCATAACTCGCATTCCTGGTGTGGTAGACTTCAACGGAAACATCACATTCTCAGGTCAGAATGTGACACTAATAATCAACGGCAAAGCAACCACTCTCACTGCCGAGCAAGTGATAGAGCGATTGAAACAAATGCCTGCTGAAATGCTGGCAAAAGCCGAGTTAATGCCCTCGGCACCACCAAAATACCACGTCCGAGGAATGGCAATCAATATCATTACCAAGGACTTTGCCGGCACAAATCAATTTTCTGGACAATTAAATGCTGGCATAAAACAACACAAATACACAAGTGGAAGTGCTGGTGGCAGCTTTATCTACAACCATGGCAAATTGAGCTTAGATGCATCTTACACTTTTACTGGTGGCACGGGCTATGGCCAAGCCGAGCACAAAGCTAATCATCCGTTAGGTGACACACGCGTGCCATATAGTGACAGAATCACACAACGAAGCGATGGCACTAATCATCAATACCACATAGGAGTGGAATATGCCTTTGCCGAAAACCACCGCTTGGGCACGACCTATACTGGCGAGTGGAACGGCACAAAGTCAACTAACACCACTACTGGCACCGCTAACTCCACCCAGCACTCCACTGAGCACGACTATATGCACAACGTAGATGTGAGCTATAGTCTCCCGTTCGGTTTGCAATTGAGCGCGTCTTATACTAACTACCAGAACCCGCGCACCCAGAATCTCGAAGGAGTGATGTATGAAACAAACAGAAACCTCTATGTTGACAGCCGTCAGAAAGTTGGCAAATGGCTCTTTACTGCCGACCAGACACATGTGTTGAAGAACGGTTGGGAACTAAACTATGGCGGCAAAGCGCAGTTTACCAATAACAATAGCTATCAAACTACACTTGATGAAAACCATCAGCCCATTGTCGATGCCACCTCTCACGTTGATTACAACGAGCGCATTCTCAATGCCTATGTTGGTTTCAGCAAGCAGATTGGCGAATCGCTGAGCCTTGATGCATCACTAACCGCCGAGCAATACCACGCTACCAAGTGGAACGAGTGGCGTGTTTATCCTCAGTTCAATGCCATGTGGAACATTAACTCTAAGAACTTACTTAATCTCTCGTTCAGTAGCGAAGCAGTATATCCCTCCTACTGGAGCACGATGAGCAGCATTTACTATTCATCGGTATATACTGAGATTTGGGGCAATCCCGACCTTAAACCCATGTCGAGTTATAACCTGAACCTCATGTGGCAGTTGAACCGCAAATACACTTTCTCGGCTTTTGCGATGTTTGAACCCGACTATTTTGTTCAACTGCCTTATCAACCTAACGACCGGATGGCAGTCATAATGAAGGAAACAAACTTTGACTACTCCAACTGCTATGGATTGACGGCTTCGGCGCAATTCGCCGTTGGCAATTGGCTTAATGGCAATGTGAGCGCGACAGGCCTTTATCGTCATGACAAGAGTAGCAACTTCTTTGACTTGCCTTTTGATCGCACATTTCTCTCGGCAATCATCAGAGGAACTGCTGTAGTCAAGCTATCTCAGCGACACAACATTCAGCTCATCCTCAACCCATTCTTTCAATCGAAAGCAATTCAGGGCGTGTATGACATAGACCCACTACTCAGCTTAAATGCCTCACTACGCTGGACTTCCAATAACGGGAAATGGAGTGTGATTGCAAAGGGCAACAACATTCTCAACAACCACATCACCACACGTTCAAAACAGGGAAATCAAGACTATGATTTGAAACTTTGGATGAACTACGCCAGCGCCTCACTCACCGTTATCTATCGCATTGGCAGCTACAAAGAGAAAAAACGTAAAGAGGTAGACACATCTCGTATGGGTTACTAATTCCTCACTTTGGTAATATGTTGTATTCTCAAAACCTTAACCTAAATCAAGATTTTTGAAAAAAGACGTGTTTTATTGCCGCATTTAGAGGAAGATTGCGTCTTTCTATATATAAATGTGTAATATATGAGACAGCTTTTTATCTTATTATTTGTGATAGTGTTTTCAATGGGTCATGCTCAAACGCCGAGTGACACGACATCTACCGCACCTGCCGATACCACCGCTTGGGACAACCTGCTTGACGGAGTGACTGTGACAGCTCAACGCCAACTCATCAAGCAGGAAGTGGACCGAACCACCTATGATGTGCAGGCCGACAATGACTCAAAGACGCAAACCGCGATGGACATGCTGCGCAAGGTGCCCATGGTCACAGTCGATGGCGAGGAGAACATCCTCGTGCGCGGCAACACCAATTTCAAGATTTATAAAAACGGTCATCTTGACCCCAGCCTGACCAAGAATGCGAAAGACGTGCTCAAGGCGATACCCGCATCGTCAATCAAGCGCATCGAGGTAATCACCGATCCTGGCGCGTGCGAGGATGCCGAGGGCGTGAATGCCATCCTTAACATTGTGATGATGGACAACAACCGAATGGAAGGCATCAGCGGTTCGCTCTATGGCAGCTACGACAATCTCAAGATGCCTTCGCTCAGCGCCTATCTTGCAGCGCAGATGGGCAAGGCTATCGTGAGCGCGAACTACGGCTGGCACTACATGTCGAAGAAAATCACAACTAACAATGGCTACATTGAGCGCACATTCTTGGAGTCGGGGAACAGCGAAGTCGTGCACAACCACGGGGTCAATCCCGGACCCATGCACTATGCCGACATCAATGCCAGCTTCGACATCGACACACTCAACCTGCTCTCGGCATCCTTGAGCGGTTATTACTATAAGATAAATGTACAGGGCAGTGCCGATGTCACCAAGCTCGACCCAATGGGCAACCACATCTATAGCTACACCGAGAGTTACTACATGCCCAGCTATAGTCACCACTCGTGGAACGGACGACTCGACTATGAGCACCGCACCCATCGCAAGGATGAGAAAATCACTTTCTCCTACATGCTCGCCCTCACTCGCCAGCACTCCAACCAAGAGACCACATATAGCAATCTGGTTGACTTTCCTTACCCTTACGACGGCTTTTTACAGAAGTCGCGTGAGCGATTCACTGAACACACGCTGCAGCTGGACTATGTGCGCCCACTATGGGAAGGGCATAAGCTGGAGGTTGGTGCCAAGTATATCGACCGCCGCAACAATAGCCTGAGCGAGCAACTATTTTATGAGAGTTCGCTTGCACCAACCTGCGATGACTTCAACCACACCATGCGCATTGCCGCCCTCTATGCCGACTACATGTGGACCCGTGGCAACTGGAGCGCCCGAGCTGGACTGCGCTACGAGTACAGCTACATGAAAGGGCACTACCCCAATGGCAAGAGTCCAGACTTCGACAAGCACCTGAGCGATTGGGTGCCGCAAGCCAGCATCAAGTACCAAATCAACGACCAACAGTCAATTCGCTTGGTCTATACCACTAGTATCAATCGTCCAGGTATTACTTACCTCAACCCAGCAGTGCGCATTTATCCTGGAGGAGAACAGTTTGGCAATGCCATGCTTGGCAGTGTGCGCACCCATTCGATAGGTTTGCCCTACATGTACACAAGCTCTAAGCTCACCATTCAGCTGTGGCCTCAATACCGTTTCGTGAGCAACGCATTGGGGTCAATCATCTATGCCCGTGGCGACACGCGTGTGCAAACCTACGGCAACGTGATTCGCCAGCATCGTTGGCAACTGGAGAGCTACATCCAGTGGAAGCCTTTTGACAACACCACATTTGTCGCCAATCTCAACCTGAGTCACTGCAACTACAAGAGTGACGTACTTGGATTGGAACTGAGACAAACATCAATGTACTATTACCTCTATGTGGCACAGAAACTGCCCTGGAAACTACAAGTTACAGCCTACACATTTGGAAACATTGGGCGCTCAAGCGACAATATCTATTCGGTTGTGGAGCCTTGGAACCGCTATGCCTTCACGCTTCAACGCTCGTTCCTGAGCGATGATCGACTCACCGTGCGCCTCACTGCCAACTCGCCATTCCACAAGAACCAACACTACAAGACTCGCACAACCCAGGGCGACATCGTGGGCTGGGGCGACAGCTGCCTTCCCTCTAATGGCCGCTTCTTCAGGATTACTATCACCTACCGTTTCGGTAAACTCAAAAACAAAGTAAAAACCACCGATGTCACTATTGAGAACAACGACCTCGAAGGCGGCATCTCACGAGGAAAATAAAAAGAGCATTTTCACAATATCGCGAGTTGAAACTGCGTTTACCATACAAAAACAAACAACATTAGAGTATGAGAAAATTATATTTATTCCTAATCATTTCAATCTCCATCCTGCTAACAGGCTGTGGTGGAGATGAGCCTATCAGCGAGAATGAATTAAAAACTAATGAACTTCGTAGCAAGTACGCCGACAAAATAGTTGGATCGTGGTGGCAAGAGCGAATTGACGAAAATGACAAAGCCTTTGAACAATTAAATTTATCGGCCGAAGGCACTCTTACAGGATACATCAAATGGCTGCATCGAAAAAAGGTGATGGTTGACGGTGAAGAGGTGTGGACCGACTGGGAAACTGAAGTGGAAGGCAACTACAGCGGCAGCTGGAATCTATTTTGGAAAGATGGGCAATCCTATATCAACATTTTGGCCAACGTAGAAGGCAGCAACTATTATTGGTATAGTACTGAT
Source organism: uncultured Prevotellaceae bacterium (assembly GCA_947167995.1). Lineage (GTDB taxonomy): Bacteria > Bacteroidota > Bacteroidia > Bacteroidales > Muribaculaceae > Sodaliphilus. The sequence goes on from CAMVKS010000005.1 coordinate 56,117, forward strand.
ATGGTTTTCAATGGCATTTTCCAAGATGAGGACACGGAATGGTTAGATATCGTATCACCATTCTGGAAAGGGAAAGACAATGAATCAACAGTTTATTACATCTATCAAAGAGGCAGTTCATCTCCCTCATTTTAGTTCAAATCATTATTTTTAGAGCCTTCTATTTTAAAATAAAATATCCTCAATATAGATTAAGATTATAGTTTAGAGAGGGATGCGCCAACATACAATAAGCGCCCGAGTTTGTACCCGAGCGCCATATTTTTTACTATAATGGGAGATTAGCCCTTTGCTCTAATGTAGTCTAATTCTATAGTACCTTGTTTTGTATGTAAAACATCATCTTTAATGGATATTTCCATAGACTCAGGTTCTGAAGAACCATTACTCAATGTCAAAACATTGCCCTTCAATGACCAAGTGAAATGCATGTCAGGTGATTTAACACCATCAATAATCGTCCATCCCTTGCCAGTATGATCTGCATTAAAAAGTATATAACCAGAATGAGGATGTGTCACGACAACTTTGCCTTCTATGATGTTATATACATCTCCAACCCATGAACCAATAAGTTGCTGCTCAAGAGATTGCTTTGGTTCGTCTTTATCATCGCCACATGAAGTGAGGACGAAAGGCAAGATAATTGCCAATAATAAGAGATATTTCTTCATAATGTGAAAATTTTAGAAGTTTGACATAGTTTTTACAAAGGTACTACAATTTTAAATAAAGCAAGGCTATTTTTGGAAAAATGTGCATAAAAACAATTCCTACAGAGGGTGTGTCAAAATACAAATGTTTGATATTCGAGGTCAATGTAGGGACATGGCGTGCCATGTCCGCTTACAGATAATACCCTAATTAACAACATAATCTACAATTCCATGTATTTCGGACAACGCACGCGTTGTCCCTACATAATGGGGAATTCTGAATTTTGACACATCCTCATTTTTGTACCAAAACCTTGACCTAAATCAAGATTTTTGAAAAAAGTGGTGGCGGAGTGAAACATTCTGCCCAGCCTGTTACGTCTATAGCATGAAACCGCTCAATAGCGGTGATTAGTTGAAAATCATCAAAACAACAAAATGATATGAGACGTACAGTTTTATTTATTACAGCAATTTTTACCACTGTCGCAATGATGGCGACAACTTTCACTGGCACAGTGATTGACGAGAACAGTGAGCCTTTTGCCTTTGCCAACGTTGTGCTACTAAGCCCTAACGACAGCACCTATGTATCAGGCACAACAACCGAGCTTGACGGCACATTTTCCATCGACTGCTCTTGCCAGCAGGCGTTAGTGAAGATAAGCTACATTGGTTACGAGACAAAATATATTAACGCCAGCCTTGGAGACTTGGGTACCATCCAGTTGCAACCCGAGGCTACAATGCTCGATGAGGTGGTGGTGAAAGCCACGCGTCCCACGTTCAAACTCACCACCGAGGGCATCAGGACCGATGTCGACGGCACTTTGCTGAGCCGTGTAGGAACCGCCAGCGATGTGCTGCAAAATCTGCCTGGCGTGCAAAAGAAAAGCGACGGCATCGAGGTGTTTGGTAAAGGCTCGCCAGTAATCTATATAAATGGCCGCGAGATGCGCAACAAGAGCGAACTCGACCAGCTCAAGAGCGACGACATCGAGAGCGTGGAACTCATCACCAATCCCGGAGCAAAATACAAGGCCGATGTGGAGAGTGTAATCCTCATCAAAACCAAGCGTCCGCAAGGCGAAGGCTTCTCGTTTGATGCCGAGGCCAACTACTATCAGGGCACAAACGTTGATATAGCAACGGGCATCAACTGGAACTATCGCAAGGGCGGTATTGACGTGTTTGGCGCAGTGTGGTACAACGACGACCGCTGGGAGAACAACGATTTGATAAAGTTTGACGTGCAGGCCGACACCACTTGGCTCCTCGACCAGCATCTCAAGGACAAGAGTCACAGCCAGTCGCTCTACAGCTCGGTGGGAGTGAACTATGTGCTTGGCGACAATCACTCGATGGGCGTGCGCTACGATACCAAGTGGTACTTCAAGAACAAAAGCCACGGCACGATGATTGCCGACGTGATTGCCGATGGCCAATTCTACGACCACGTTGAAAACACTGCCGATTATCACTCAACCTACAACATGCCCCACACCCTCAATGCCTACTACAACGGCCGGGTGGGCAAGCTGGGTATTGATGTGAACCTCGATTACATGTTCAGCAAGGACCGCAGATGCCAGTATAACAACGAGATTAGCCAGGAACAGGACAGTCGCATCGTCACAGCTCAGAGCGTGGCGCGCAACCAGCTGCTGGCAGGCAAACTCGTGCTCTCGTGGCCTGTGCTTGGCGGCACCCTGCAGGCTGGTACCGAACTCAGCAACACACGCCGCAACGACGAGTATATCAACCCCGAGCAGATTGTTCCCTCGTCGGTGACCGAGCAGCGCGAGAACAACTATGCCTTCTTCGTGGAATACAGCCGCCCGTTACCCTTTGGCTCAATGCGCCTGGGACTGCGCAATGAGAATGTGGCAAGCGACTACTACAACATGGGCGAGCGCATTGCCGAGCAGAGCCGCACCTATCACCATCTGTTCCCCACCGTGGGGCTCCAGGCACGTGCTGGAGCGGTGCAATTCATGCTCAACTATGCAATGAAGATTCAGCGACCCTACTATTGGCAACTCACCAGCTGCGTGACCTATGCCAACCGCTTCACCTGGGAGAGTGGCAATCCCACCCTCAAGCCCTCAATCAACAACCAGCTGGGGCTCATGGTGATGTGGAAATGGATTAGTTTCATGGCCGAGTACAAGCACATTAACGACCACATCATCAACGTGGCTCATGAGGTACCTGGCAGCGAGGCCACAACTCTGCTCACACGCGAGAACCTTGACCACAGTGACAAGATGCGCTTGATGCTCAACTTCAACCCCAAGTTTGGCATCTACGAGCCACAACTCTCGCTGGGCATGATTAAAGACTGGACCAAGATTCCCACACCAGTTGGCTTTATCAGCCCCAAGAGCCCTATTTTCGTGATACAGTTTAACAATAACATCAAGATACTGCCCACACTCACAGCGAATGCCAACCTCGATATCACCACCAAGGGCGACATGGAGAACGTGTCGCTCACCCGAGCCGTTTGTAACCTCAACTTGAGCCTGACCAAGACATTTCTCAACGACCGCCTGAGTGTGAAGATTGCCGGGCGAAACCTGCTCGACGCACAAGAAAAGGTGCAGCTGCGCTATGGCTTGCGCAACATGTGCCAAGAGTCGCACCGCGACTCGCGAGAGCTGCAAGTGACCGTGCGCTACAAGTTCAACATAGCCCAGAGCAAATATCGTGGCACTGGCGCCGGCAGTGACGAGAAAGCCCGCCTGGGCAAGTAATCATTTTACCAGCTTCAACCCTATATTTCCCATCAGCCGAGGTGGTTTCTGCCTTCGGCTGATTTTTTTCAAAACAATTATTTGATTCTTTGCTGTTACGTTACGGGGGTGATAAACGTCTTTATAGTGACATGGGACTTGACTTGATGACATCTTCATTCATGGGCTTGCGCGATAAGCTGCACCGCATCGCTATGCGTTATCTGCAAAACGATGAGGATGCCCAAGATGCACTTCAAGACACCTGGCTAAAGTTGAGTGACAAAGGCGATATGGAGACTTCGCAAGAAGCGAGAAACAAACTCGTGGCGGTGCTGCGAAACAATTGCATCGACCAGCTGAGGAAAAAACGCACTGTTCCAATCGACTCCATCGGCTCAAGCGATGTGCCACAATGCAGCATGGACATTGAAGACATTGAACGACTTGAGCATCTGCTGCAACAGCAGTTGACACCACTCCAACGGCAGATTCTCAATCTCGTCACCCATGATGGCTGCGACTATGAGCAGATTGCAAAGCGTCTGTCGATGTCGGTTGAGGCGGTGAGAATGAACATGAGCCGCACGCGCAAAAAGATTCGTGAAACTTTAAAAAAGTTGGACCAATGAAACATCCCGATAATCAATTCACCATAGAAGAGGTTGAAAAGCTATGCCAGCTTTATATGGATTGTCAACTCTCGGTATTGGAGGAAACAGAATTAGAATACGTGCTGTTGCAGAGCGATTTTGACTCGCCATTAATCAATGAGACAAAAGAACTGATGGCTGTTTCACGGTCATTTAAATTGAAAGCGACGAAACCGCATAAAAGCTTTTGGAGTTGGCCCTTGCGTGTGGCGGCATGTGCGGTTATTGTGCTGGGAGCATTTGCATTATTCCAGCATATTAATCTCAATAGAGATGACGACAACTGTATCGTCTATGTCGCAGGGAAGAGGGCGAGTGCCGAGGAGGCCCACAAAATCGCCGAGGCCGATGTCGCCAAAATGCAGCAGTTCATGGAGGTTGTCAACGAGCAACAGGCCCAGGAAAAAGCTAAGGTAGAAGAATTTATGAACCATATAAATCAATCAAGATGAAACGTTTAGCGATAATAATATTGTGCTTGGTAACTGCAATTGCAGTCTTTGCAAAGCCACCAAAACTGAATGTCGAAAAGCTATTTGACGGCCGTTTCAACAGCAGCAAGAGTGTCACAATTTCCATCTACAAAAGCAATGGTAATTACTATCGTGGAATTACGGTAACAAACAATCCAGGAATTATCAAGAAAATAGCAGATGCCATTGAACGAGATGCGCCCAGAGCATCACATTATTCCGACCATCAGAACAGTGACGGGCAATACACGTCACTCCAAATCATCAACAACGGAGAAACCATCTACATCGGTTTGCAACGTGACCGTCATGGTGGAGGTTTTTTCTTCATTCAAGGCAAGGAAAAAGCATTCAAATAACTAAAAACAATGTGATATGAACAAAATTTTTCAAGCCATCGTGTTGATGGCTATGCTTCCTGTGTCACTTTATGGACAAAATGTGAATGACTCTATCGCTCTGGACTCTATAGCCGACTACTGGGATAAAGTCTTGGAGCTCGACGAAGTGGTAGTTGTTGGGCATCGTACTGTACTCAAACAATCACCCGACCGCATTATATATCTCACCAAGAACGACACTTTTGCTCGGGGCCTGAACGGCATCGAGGTGCTTGACCGCATTCCAAGAGTGTCGGTAGTGGGCGACCAGGTGACTGTGGCAGGAAAGTCGTCGGTGAGGTATATCGTTGACGGTCGACTCTTGGAGATGAGTGATGAAGCCATCGCCATGCAACTCAAGAACCTGCAAGCCTCAGGAATTGAGAAAATAGAACTTCTTACCAATGCGCCTGCAAAATATGATGCTGGAGCCAATATCGCATTCATCAGTATCACCACCCGTAACGAGTCGTTAGGCACGCGAGGAAATATATGGGCAAACGGAAATATTCGCGAGAGCTTTAACTATATGCTCGGAGGTAATCTGTCGCACACCACCCGCAAGGTGGAACTCTCGGCCGACGTTAGTTGGAGCGACATAAAAGGCATCAATGAACTTGACCGAACCTTCACTTTCAACAATTACGTCAAGACATCAAACCGCACTACCCATTTCACCAACAGGACTTTCGGCATCAATGGTCTTTTCAAGTACAAGTTCACTGATAGGCTATGCGCTGGCATAATCACTAATTTCAGTACTAATCGCCTCAATAGTGAACTCAGCGATATAACAATCGACGACAATGTTATCTTCAACTCCATTAATCATTCACCATCAAGGCCAAATAATGCATTGACGCTGACTGCGTTCACCGACTGGCGATTAGATGACAAAGGCAAGACGCTCAGCTTCACCTACAATTACTTCAATCGCAGCAGCAAGTCGTTTTCTCACGTGACAACCAGCAGTGCAAACAATGAGATAAAACTCACCAACGAGGGGCACAACAAATATCGCATACACTCAGCAAAAATCGATGCAACTCTGCCATTTACAGCTTTCAGGATGGAAACAGGAGTTGCTTTCACAAGCATAGACAACAACACCGCTTTAGATGTTTGTAATCATGATGCTGGCGGATGGATTAACGACCCATTGCAGAGCAATCGATTCAACTATGACGAAAACACCGCAGCCGTCTATATCAGTGCTGAGAAGAGCTTTTCGGAGTCATTATTCGGGAAATTAGGACTTCGCTATGAGTATACTAATGTGAAAGGGCTACAGGACATAGGCAATGAGAGTCACAACAACAGCTACGGTTATCTCTTCCCTTCGCTTAATCTTAGTTGGAATAGCCAAAATGCAGGGCGTTTCTCTCTATCATATTCTATGGGAATCACCAGGCCAAATTTCGCCGATCTCAACCCATTCCGCTACTACACAACCACAAGCGACTATGTTTCGGGCAACCCCGACTTGAGACCAAGCATAGCACATAATGCTGAAATAAGCTACAGTTATAATGGCCTCTATGCCGTGCTTTACAATTCCTACAACCATAACTCTATAGGTTATGTGACGCGTTTCAATACCGACGATAGTCAGCAAACCATACCCGAGAATTGTTTCGACAGCAACAAAATAGGCCTTTATGCTTCCTACAATCGCTCACTGCGTGATTGGTGGAACATCAACATCGGTGGCGAGATTTTCAACACCTACGCAAAGTCTAAGATTTCCGATTTCAAAGACCTTGACCAAAGCGACTGGAGCGGCAAGCTTGAACTCAATACGTCATTCGTGCTAAACCGTCGGCAGAATCTCATCTTTAACATGCGATTCAGCCACTATTTCCCATATAATGAGCGCATGCTGCATTACGAGTCAATGTCTTTAATAGGCTGCGAACTGCGTTATATGCTTCTTGACAACCGCTTGACTTTGACAGCTTCAGTTAGCGACCCGTTTGGCTGGAATGTCACCCGTTCCACCGCCCATTACAAGGACTATACTGTAACTTCCCGCAACAACATCCATTCACACTCGGTGCAACTGCGTGTTATCTACAGCTTCGGTAGCAATAAGGCCAACAATGTCTACCGTGACTCCAAAGAGCATGAATCTATTCGTTCTTATTGACTCTCCAACCCATACCCGTTTCATCTTCAAAAGCGTGCTTCAAATTGTGTGAAGTGCGTTTTTGTTTATCTATTTAGTTAAAGTACAATTTTTTGTTGCTCTATACGTTATTATATATAATAAACTCATGCCAGATTAAGGAACAATAAAATTGTTGAAATGATAAGTTTCAGAAAGATATTATTAGCTGCTGTGGCGGCTTTATGTTGTCTTGGGGTTGGAGCTCAAGAGCTTAATTGCACCTTCGAGATTGACTCCAAGAAAGTGGCCAATGCCAACAAAGACATCTTCAACACTTTGAAAGAGGCGGTGAACGAGTATCTGAACACGACCGTGTGGACCGATGCACAGTTTGCCGTTAATGAGAAGATAGAATGCAAAATGTTCTTGACTGTTTCGGAGTATGATGAATCGACCGGAAGAATGAAAGGCGATCTCCAGATTCAGAGTTCTCGCCCGGTATATAATAGTTCTTACACGACTACACTGATAAATTTCAAGGACACACGCGTCGAGTTCTATTACGATAACAACGAGCAGCTTGTCTACAACGAGCAGGAGATGCAGAGCAATCTCACTGCCATTCTCAATTTCTATGCTCTCTTTGTTATCGCTATCGATTTTGACTCTTTTGCACTCAATGGAGGTGACCCCTACTATGAAAAGCTTGGCAATATCGTGCGCATGGCCCAGAGCAGCGGTGAGAGCGGATGGAAGGCGTTTGAAGACTCAAAGAATCGCAGTGCCGTGCTTAGTGCATTTACCGACAAGCAAACTTCAGGCATCCGCGAAGTGATATACAACTATCATCGTTTGGGCTTGGATCAAATGGCAACAAGTGTCGACAAGGGACGCGCCACAGTCACACAACAGTTGGAGACTTTGAAGGCAATTTATGACGTGGCGCCCATGTCGGTGTGCCTGTCGATGTTTAAGGATGCAAAATTAGATGAGCTTGTAAATATTTATTCCAAGGCCAATAGCTCGGAGAAGGAGAAGGTGTTTGAGTTGTTGTACCCATTATATCCCACCGAGACCGAACGACTTAACCGAATCAAGAGCACCGAGAATAGGTGATAGTAAGTTATAAGTTTTAAGTAGTAAGTTTTTTCAGTGGTAGCGCCTCTCTGTTTTCTGACTTCTGACAAATGTTGAAACGATTATCTATAACCAACTATGCTCTCATCGACCAGCTTGAGATAGACTTTGAGCAAGGGCTCACAATCATCACTGGCGAGACTGGAGCGGGAAAATCTATAATATTGGGAGCTTTGTCGCTCATCTTGGGTGAGCGTGCCATCTCGTCGTCTATTCGTGACAAGCAGCGCAAGACGATTGTTGAAGCAATCTTCGACATCAAGGGCTATGACTTGAAGTCTTTCTTTGACGACAATGACATTGACTATTTTGACAATGAACTCATAGCACGTCGCGAGATAAACCCCAATGGACGTTCGCGGGCGTTTGTCAACGATGGTGTTGTGCCTCTTTCCACACTCAAGGAACTCATGACGCGTCTTGTCGACATCCATTCGCAGCATAGCAATATGTTGTTGTCACGACCGGCGTTCCAACTCTCGATTCTGGACAATATTGCGGCTCATGATAGCGACTTGGTGCACTATCAAAGCCTGTATTCGAAATATAAAGCTGCCCAGAAACAGCTGCTTGAGTTGCGTGAAAACTATGACCGCACCCGTAGCGAGGAGGACTATCTGCGATTCCAGCTGAATCAGTTTCAGGAAATCAACCTCAAGCCCAGCGAAGATGAAGAGCTGGAGCAACAGCAGCGACGCTTGGCCTGTGCCACAAGTCTCAAAGAGGACTTGTGGAAGGTTGTCAACGTGCTTGACGGCGAAGACAATTCCTTGCTCGACCAGCTCAAGGACGCCCATCACATTCTTGCATCTGCCGAGGAGAACCTCACCGAAATGGCAGGCATGAGCGAGCGTGTTAACAATGCTCTCATCGATTTGAAAGATATTGCTCTGAGCGTTGGAGCCATAGAAGAAAGCCTTAACAGCGACCCTGCCGCTTTGCAGCAAGTGGAAGACAGGCTTAATGTCATTTACTCTCTTGAGCGCAAGCACAATGTCAAGACCGTTGACGAGTTGCTCGAGCTGCAGGCACAATATGAACAACGTCTTGCCGCAATCGACTGTAGCGAAGAGCGCATCAATGCCCTGCAAGAGCAGCTTGACAATCATTACAAAGAAGCCGTGAAGCATGCCCGTTCTATTTCGGAACAACGCAAGCTGGCTGCCGAGCGGTTCACTGAGTTGTTGCTGCCACTCGCTCAGAACTTGGGCATGAAAAACCTGCAGTTCCGCATCGATTTCAGCACCGTTGAACTCAATGCCAATGGCTGCGACAGTGTGGAATTCCTTTTCGCGTTCAACAAGAACCAGGGCTTGATGCCGGTCAAGGACACGGCTTCGGGAGGCGAGATTTCGAGATTGATGCTTTGTATCAAGTCGGTGATAGCACGTTCAATGAACTTGCCCACTATCATCTTTGATGAGGTAGACACAGGTGTCTCGGGTGAGATTGCCCACAAGATTGGCGACATGATGGGCGAGATAGCAAAGCACATCCAGGTGATAGCTATCACCCACCTGCCACAAGTGGCATCCCATGGAACCAGTCACCTGCGTGTGTTCAAGACCGACACACCCACCCACACGCTCACCCACGTGCAACGCCTGAGCGACGAGGAGCACGTCACCGAGATTGCCCGTATGCTTAGCGGCAGCCAGCTCAACCAGGCCGCCATCGACAACGCACGAGCTCTCATCAAAAGCAATCACCAATAAGTTCCGTTTGTTGCGATGCATCGCAACAAACAATGTGCAGCCCACTAACACTTAACATTTAAACACTTAAAAATGGATCTAATCTTCGGACTTCACGCCATCATCGAGGCTATCGAGGCTGGCAAGACAATCGACAAACTACTGCTCAAGAAAGACTTGAGCGGCGACTTGGCACGAGAACTCATCAACCTTGCCCGCGAGCATGACATAGCTATTCAGCGGGTGCCAGTCGAGAAACTCAACCGCCTCACTCGCAAGAATCACCAGGGGGCAGTGGCGATGCTCGCAGCAATCACCTACTATAAAGTGGAACAAGTGCTGCCGGCAGCCTTCGATGAAGGAATGAATCCTTTCTTTGTTGTGCTTGACGGAGTTACCGACGTGCGAAACTTCGGAGCTATAGCACGCACTTGCGACTGTGCTGGAGTGACAGCTGTCGTGATTCCTGAGAAGGGGAGTGTGAGTGTGAACGGCGACGCAATCAAGACCTCGGCAGGGGCTCTGAACTACGTGCCCGTGTGCCGTGAACGCAATCTCCGTGACGCAATAACCTATCTGCGACAGAGCGGATGTCGCATCATAGGCACAAGCGACAAGAACTCGGTAAATTACACCCAAGAGGACTATACAGGTCCTGTCGCTCTTGTCTTGGGCTCGGAGGGAAAAGGCATTTCACGAGAGGTGATGAGCCAGTGCGATGCCCTGGTAGCCATACCTGAATTTGGCAATATCAACTCCCTTAACGTCTCGGTAGCAGGAGGTATAATGATGTATGAAGTTGTGCGTCAACGTCTTGCCGATGGGCAAGAGGCAACTTAAAAAATAATTTTTAAATGATAAGTGTCAACACTTGATTTTAGAATTAAAAGTCGCCATTGTGAGAACCACAATGGCGACTTGGTTTTTGTGTGAGTGTTAGACTCTGTTTACCAGATGATTACTCTGTCTTCGGGTGCGCGCCACATCTTCTCGCCGGGCTTGATGTTGAATGCGTTGAAGAAGAAATCAAGGTTGCGGATGGCAACGTTGACGCGGTTGATACCTAAAGAGTGGGGGTCGGTCTTTGTGCGACGCAGGATCTCCTCCTTGGTGATGTTGGCAGCCCACACATTGGCATAGCTGAGGAAGAATCGCTGGTCGGGAGTGAAGCCATCGATAAGTTCGTTCCCTGAGCCCTGCTCGGTTTTCTTGAATGCACTGTAGGCCACTCTAAGACCACCATGGTCGGCGATATTCTCACCCATGGTGAAAGTACCGTTGGCATGCACATCGTCGGCAACAATCTCGGCGCTGTATTGTTCTCCAAGCTTGTTGGCAAGTTCCTGGAACATAGCAGCATCCTCCTCGGTCCACCAGTCAATCATGTTGCCATTGTGGTCGAAGTTGCGTCCCTGATCGTCAAAGCCGTGAGTCATTTCGTGTCCGATTACCACACCAATGGCACCATAGTTGCTGGCATCGTCGGCATCGGGGTCGAAATAAGGCTTTTGAAGAATGCCTGCAGGGAAACAAATCTCGTTGGTAGATGGGTCATAGTAGGCATTGACGGTTTGTGGTGTCATCTGCCATTTAGCTTTGTCAACAGGCTTGTCGAGCTGCGAGAGCTGATAATCGGCCTCAAAGCGTCGTGCGTTGCTCACGTTTTCCCAGTAGTAGCTGTCAGGGTTGATAGTGATGCCACTATAGTCACGCCAAGAGTCGGGGTAACCAACCTTCACTGTGAAGCTGTTAAGCTTAACGAGTGCATTCACCTTGGTTTTCGGGCTCATCCAAGTGAGTCCTGAGATGTGCTCGGCAAGAGCGATGCGCAGGTTGTTAACCAGCTTTATCATCTTGCGCTTCGACTCCTCGGGGAAATATTTTTTTACATAGAGTTCTCCCACAGCCTCGCCAAGTACCGAGTTGGGCACGTTTAGCGAGCGCTTCCATCGTGGTTGCATCACTTGCTTGCCACTCATGGCACGGCTGTACATGTCGAAATTAGCCTGCTCATATTCATCGGTCAGATAGCAAGAAGCAGCGTCAAGATACTTGAATGCGATGTAGTCTCTTATCTGTTCAATTTTGAGTGTGCCCAGCATCTCGTTGAACTTCGCAAGCGAGTTGGGATGCATTACACACACCTTGTCGACTGTAATTGATGTGGGGAAAAGCAGGTTGAAATAGCTGTCCCAGTTAAAGTTTGGATATTGGGCCTTGAGTTGGTCGATGCTGCGGATGTTGTACTGCCTGCTGTAGTCACGGCTCTCTTCGCGTGTCAAAGCCACTTTTGCCAACTCGGTTTCGATAGCGAGAATGCTCTTTGCCGCATTTTTTGCGTCTTTGGGTTTGCGTCCCGAGAGGACAAAAAGTTTCTCGATATATGCCAAATAGGCGTTGCGCACCTTCACAGTGTTCTCATCGTTCTCAAGGTAGTAGTCGCGGTCACCCATACCCAAACCACCAGCAGTGATGTAGAGAAGGTTCTTGTCGCTGTTCTTCAGGTCGGCCATCACACCGCTGTCGAAGAAAGGAGCAGCGATGCCACGGTGCATGTCGGCAATAATAGCTTCAAGGCTGTTGCGGGGCATTTGATAGATTTGTGCAAGCATGGTCTGCACAGGCAGGTTGCCTTGCTGGTTGCGCAAGGTGCTGTCCATACCTTGCAGATAGAGGTCACTGACCTTCTGCTCAAGACTTCCCATGGGATTGTTGGTGCCAAGGTTGAGGATGAGCTCCTTGAGTTGTGCACGATTGTTCTCGCCGAGCTCGTCGAAAGTGCCAAATCGTGCATACTGTGGATCTAATGGGTTGTTTTTCATCCATCCTCCACATGCATACTGATAGAAGTTCTCACCAGGTGTGGTGCTCAGGTCAAGGTTGCTTCGGTCTACGCCTCTTGCAAGATTGCCGGCACTCATTGTCATTGCTGTCATAGCTAATGAAATAATTAATAGTTTCTTGGTTTTCATTGTTGATAAGTTAATGAATATTGCTTGTTGTTTATTTCAATGATGCAAAGGTAGATAAAAAATCTGAATTATAGGCCTGCCGAGATAAAAAATGAGACAGAAAGCATGGGCGTCAAGCGCGAGTTCAGAGTTTTAAGTGTTAAGTGAAGCCGCAGGGTGGGGTAGCAGTTGGTTGAGGGCCTGTTCAAGAGCCTTTGGCTCTAAAATTATTTTTTTAAAAAATGTGACCATGGGCGCAGTATATTTTTAGCACTAAGTGCTCTAATTTCCATGTGCAAGCACATGGCTGATTGTGCATTGAGCAGCCACTGCAAGTGTGAGTGAAGACGTGGGCAATTAAATAAAATGCTCACGCTCGCAAGGTTTCAAGCAAGCTTGACTTTGTCTCGCTTAATCGCATTTTTGTCAGTAATAAAGAATGTACTATTTAGATCAGTCCAGAGTTGGTGGCGAGGGTGAGTGCCTCGGTGATGGAGCGGGTGCCCAGGCGTTCAAACATCACTCGTTTGTAGGTCTTGATGGTGTCGACCGAGCGGCACATCTTGTCAGCGATCTGCGCCACGGTAAGCCCTTGTGCCGAGAGGATTAGCACCTGTCTCTCTTGTGGGCGCAGAGTGGGTGTTTCTCGGGTAAGCCAGCAATGCTGTTCAAGTGAATACTCCCAATAGGTTGGTGCTCCTTTCTTTCGCAATTCAATGTGTCCTGGTTCGCTGTGAGATGAGAGCGACACCACGCACATGGCAAGCCACAGCCTGCCGTCATCGGCATATGCAAATGGTGTCATTTTATGATTTATAAGAAAACGGTTTTCGCCGTCCTCAATGTGGAAGTCATAACTTATGAAAAAACCATCACGTTCTTCAAAGGGGATTTTGTTGAACTTCTTGAATCCGGCAGAATTGATTTCCAGCAGCATTTTCTGCTCGTCTTCGGGCACATGGTCAATATAAAACTGATAACCCAACTTCTTCATCTGCTCTGCTGTGTGACCACCAAGAAATAGTGGGTTACTTGCCACGTGAAGAAATTCGCGCTTAAAATAGTCAATAACATATATGCTTTGATAGGTGGCGTTTGCCATCGCGTCAACGGCACGCTTGAGCATCTCAACGTGAGAGTATCGCTCATCATTAAGCCCACTCACACTATTCTCGTCAAAAAAGAAATCCTCGACTTTTGCCATAATGGAAAGTTTTGTGATTGCAAATTTACAAAACATTTCCAATCATTCGGCCATTTTCACACCCTAAAGTGTGAAAGTTGACTTTTTCCCCGAATCGCTGCAACATTTCACCCATTGAAAGCATTTTCATGTCACTTTTTGTCTTACTTGTTCGTTATATATATGAGCGAGTTCAAAAGAGATAACAAAATCATTGTGTAACATAAAAATTAGTAATCATGAAATTTGGTGAAATGATTGTCTTTTTAGGGATTTTTGTTGTGCTTCCAATTATCATCGTGGCAATTGTAGCACGTACAAAGACAAACGCCACTAATAAACGCGCCCAAATTGCGCTGGCCGCAATTGAAAAGAACTCTGATGTGGATTTGGAAGCGTTCTTCAAGAAGATGAACCCACCGAGCCGAAGCATTAAAGAGAGGCTACTTGACAGGTTGCTGTGTGGCTGCTGCTTCACCTTTTTTGGTTTGTGCATATATGCTGCCCTGGCAATATACGGAATGGTCATTGACGAAGTTAATGCCGACTTGTTCATTGGCCTTTCTTTCGCCGCAGTACCGTCATTGGGTGTTGGGCTTGCTTTCCTTATCAATTACTTTGTGGGGCTAAGGGTACTGAAGCAGGAGATTGAGGCCGAATCCAGAAACCAGGCGTGACCCGCGAGCAATTCATAGAGATTATTAATATCGAGCAGGAACGGCTCAGACGTTTTCTGCTCGCACTCTGCTGTGGCAATCGGGATGAGGCAGACGACATCGCACAGAATGCACTGCTGAAGGCATATCTATCTATTTCCAAATACGAGGGCACAACATGGCTTTACCGCATCGCCTACAACCTGTTTATCGACACAAACCGCTGCCGCCGAACACTGCAATCATTGGAAACGCTCGAAAAACACGTTGATGCCACCTTCGATGCTGACCGCGATTTTCGCTACCAGCCACTTTACATGGCATTGGAAAAACTACCACCCAAAGAACGCACGGCCATATTGCTCTTCTATCTTAAAGGATATTCCATCAAGGAAATAGCTGATATTGTAGACGCAACTGAGGATGCCGTGAAGAAGCAACTCTCGCGAGGCAGAGTCAAACTTAAAAACCTTTTGAAAGATGAATGACGACATAAGACTACAAGAACTGTTTGACAGTTTCCACCCAACGCTGGCCGACAGCAATTTGTTCAACCAACGACTTGATAGGAAACTCAAAATGATTGATGAAATCAAACAGGCACAGACAAACCAGATACGCCATTACCGAATGGCAGTAGTTGCAGCATTCGTGGCAGGTATCATTTTCGGCAGTGTCATTTTTGCTATCATCCTGACAACACCGTCTGATGTGCCTTTGTTTTCTTTTGGCATCAATTTCTATCCGCTGATGTTAATTGAGCAAAACAGTCGCCTGATTTCCATGCTACTGACCTCATTGATAATTGCATTCTGCATCGTTGCAATGATGAACATCAATGAAATGGTAAACAGAATAAGGCCGCAGCGTAAGCCTTAAGTTAACCTACACTTTCAATTTCGGCAAGAAGACCGATCGTAGCGATGTGCACTTCAATCCCGTCATTAACGGCACCATCATGAAATCATTTTCACACCCTAAAGTGTGAAAGTTGACTTTTTCCCCGAATTGCTGCAACATTTCACCCTTTAGTGTGCATCTAAGTCACAAAGACCTATCTAAATTTGTAAATAAAATTTATAAACTCAAAGGCTATGGAAAAGAAAATTGCTACCCTGTTAATGCTTATGATTGGTGCCATTAGCGCCATGGCGCAGCAATATAGTGTGCAGTGCCAAGTGAACGACAGCGAGGGCGAAGGTGTTCCCTTTGCCACAATTTACATCTATAATACTAGTGACACAACTACGGTAGTGAGCAGCGGAGTGAGTGACGCCTTCGGCAAGGTCGACCACAAACTTGCAAATCCTGGCAGTTACTTGATGCGAGTGCATTTTGTGGGCATGGCGCCGCAAGAACGTGCCTTTGAAGTGGGTGCGTCGGCACCCGTGGCACAACTTGGCACAATAGTTCTCAACACCCAATCAACAATGCTCAACGAAGTGACTGTTACTGCCCAGCGCCAACTCGTGACTACCGAGATTGATCGCCTCACCTACGACGTGCAAGCCGATGCCGACAGCCGCACCAGCAACGTGCTCGACATGCTAAAGAAGGTGCCAATGGTTTCGGTCGATGGAAAAGACGACATTTTAGTTAAAGGGTCAACGTCGTTCAAGGTGTATCGCAACGGCCATCCTGACCCTGCACTGAGCGGTCAGAGCATGAAGGATGTGCTCAAGGCAATTCCCGCAAGCTCCATCAAGAAGATAGAGGTGATTACCGACCCCGGAGCAAAATATGACGCCGAAGGCACCGAAGCCATCCTCAACATCGTGACTGTGGCTGGTAGTGGTTCGATGATGCAGGGCGTGATGGGTACAGTAAGCTTGTCGGTCGACAACACTGGTAGCCCTAATGGTAATACCAACTTCGTCACACAGATTGGGAAAGTGGTTGCCTCGGTAAACTATGGCTACACTAATAAGAACCGACACTACGACCACAATATCATGGAGAGTGAGCACACCTATGCCACTACTGGTAACTCATTGTATAGTTATAACGAAACTCGCGGCTCTTTCAATTTCCACTATGGCAACCTCAGTGCCAGTTGGGAGCCCGACACATTGAATCTTGTTTCTCTCTCGTTTGGCGGCTACTATTATGACCATCGTTCCGATGGTCTCAACAACGCTCGCATGACCGACCGCGATGGGAACGTTCTATATAAGTACACAACTACCGGTCGTGTCCCAAAGAGTGGCTCCTATGACCTGCATGGGCGAGTTGACTACCAGCACATGATGCGCAATCCTGGAGAGATGCTGACCCTCAGCTACATGCTCTCTACCAGTCATAATAACCTAAAGAGCATCAACGTCTTTAGCGACATGCTCAATTGTCCGTTCCCCTACACTGGACAAAGCACCGACACCAAGGAGACCTTTGCCGAGCACACATTCCAGCTCGACTGGACTCGCCCATTCGCTAAGTATCACACCGTTGAGACCGGTGTGAAGTATATCAACCGCTTCAACACAAGCGAGGGCACTTTTGAATTTGATGGTGCGCCCGAGATGAATAACACCACGCTATTCAACCACCGCACCCATGTGGCAGCCGCCTACTTGAGTTACCGACTCAGTAAAGACAACTGGTCAGCCCGAGCAGGACTGCGCTATGAGTATAGCCGACTCAATGCTGAGTTCCCCGACGGCGTGCAGGACAACTATCACCGCAACTTGAATGACTGGGTACCCGACTTGAGTATGCGATATAAGTTCAACGATGCACATAGCCTCAAGATTAACTACTCTACAAGCATCCGTCGACCTGGTATCAGCTATCTGAATCCTGCAGTTGAGGAAGATCCCACAAGCCGCAAGTTTGGTAATCCTCACCTCGGCAGCTCGCTCAACCATTCAATTAGTATGACCTACATGAAGATTGGCAGCAAGCTCACATTCAGCCTTACTCCAAGCATCTCGCTCAGCAACAACCGCATAACTGGCATTCAGTACACCGACGGCGATGTGCTGGTTTCAACCTACGCCAACACTCTCAAGATTCGATACTTTAACCTGAGTGGTTTCATGCAGTGGGCGATTGGTCCAACCACAAGTTTCACACTCAATGGCAGCGTGGGGCATTACAACTATGAGAGCAGTGACCTCAATTTGAAAAACAAACGATGGGTGGCATTCTACTATGCACAACTCAATCAGCAGTTGCCATGGAAATTGCGATTTGCTGCAACCTTGAGTGGCCGCAGTGGTGGCATCGATGGCCTTTATGGCTACTATACAGGCACTATGTACTATAACTTTAGCTTACAGCGCTCATTCCTTAAGGAAGACCGCCTAACAGTGAGCTTGAGCACTGCAAACCTCTTCAATGCCAGTAAGTTCAACAAAATTACCATGTATACTACCCAGGGCGATTACACAGGATTTGACCGCTATTGGCAGTTTATGCGTGAGTTCAGGCTTACAGTAACCTTCCGCTTTGGCTCCCTCAAGGCAAGCGTGAAGCAAACCAACAAGACCATCGAGAATAACGACCTCGAAGGGGGCTCAGGACAAGGTGGCAAGTAATGAAAGATGATTTTTTGCCTAAAAATAAGAGAAAATAAAAAAAATGACTAATTTTGTTGCATCTGATAGTCGTTATTGCACTGTCTCATATCAATCACTCAAGTTTCCTAAAGTGGCTATGCCCTTTTAGGAACTTGAATTCAATAACAAGAATTTAGAACGATGAAGAAACTGCCATTAGTAATATTCGTTTTCATAATGCTTGGTGCGGTCTGCTCAAGCGTGTGTAACTATCGAAGCACCGAAAACAGGATAACGCGAGATGTAAACAATGCCCTTAAGCTTACTCTTGCCGAGATGCCTACCAACGTGGTCAATGCCGATACCATCAGCTGCTATCGCAGTCATCTCACCATAGCCGAACTCAAGGACACGGCATGCATTGCCATGACAGCTGTGAGCAGGGCTGGACGGCAGGAGACGCAGATGGTGGCGCAGGCTAATTGCGGCTTCATGACCGTACTGATGCTTTCCGACCAGCGAGCGTCGGGTGCATTACTGCTTGCCGGCATCCTGTGGATGATGGGCAGCTTGTGGTATATGCGCAGGTTTAAGCCTGAATTGTTTGCCGCAGGCCTGAGTTATGGCGGCATTGTGTTTGCCGCCGACAAATTCCTTACAGCTAAGGGTGACTCCATTCATTTCACTCCCATGCAGCATTCACTGATGGAGATGTTTATGACCACCGAATCTCATTCACTATCCAAGCAAGAAATCTGCGACCGCCTGTGGCCCAAGAAACCCGATGCCAGCGACACACTTTACACCCTTATCAAGCGGGTGAAACCCATCTTGGAGGCCAATAGCAACCTGAAAATCGAGTCCGACAGAGGCAAGAGTTATACGCTGAAACTCAAATAGTTAGGTTGTTGTCAGATAAATGTCAGACAAATGTCAGGTAATAAATCTGGCATTTTTCTTTTTCCATAATACTTTTGCATCATCGAAAATCCCTATAAAAGATTGATGCAAATGAAACAATTATTTTTACTCACTATCCTTTGTCTTTCTTCATTCGGGGCCTTTGCCCAGGATGAAGACACGACAGTCACTCTTGAAGAAGTCGTTGTCAAAGGTGCCAATGTCGTCAGCAAGCCCGACGGCCAGATGATATTTCCCACTGCTGCCCAGAAGAACGCCTCAAACAATGGCTACAGCATTCTTCAGAAACTCTCGTTGCCCAACCTTCGCATTGATAATGTGGCACATTCCATAATCGCAATAGATGGTAGAGGCGGTGTGCAACTTAGAATCAATGGCATCATCGCTGGCAAAGAGGAAATGCTTGCACTTGATCCCAAGCTCATAAGCAAGATTGACTTCATCGACAATCCTGGTGTGCGCTATGGAGAAGATGTGGCCTACGTAATCAACATCATCACCAAGCGCAATGACTATGGCTATACGCTGGGTGCCGACGTTACTCCCACTCTCACCTCTGGGCAAGGTGACGGCACAGTATATGGCAAGTGGAACTATAAGAAGAGCGAGTTCTCAGTCTCCTACAATTTTGGTGGCTATAAATTGAATGGAATGAGGGTGACTGAACTGGCCGAGTATACCTTGAGCAATGGTGACATCCACACTATAGAGCGCAATGATGCTGAGACCCTTAGAAAAGCTCGCAGCCATGACGTGAAGCTGACCTACAATCTGGCAGACTCTACAGCCTATGTCTTCCAGGCATCCTTGAGTGAGAGTCTGAACAAGATTCCAGGCAATTATTCTATCAAAGACATTGTTGATTGCACAAAGCGATATAGCTCTACCAGCAGAGAGAGCGGCAATTCTAATTCTCCGGTCCTCGACTTGTATTTCTTTGCCCAACTCACCCCGCGGCAGTCAATCGCGGCAAATGCCGTTGGCACCTATATCGCCACTAATAGCAGCAATTACTACGATGAGGGAGCGCCTTATCAATTTGACGTGAATGGCAAGACGGTCTCGGCTTTATCTGAGATAGTTTATGAAAACCGGCTGAACCTCTTCACCTTATCGGCTGGAGTGAACTATCGCTACAAATACACGAGAAATGATTATTCTGGCGATGCCTTCGCCTTGACAGAGTTGAAGCAGAATAATGTCTATGCGTTCAGCGAGATAAAAGGCTCGCTCAAGA
>CAMVKS010000006.1 GCA_947167995.1 uncultured Prevotellaceae bacterium
GCCGAGAGCTGGCCCGGCACTGAGGTAGCAAGCTGGCCCGCCGAGAGCTGGCCCGAGACCGAGGTAGCAAGCTGGCCCGCCGAGAGCTGGCCCGAGACCGAGGTAGCAAGCTGGCCCGCCGAGAGCTGGCCCGGCACCGAGGTAGCAAGCTGGCCCGCCGAGAGCTGGCCCGAGACCGAGGTAGCAAGCTGGCCCGCCGAGAGCTGGCCACAAGCCTAAATACCTAATTGTTATGCATGAATTATTCCAGTCTATAGCCTTCAAGGCTGTAGGCTGGTTTTTTTATCATTCTCTTTTTTGTGGAAGTAAATCTTTGCAGCTTCTTTCACCCTTGGCGACAGCAGCAGCAACGCAGTCATCGTGCAGCATGCCATCAAGAAGAAGGCGATGTCCATGAATCCCACGACTACCTTCAAGGGCACTACTGCTGCCACTACTATCATTATAAGATAATAGTAGTTGTAGTACTTGGCATTGTGTGCGCCAAAGAGGAAGTTGGTACACTTCAAGCCATAGTAGCTATAGGTGAACATGGTGGAGAACGCAAAGAAGAACACGATAATCATGAGCAGATAGTGCCCGATGTTGGGAATGAGCTGCTGCCAGGCTCCCAAGGCTATCGACAGTCCCTTTGGATCATTGCCCACACCTATATAGTTGCCGGCAATGATGATGGGTATTGCTGTGAGGGTACAAATCAAGCCCGAGTCGATAGCGGGACCAAGCATGGCGATGAGACCCTCGCGCACTGGCTCGGTATTCTTGCTGGCACCGTGCATCATCGACGCAGTACCAATACCAGCCTCGTTGACATAGGCCGCACGACGGGCTCCAATGAGTGCCACATAGGCAAAGCCGCCCAATCCGGCCTCAAAGGAGAATGCCCCTTCAAAAATCGAGGAGAACACTCCAGGTATCTTGTCGTAGTTCATAGCCATGATCACCAGCACCATGATAAGGTAAAGTGCGACCATGAGTGGCACCATCTTCGAGGCTATTGCCGCAATGCTCTTGATGCCTCGCAATATCACTGCTGCCACAATGGCAACCATCACGAGACCCATCACGAGACGCAGCCATGGGGTGTTCTCAATACCCATGGGCGTCGTGAACACTGTGGTCACGCTCTCAACGAGCTGGTTGGATTGCCACACACACAGTGTGCCCACCAGTCCAAAGACGGCAAACGCCGTGGCAAGCGGTTTCCATTTCTTGCCCAGTCCCTGTGTGATGATATACATGGGGCCACCTTGCACCTCGCCGGCGCTGTCCTTGCCCTTGTACATGATGGCGAGTGTGCCTTCAAAGAATTTGGTGGTCATTCCCACCAGTGCGCTCACCCACATCCAGAATATCACTCCGGGGTTGCCGTTGCCCACGGTCAGAGCCACAGCCACACCGGCGATGTTGCCCATGCCCACGGTGGCGGCAATGGCGCTCATCAAGGCTTGAAACGAACTGATTTGACCTGTCGACTTGCCACTGTCGGCGGCCTGCTTTTCACGTAGCACTCCTATGGCCTGCGGCAGTCGCCTTATCGACACCGCACCCGAATAGAAAAACAGAAACAGACCTCCGCCAATGAGCAGAATAAATTCAGGATACTCACACAAGGAATCGGCCACAGCAATAATAGCTTCACCTATTCTGTTAAAGATGTCACTCATAGTTAATTGTGATTTTTATTACTCTTTTTATTAAAATTTTGTGCTGGCACCGCCGCCGCCAAAGTCGCCACCACCGTATTTATATTTGTATTGCTCGGCTTCGTCGGTCGCAGGTTTTGAATCCTCATCGTCATCTTCATCTTCCTCGTTTTCTTCTTCGTTATCTTCGTCATCAGCTTCTTTGCCATTTTCGGGTTTCTCTTCCTGCGAGGGGGTCTCGCCCTCTTTGAGATTGGAGGCTTGAGGTTGCTGTTGTGCGTTGAGACCTTTCTTATTGCGCTTGCGCAGGATGGCAATGAGCCCTATCACCGCAATTATCACCGCAAGATAAAACCAGCCGTTGCCGCTGCCGCTCTTCTTCTTGCCATTGTCGGCAAGCGACTGGACGTGCTTGTAGTCTTTGAGGACTACAGGCACTATCTCGTCGATGGCAGCCTTGATGCCTCCAGCATAGTCTCCTTCCTTGAAGTGAGGCACCATGTAGTCGTTCTGCAGGCGCTTGCAGAACACATCGGGGAATGCACCTTCCAAACCATATCCCACGGCAAACGCAATCTCGCCATCGCCCTGGTCGTTCTTGGGTTTGACAAGCATCACGAGTCCGTTGTTTTGACTCTTCCCGCCAATGCCCCACTTCTGTCCAAGCTCGGTGGCAAACTGCTTGCCATCCATGCCGCCCAAGTCGTTGACGGTGACCACCACTATCTGGTTTTGGGTTTTCTTCGACAGGCTGTCGAGCTGGGCATTCAGGGCGGTAACAAGGGAGTCATTATTGATAATGCCAGCCATGTCGACCACTGGTGATGCCTGAGCTGGCCTCTCTGGCACCTGTGCAAAGCCCCTGCCGCACAAGAGTGCGACAAGAGCAAAAAATATAATTCTGTGTAATACCTTCATTATCTCAACCTTCCCAAAAACTTACCACTTATAACTTACTACTAAAAATACTACCAGCTGCCGCCGCCACCGCCGCCGCCAAATGAGCCGCCGCCGAAGCCGCCCCAGCCACCGCCGCCGAAACTGCCACCGCCGCCCCAGCTGCTCGAACTGCGTCCGCTCCCGAAGGTGCCAGGGAAGATAACGGGACCGCCAGTGTAGGTGCGGGTGTTGTTGCCGCTGCCTGTGCCATTATTGCTGCTCATCACCACAAAGACAAAGCATAATATCATCAACACCACTATCACCGACAGCACTGCATCGCCGGCATCGTCACTGACATATTCATCAACATCAAATTCGCCCTGAAGCGCTGGCTTGATTATCTCTAATGCAGCCCAAATTCCACCGGCATAGTCTCCATCCTTGAAATGAGGTACCATCTCCTCGTCTACAATCTTGCTGCACAGCAGGTCGGGCAACGGACCTTCGGCTCCATAGCCTGTGCTGATGAAGGCACGGCCCTTACCCTTGGCATCGTCGCCGGTCTTGGGCTTGATGAGCACAACAACACCATTGTTTGAGCCCTTGTGACCCACGCCCCACTTCTCACCCACTTCCTGCCCAAACTCGGCAAGCTGCATGCCGTCGAGAATTTCGTTGGTAATGGTCATCACCACAATCTGGTTGCTGGTTGTGCGAGAAAAATACTCGAGCGAGTCTTCAAGCATTTGCTTCTGGTCTGCGCTGAGAACGCCGGCATTGTCCCATACAAGCTTTTTCTCGGTGGGCTTGTCGGGCACTTGAGCGTTCATGCTCAGCATGAAACAGAGCATGAACAGTGCGGTCAATATTTTGTTGCGGCTCATGGGCTTAAGTATTAATCTTTATCTCCTGTGAGGATGTCTTTAATCTTGTCGAGGACGTCTTCAATGCCCTCGCCATACTTGTTTTGCTTGAACTTGGGCACCATCTCTTCTTCAATCATGCGCAGGCACATGTCGTTATCTATAATCTTTTCCATGCCCAAGCCTGTGGCTATTGCTGCCTTGCCTTTGCCTTCGGGGGTGTCGTCAACTTTGGTCTTTACCACGATGGTGATGCCGTTGTTGGTCTCTTTGTTACCCACACCCCATTTTTTGCCAATCTGAGTGGCATAGAAATGAGCGTTCATCCCCTTGAGGTCATTGGTGATGACCACCGCCACCTGGGCCAGCTTGAGGCTGTCAAGTTCTATTATCTTCTTGACGATTTCGAGGGAGTCCTCTTTGCTGAGAACGCCAGCCATGTCGAGAATGGGGCACTGCGGTGCCTCGGGAAGTCCTTCGACAATGGCCACATCGGTTTTTTGTTCTTGAGCGCTTGTCGTTGTTGTACTTTGTTCTGCGCTCTTGTTTGTGTCGTGGCAGGCAGTGATTGTCAATAGCAGCACTGCCATGACACATGAAAATAGCAGTTTACTCCTCATAAGATATCTCGTTGCTCAGTTCGTTCTCATCATCTTCCTCGATGGGGAAGAAGGTTTTCAGTTTATCGCCCACACTGGCTATCACTCTGCACAAACCCGTGGCAGGATCCCCTGCCTTGAGGCACTCAAGCAAGACGTCTTTCTCTTGCTCCCAGTAATTCTCGGGCACCACGGCATTGATGCCGGCGTCGCCCAGGATGGCAAACTTGCGGCTCTCAAATGCCACATAGATGAGCACGCCATTGCGGTGGCGAGTCTTGAACATCTTCAGTCGGTTGAAGGTCTTGGCGGCTTCTTTCATCACGTCGTTGCCGCACTTGGGAGTGAGATGCACGCGTATCTCCCCCGAGGTCATCTTCTCGGCTTCGCCTATGGCGTCAACCACGCGACCTTGGTCGGGAATGCTGATAAAACTGTCGAGTTGCATAGGTTTTTGGGGGTTAAGAGGGAATTGAAGAAAAGGAAGAGGGAGAGGGATTCTCCCTCTTGTTTGTCCATTCTATCTTATTCTTAAGAAATTAATCGTTGAGGACGCTTTCCAGGTCGGGAGCCTTGTCGGCACCTTCCTGAGCACTGAAATAAGCACGTTCCTTGAATCCGAAGATGCCGGCCAAGATGTTCTTTGGGAACTTGCGGATGCTGATGTTGAACTCTTTTGCAGTCTCGTTGAATTTCTTGCGCTCGGTAGCCACGCGGTTCTCGGTGCCTTCGAGCTGAACTTGCAAGTTCTCGAAAAGCTTATCAGACTTAAGTTCCGGGTAAGCTTCATGAACTACGTTAATGGCGAGTTGTGCATCCTTGAGCATCTTGTCCTGAGCTGCAGCATACTGTTGTAGTGACTTAGCATCGCTTGGGTCAACTTTAACTTTCGACAGCGAGTCGGCTGTAGCCTCAACGGCTTGCATCTGATTGTGAGCACGCGCATTGGCAGTTCCAAGTTGGATCTCTTTCTCAGTATTTGCATACTTCTTGGCACTTGCAGCAACGTTCTTGATCAGGTCGATGCGGCGCTGATACTGGTTCTCTACCTGCGACCAGGCGGTCTTGACTTCCTCTTCCTGTGTCACAAGGCCGTTATAACCTGTGTAAACCCAAATACCAATTACTATTGCCAAAGCAACGAGAACGCCACCTGCTGTTCCCAAGCCAAAGCATCCTTTGGCTGCCTTTCCAGCCGAGAGATTGTTGGCTGGATTCACGTTGTTCATGTTTTGATTGTTAGTGTTCAAATCCATAGTTTTAATGTCTTAAATGGTGATTAATCGATATTTTTTGTAAAAGTAATGCTTTTTGTTGAAATAATCACAAATTTTGTGCCAAAAAAACAACTTATTGTTAAAAATGGCGATGCTTTGCCCTTTTCATTCCATGACCGGGTGTTGTGGATGCGATGGCTTGGTTTCTCCATTTGGAATAGCAGGCAGTGCTTTTATTCGTGCGTTTTTGTTAAAAATAGTAATATAATTGCATTGGGGGTTAAAATTACCACTTTTTTCGTGTTATTGAACACGACACACGTTGGTTTTTATTTACTTTTGCAACGATTTTGAAAAAGCTTAAAAAATATACAATAAAATAAAAAGAGTAGTATGAAAAAGTATTTCTTAGTGTTTGCGACCGCTTTCTTGTCGCTCACCGTGCAGGCTGGTGGCCTGTTACATAACACCAATCAGCACATCGCATTCCAGCGCATGATGGCGAGAGGTGCAAGTCACGAAATCGACGCCGTCTACACCAACCCCGCCGGCATCGCTTTCATGGATCACGACGGATGGACTCTATCACTCAATATCCAGAGCGCCTATCAAACCCGTAACATCGATGCAACAGTGATGACGCCCGCAGGAATGGGCCTCTTTGAGAATGACACCTATCACAAGAAGTATAAAGGCAATGCCGCAGCGCCCATCCTTCCCTCGGTATATGCCGCCTACAAAACTCCCAAGTGGGCCATCTCAGGTTTTATTGGAGTCGTGGGTGGCGGCGGCAAGTGCACCTTCGACGACGGGCTGCCTCTCTTTGATGCGGCAGTCATGGCAGGGCTCTATAAGCAGTCGGCTCAGATGCTGCAAGAATTTCCTATGGTTGCTCCAGTGTTTGGTGGACCCATCACCCCCGACCAGTACTACCTCGATGGCTACATGAAAGGTAGACAATACATCTTTGGCGGACAATTAGGTTTCTCCTACAAGTTCAACGAACATTTCTCGGGCTATGCCGGATTCCGTGCCAACTATTTCAGTGGAAACTATACGGGACACGTCAATGCTACCGCTGGCGAGGCTCTTGCCACCAAGATGCAACAAGTGGCTGCTGTGGCAGGACCTGTCAATCCTGCACTTGCACAGATGCTCATGGGAATGAGCGGTGAGAACGGACTCGCTCACATCGCCATCGACTGCACTCAAACTGGATGGGGACTCACCCCAATCCTGGGTGTTGACTTCAAGTGGAGAGGTTTGACTCTTGCGGCAAAATATGAATTCAAGACCAACCTCAATATCGAGAACGACACCAAGACCCTTGAGGCTCCTGCAGCTTTCGAGAGCTCTCTTGAGCCCTACAAGCACGGCGTGAACACTCCAAGCGACATCCCCAGTGTGCTCTATGTGGCTGCTGGCTACGAGTTCATCCCCAATAAGCTGCGTGGTACTGTCGAGTATCACTACTACGACGACAAGCACGCCGATATGGCCGGAAACAAAAACAAAGAGCTCAAGCACGGCACTCATGAGTTCCTCGCCGGTGTGGAGTGGGACATCAACAAGACCTTTACCGTTAGTGCTGGTGCACAGCGCACCGACTATGGCCTGAGCGACAAGTATCAGAGCAACACTTCGTTCTCGTGCGACAGCTATTCCATTGGATTTGGTGGAGCAGTCAACGTGTCTAAAAACGTGAAGCTCAATGTGGGTTACTTCTGGACTACCTACAGCGACTACAAGAAAGAAATGCCTGCCGAGGCGGGAGGTTACAACGGCGTCTCGCCATTAATCACTGGTACCGATGTCTACAGTCGCACCAACAAAGTGTTTGGCGTAGGAGTAGACTACAAGTTCTAATAAATCTAACATTGCTATACTGCACACTCAAAGATGCACCCGCCATGCGCGCGAGGTGCATCTTTGAGTGTGTGGAGTCTCACCTTCCACTATTCTCCGAAAAAAATCGGTGATTATTTTCTCTATTCTCCGAAAATTTTCGGAGAATAACTTTTTTTATTAGCCGAGGTAGCTAAATGTTGATTCTAATAAATGCTCACCAACACCTTACTTTATAGCAAAAAAACGTGAAAACTATTGACAAACGCTCTTCAATATTGTATTTTTGCACCGAAATTAGGGCAATAGCGCCCAACAACAATCTAAAAACATTGAAATGAAACAAAAAAATCATTCTTTCTCTAAAGAGACTGGCAAGAAAGCAGCAAAGGAGACTTTGCCTTTGAACAAGATGAATTATATAATGATGGGAGTGTGCTTGTTCCTGATCGTTTTGGGATTCTTCCTCATGAGCGGCAGCAGCAACGAGGGTAGCACCTTCAACGCCGATGTGTTCAACTCCACACGCATAGTGGTTGCCCCATTCATCACCTTTTTAGGATTTGTTCTCATGGTCCCCGCAATCCTCTATCGCGGCAAGAACAATAAAGAGATTGAACAATAAAAAATAGTTGTGAGCTGCATCAATCAAGGTGTAGCACATTCTCACATTTTATATTAAAGCATTGATAATATATGGATTGGCTTGAGACCATCATCATTGCCATTGTTGAGGGACTGACCGAGTTTCTCCCTGTCTCATCAACGGGTCACATGATTATCACCCAGAATCTGCTGGGCGTTCCACAAGGGGATGCCTTTGTTCATGCTTTCACGTTTATCATCCAGTTTGGCGCCATACTTTCGGTAGTGTGCCTCTACTGGAGAAAGTTCTTTGTTCTTGACAAGTCACCAGCCCCACAGGGCAGTTCCATCTGGCGGCGACTCAAGCATAAATACAATTTCTACTGGCTATTGATTGTGGGAGTTGTTCCAGCAGTGGTAATCGGGCTTTTAGCAAAGAAGTCTGGACTGCTCGACTGGCTGCTCGACAGTGTGCTTGTTGTTGCTATCATGCTTGTGGTGGGAGGTGTGTTCATGCTCTTCTGCGACCGTCTCTTCAATAAGGGGAACGAAGCCAACAAGGTCACCGAGAAACGTGCCTTCAGTATCGGTCTCTATCAGTGTATCTCGGTCATTCCCGGAGTGTCGCGTTCAATGGCTACCATCGTTGGCGGCATGACGCAGGGGCTCACGCGTAAGCGAGCAGCCGAGTTTTCGTTCTTCCTTGCTGTGCCCACAATGGCAGGAGCAACACTGCTTGACCTCCTCGACCTCCTCAAGGAAGATGCGGCATGGGCCACGTCGCACAACATCACCATGCTCATTCTGGGCTGCGTGGTGGCATTCGTGGTGGCATTGCTCGCCATGAAGTGGTTTGTCTCGTTCTTGACAAAGTATGGATTCAAGGCTTTTGGATGGTATCGAATTGTAGTGGGAGGCATCATCTTGGCATTGCTGTTCACAGGCCACTCACTCCAAATGGTGGATTAGTGATTCCAGCGATTCCAGTGATTCCAGCGATTCCAGTAAATATAGAATATCTATAAAGTATAGTTCAACTAAAAAAATCCTCATGCTCAACCCCATAGAAGGCGAAATATTCTACATCGACAAGCCGCTCAAGTGGACTTCCTTTGAGGTGGTGAAGAAGGTGCGTGCAAGGTTGCGCAAGAGGCTTGATATCAGGAGTCTGCGTGTGGGGCATGCGGGAACTCTCGACCCTCTCGCTACCGGCGTGCTGACCATCTGTACTGGCCGTGCCACCAAGCGCATCGAGGAGTTGCAGGCTGGGGTGAAGGAATATATCGCTCATGTCAGGCTGGGGGAGACCACGCCGTCGTTCGACCTCGAGACGCAAGTCGACGCCACCTATCCCTGGCAGCACATCTCACGCGAGCAGGTCGAAAATGTGCTGCAAGAGCAGTTCACTGGTACCATTGAGCAGGTGCCGCCGGCTTTCTCGGCGTGCAAAATCGATGGCAAGCCGGCCTACAAACTCGCACGCAAGGGCCGTGAAGTGGAAATCCGGGCCAAGACTCTCGTCATCGACGAGATAGAACTCGTGGAATGTGGACTGCCGCAAGAGCCTTCGCTCGTCATCAGGGTGGTGTGCAGCAAGGGCACCTACATCCGCGCGCTGGCACGCGACATAGGGCAGGCGTTGGGTAGTGGCGCTCATCTCACGGCTCTGAGGCGCACGCGAATTGGAGACACAAGGGTAGAGGACTGCCTGAGTGTGGAACAACTGCTCAACATTCTCGAGACCGAGGAAATGGTGTCGCCCGACAGGGCCGAGCAGGAACGCCTGGAGCGAGAGCGCGAGAAAAACCGCGCCATGGCAAGGGAGCGGAAAGCTATGCGACAGGCCCACGACAAGGCACGCAAGGCAAGGCAGTCGCAGCTATAGAGGGAGTGCTTGACAGCACAACAAAAATAGCCCCTTTTTTATTGAAAAAATAGGCTTTTTGCATGTAACTTTTTATTCTTTAATCAGTCAAATATTAACATTCACAAAATACAGTATGAAACTATCGGAATTTGACAATGGCATGCCTGGCGATCTTATCGCATTGCATCCAGCACAAAATCGTGATGAGGCAAGATTAATGGTTCTTCATCGCTCAACAGGAGAGATTGAGCACCGTAACGTCAAGGACATCATTCACTATTTTGACGACCAAGACTCTTTTATCTTCAACGACACCAAGGTCTTTCCTGCCAAACTCAATGGCAACAAGGAGAAGACAGGTGCCAAGATAGAGGTCTTCCTGCTTCGTGAGCTCAACGAGGAGCACAAGCTTTGGGATGTGCTTGTTGAGCCGGCACGCAAGATCCGAATAGGTAATAAACTGTACTTTGGACTCGACGAGGGAATGGTGGCCGAGGTTATCGACAACACCACTTCGCGTGGACGCACCTTGAGATTCCTCTACGATGGCGATCACGACGAGTTCAAGCGCAACCTCTATGCTCTCGGGCACACTCCATTGCCTTATTATATCAAGCGTGAAGTGGAACCCGAGGACGAAGAGAATTATCAAACTATCTTCGCAAAGCACGAGGGGGCGGTTGTGGCTCCTGCCGCAAGTTTGCACTTCAGCAGGGAGTTGCTCAAGAGAATGGAGATAAAGGGAATTTGCGATGAGTACATCACTGTGCATTTGGGGCTGGGATGTTTCCGTAATATCGACGTCGAGGACCTTACCAAGCACCGCATGGACAGCGAGCAGATGATTATCCCAGAGGATGTTGCCGAGCGAGTGAATATTCGTCGTGAGAATGGTCACAAGGTGTGTGCCATTGGTGTCTCTACTCTCAGGGCTATGGAAAGCTCGGTGAGCATGAATGGTCACATCAAGCCCTATGATGGATGGACCAATAAGTTCATTTTCCCTCCCTACGATTTCACTACTGCCGATGCGTTGGTGACCAACTTCCACCTGCCTTACTCGGTGATGCTCATGATTGCTTGCGCCTTTGGTGGATATGAATGTGTGATGGATGCCTACAAGGTGGCTATTGAGGAGAAATACCGCTTTGGAGCCTATGGCGACGCTATGCTCATCTTAGACTGATTTAGTTGGAAAGACTGTTCACAACATCAATATATCAGCTAAAATAGTCATTTCATCATTTAATGAACCGATGTTGTCATCTTTGACCACGAAAATTTGTAGATAACGATAGAGCATCAATATTTTTGCATTGTGATATTTAGTTGACGTTTTTGGTCGACATTTCAAGTGTTTGATAACATAATTTTTTAATCTACATTTTTTCTGAAAAAACAATGAAAAGGGCAGTTTTTTCTATTCTCGTGATGGTGCTGGCTCTGATGGCTGCCAGTACTGGCTACGCCAGGACAAGCAGGCGTGGCTCTTCTTCATCTCTGGCTAAGGCCGAGAAGAAGGTGATTAGATTGGCCAAGGTCGATGCCGACCGAGTCGACTGGTTCGAGCAAAACGCCGCAGCTCTTGAGCAGTTTGAGAAGATTATCAAGGGCAATCCTCAGAGCCTCAGTTATGGGTTTGAGAGAATCAAAAAAAGCGGACTGGTCGACATCGAGCAATCGGCCGATGGCAATTTCCGTTTGTATCAGTGGGACACCGGCGGTGGCACGATGTCGTGCTATTGCGTGTGGCAGCAGTATCGAAAGCCCGATGGCAAGGTCGTGACCGAGAGATTGGGCACAGGGTCTGACGAGGAGTTTGATTGCTGCGGACGCAATGATGTGATTGGGCAGCTCAGGGCACCAAGTGGCGAGATGGTTTATCTTGTCAAATCCAATTTTCGCATCGATGGATTTCAAGCTGTTGCGTCGGTGAGAGCTGTCAAGGTGGGTAGCAAAGGGGCCCAACTTGTGAAGTTCACACGCGAGGGAGATGCTCGGGAAAGCATGGGTGTGGAGTTCTCAGATGTTCCTGGATGGTATTTTAAAACCTGCGAGCAAGGCTATGATTGGTTAATGGCCTATGACGAGAAGTCGCAAGACATCTATGTCTCCTTGAGCGACGAACTGCCTTTCCAGGGCATGAACGACGTGTTGCAGCTCACCGACCGTTACGACATCTACCATTTCGATGGAAATGAGTTCGTTTACAATCGCACGGGAGCGGGCTACTGGTTGCACAGCAGTCTTGACAGCTTCAAGAATCTTGAGGTGATAGGAATGTCGGGCAATCTCGTTCGCATCGACTGCATGAATGATGGCTCTTATCGTTATGCCGCTTGGAAAGAGGGCGACCCTATGTCGGCCGAGCCTGTCGCAGTGATGAACGGTGGCACTTGGAACGAACCCGAGAATGCCTATATCTTCAAGGATGGGGCATCGAGTGTTGTCGTTGAAATGGATGAAGATGGCGACAGGATTAAAAAAATAAGAACTTCTTCAAATTAATCATTGATAAAGCGTTTAAATAAATCAGTATCAAGACAGTAACGCAGTTGGACTTTAGAGCGTGACGCAACTATCCTGTTAAGAAATTCACAGTATAATCATCCCTTCTAAAAGACAAATCATTATGGAAAGGTCTGCCTCGCACCCATGGCAATCACCATTGTGTGACTGGTTGGCTGTCGCTGTAATCGTGATGGCAGCAATGCTCGCACCGGTACAGGTGTGGTCGCAGCAATTCTCCATCGAGCACAAGAGCGACTCCCTGTCGATGCTCAAGCTGCAATGTGGCAACCACATTGCCACTTGGGAGCTGCCTTACCCGGTATTCCGTTTCGAGACTGCCGACGTCAACGGCGATGGCTCTGTCGATGCTGTAGTGGGAGTGTATAAGTCTTCACGATTCTTCCCTAATCCCAGCCGACGGGTGTTCATCTTCAAGAATTTTGACGGAGACATCCGCCCTTTGTGGCTGTCGAGCCGCTTGGGAGGAGAGCTCTACGACTTCACCGTAGTGGACGGCAACATCAGGGCTATCGAGGTCATGACGTGCGGTGGCGATTATGTCATCAACGACTATGCATGGCAAGGCTTCGGTATGGGGTATGTCAAGCAGGTGGCTGCTTTCAATAATCTTGAACAGTGTTATAATTTCCTAAATATCTTACCGTTATGAAACGTTTGGTTTTAGCTGCTTTAGCAGCTGTGCTTGTGCTCACAGCAGCAATGGCACGAAACAATGAGAGACCGAGCATCATCATCCCAGGCAATGCTCACATCGATGTTGAGAAGCTTCAGAGCAAGAACAGCATCAACCTGAACATGGATGTGTCTAAGCTCAATCTTTATGAGATTAGAATTCTGCGGGCTGCTATGGCTGCAAGGCAGGGTGATTGTATCATGCAGTCCGAGATAAGACGCCTCTTTGACGGGACTTCATGGTATACTAAGATCGCCGAGAAGCGATATGGATGTGTTTTTGATGAAGAAGGAAATCAAGTCACGGTCATTAGTCCTCCCATCAGCTACACGGCAAGGGAGCAGGCTTTCCTCAACAGGCTTGACGAGGCCGAGAAGAAACTGCTTGCTGGCAATATCTTGCCAGTGGCAAACGGCGGGCAACTGGGACCAAACCTCGACAACCTCGCCAATCCCATGCAGCTGCAAGAGATGCCCGCAGAGCTCAGAGCCGCGCTGGCAACCAATGGTTTTGCCATTGTACCAACCGATAACATCCAGTTGTTTCACATCTACGAGAACAATGACTATCATGAGTTCCCCAACTTTGTCACGACCGACATCTTCCTGCAGGCGTTCCACATGTATTTTGACTACATGCTGCGCAACATGGAAGAGAATAAGATGCTCGAGGTAATGACCAGCTTCTCCAAGACCCTCTATGACGACATGCAAGACAAGGCTTCGTCCAATAATCTCAACATGAAGGAAGCTGCCTTGAGAAATGCTGCCTACTTTGCTGTCGCCTATTCCTTGTTCTCGGGCAGGCCACTGCTTGAGCTTCCCGAGCCTTACAAGACTATGGCACAAGAGGAAATTGACCATGTGAAGAATGCCAGCAACGACTATTCCAACTTCCTTGACTATCACAAGGTGATGTTTGCCTACGACATCTACCGGCCTCGTGGGCATTACACCCGCAGCGAAGCCCTATCGCGGTATTTCCAGGGAATGATGTGGCTGCAGAATGCGCCCTTTGGCTCCGACAAGCCAGCGCAGCTTCGGGCGGCTCTGCTCTTGGCGAGCGTGGTAGGCTCCAACCAGGAGTATACCGGCACCTACGAGTCGATTGACGAACCCATATCTTTCCTGATGGGCGATGCCGACAATTTGAGCATTTTAGACATTTATGAAATTCTTGAGAGTGATGGTGCTTCTATCTACAATATCATGATTGACGATAAGGTGCTGCGAAGGGTGGGCGAGAAAATAGAGAAAATAGATGATGAAAAAACTCGCATAAGACCAAAATTTGAGCATTCAAGTCATTGCAAAATCAATTTTATGCCGCAACGCTACACCCCCGATGGCGAAGTGCTCCAGGAAATGGTCGACTATGAGAATCTGGTAACCATGCGTGACGCACCCAAGGGGCTGGACGTCATGGCGGCTATGGGAATCCCAGGAGCCGAGAAAATCCTCATTCAAGAGTTGAATGAGCCACAGCGATGGGACAAGTTCACATTCAACTTGGACAGGATGAAACTGCGCATGGGAGAGATAGACTGGCAGTCGTGTGTCTCTAACTACTGGATGCTGTCGCTTCAAGCACTCAACGAAACAAGCGACAACATGCCCTATTTCATGAAGAATGAGCAATGGAACAAGAAGAATCTCAATGCGGCATTGGCTTCTTGGGCCGAACTAAAGCACGATGCCATTCTCTATGCCAAGCAGCCAATGGCTGCCGAGTGTGGTGGCGGTGACCTGCCCGAGCCCTATGTGGTGGGATATGTAGAGCCCAATGTGGCTTATTGGACCAAGGCCATCGAGTTGATTGAGAAGACAAGTGATGTTTTGCAGGATTACAAAATGATGACCAGTGAAATGGCCGATGTCACCAATCAGCTTGAGGAGATGGCGCAGTTCTTGCTCGATGTGAGCAACAAGGAACTTAATGGCACTCCGCTGTCGAAGGAAGAGTTTGATAACATCAAGGTCATTGGCTCTGCTTTTGAGTATATCACATTGCAGATTACAGGTGCACAGGCAGGAGCAAGCTGGGACAATGAAATCACCACTACCGATAAGAACATTGCAGTGATTGCCGATGTCTTTACCGCCAACGGCGACAACAACCCCAACAAGAGCGTGCTATATGAAGCTGTGGGTCCGGCTCACGAGATATATGTCGTTGTCGAGATTGGTGGATATCTTTACCTCACAAAGGGTGCCGTGTTCTCTTACCGTGAGTTCCAGGAGGACTTGGCTACTCCTCGCATCACCGACGAGGAGTGGCAGCAACAGTTGCAATCGCAACCCAACAAGGGTATTCCCGAGTGGATGAAAGAAGTGATAGTACCACTTGATAACAAACCGCTCGAAAATGAACATTATTTCTATAGCACAGGTTGCTAAGAAGCTTGTGGCCATCGCTCTTGTGGCGGTGGCTCCAGCGCTTCACGCAAGCGACACGTTGACGGTGACTTTCACTGGCGACGTGTTGCTTGACCGTGGCGTGCGGCAACTCATAGAGCGTCACAACGGCGATGCCGCTTGCCTTTTCTCGCCGTCGGTCGACTCGGTTTTTAAAAGCTCTAATCTGGTGGTCGCCAATCTGGAATGTCCGGCAACGAAGATAGAAAAACCAGTTTTCAAGAAGTTTATCTTCAGGGGAGAGCCCGAATGGCTCATGGCGCTCAAGGAGCATGGCATTACTCACCTTAACCTTGCCAACAACCACAGCATCGACCAGGGAAGGGAGGGGCTGATGGATACCTATGAGAACGTTATCAATGCCGGAATGGTGCCTTTTGGGGCTGGCTGCAACATGGATGAGGCTGTAAAGCCTGTTTTGATAGCTACAGCTCCTCGCAATGTGTATATTGTTGCTTCGCTCAGGCTCACTCTGGAGAACACCGCCTATCTGCCGGCTCGACCAAGCGTCAGTCAAGAGGATTTTGACAGTATAGTTGAGCGTGTGAGAAGTCTCAAGGCAAGCGACCCAGGGTGCTGCGTCATCGTGTGCCTGCATTGGGGTGTCGAGCACGTGAAACGACCAGCCGTTCAGCAACGCTCACAGGCCCACAGGCTCATTGACGCAGGCGCCGATTGCCTGATTTGCCATCACACCCACACTTTGCAGACGGTGGAAATTTATAACGGCAAAGCTATCTATTACAGCATTGGCAATTTTATCTTCGACCAGAAACGGGACATCAACTCACAGGCGTGCATGGTGAAACTCACGATAACCCGCAACGAGGTGACGGCAACAACAATCCCTGTGATAATAAAAAACTGCGTTCCCGAGGTGCTTAATCAGTGAAAAATGTTGTAGCTCACCTTCCATGATATAGTGCAGGATAAAAGAATACAGGCCCTCAACAGTTGAGAGCCTGTATTTTAATGATTATCTAAATAATCTATCAGGAATTATTGTCCTAACAGAATGTTATAGATTACTGTCACGTCGCCAGTTGTGATTTCACCGTCACCGTTTTGATCGCCGTTGACGATGGCGCTGTCGTCTTCACTGAGCAAGAAGTTGTAGAGTGCAGTGATATCAACACTGGTAACCTCGCCGTCGCCGTTAACGTCGCCAGGAACGGCTTGTTGCCCGCCTGCCTCGCCAGGAAGAAGGATGCTGGCATGACTGTCGAGGGCAACGATCTCCTTGAAGTAGGCGCGGAATGGGAGAACGGTTGCGCTGCACCATTGTGCCACTGCACCAGCAGCGTCAACGTTGTAGATGTCGTTAAGGCTCTGCTGAGCAAATGTGCCAGCCATCAGGTATTGCTCGCCACTGGTGTAGGCAATGGACTCCGACTTGAGTGTCGCGTCGGTGGCAGTCCAAGTGATGGGAGTGCCGGTGATACCAGCAGCCTTGTTGAGGGCGATGATATAAGGCACGTTGGCCTCGATGTTCTCAACTTCCTCAAATTTCACAACGCCGTCCTCCTCTTGAGCGAAGCGCTCAATCCACATGCTGCCAGCGGCGGCGTTGCATGAAGCGGGAGCAAATGGCAGCACGATGGTGCTCCAGTTCTCGGCCACACCTGCTTGGCGAGCCTTGGTGAATGTGCGCTCATAGCTGATGGTCTGAGCAACGAAGCTCTGTGGAGTGAAGTAGGGGTAGCCGTCCTTCAATGCGATGCTTGGAGCAATAGAGCCAGTAACGATGTTGTGGCCAATGAGGCTTACAGGTGCCTGTGCACCCTCGTCGATGAAGTAGAGGGTGTTAGGATTGCTGTTTGGCACGATGTCGTTAAGGCTTAGGCTCTCGAGGCTCACAGCAGCCACGTCGGCAGCTATTTGGAATCCCTCGACAGGCTTGTAACCGTTGCGCACGCCGTTGGCGTCCCATGTGATGATGCCAGGCATGATGTCGTAGTATTTCGACTCACCAGGTTTCACGATGTTGTCGACGTGAGAACCCTCTTCTTCGTCGGGACGGTTGTTGCGCGCATAGATATTCATGGCGTAGGTAGAGCCATAAGCAAGATTGTCGAAACTGAAGTAAAGAGTCTTCGACTCGCCAGCCTCGAGCGAGAGTTGGCTCTGCTTGTAGGTCACCATGGTGCCCTTACCGTCTTCAACGATGAACAGAGGTGCGAGCACATACTTGCTGTAGGCACCGTTGCTGTTGTTGGTGATGGTTGCGCTGAATGTTGCGTGGCTGTCGTAGATGACGGGGTTGTTGCTTGGGTCGTCGGCAGGAACCGAGTTCTCGGCATTGATCACTACCGAGAGGTCAATTTCCTCGGCTTCCTCGCTCTGAGCGATGGTTACCGAGCCAGTGCCAATTGTGATGTAGTCGCCATACTGGTCGATGCGCATGAGCCTTACGCTCTTGTTGCCTGCCGAAGCGGGAGTGACGTTGAAGGTAACAACCGACTCCTGACCTGGCAGAATCTCGGCTTGAACAACGGTAGTGTACTGTGAGTACTCATCGATTTGCTGTCCGCCAAAGTCGAGATACAGGTCGCCAAAGAAGCGGTCGACGCTGTTGTTCTTGACAGTCACGTTCACTTGCTCCTTCACGCCCACGCGCTCACCGCCGGTAAACTCCCAGTTGGTAGCTTGAAGGCTGATGGTGGGGTGTGCGCTTGCCTGGCAAGAGGTGCTGCTCATGTTCACCTCAATGTAGTGGCGGTCGGTCTCCTTCATGGCCTTCCACTCGGTGGTGCCTTCCACTTGGTAAACACCAATCAGGTGATAAGTGCCAGTGAGTCCAGCGCCAAAGGGTATTACCAGGTTAGAGTTAGAAGCCACGCCGCTACCGAAGCTGTGGGTCTGTCCCAGAGCCGATGTAGTGACTTGCATGTAGATGTTGTCCTCTGAGTTTGGCAGCACGGTGAAGGTGCCGTCGGCAGGATTCTGGAGGGCGAGGGCGGTCTTGAACTTCTTGCCCGAGCCCGAGTGGTCGCTGTAGCTCACCTTCACAATCTTCGACTTGTAAATCTTGAAGGGGTTAGACTGCGAGTCACGATCCCAGCCGCTGGGCCCGCTTGTCGCGGTAGCTGTGAGAGCTGGCTCCTCCTCGTCCTCGTGAGGGGGAGTGCCGCCAGGGATGATGTTGTAGACGATGTTTTGCTTCATGTTGTAGCCCTCGGCGCTCGACGAGCCGCCAATGCCGCTGGCATAGGGGTTCATGATCGCGAGTTGGAAGTAGCCATTGCCCATGCCACCCCAACCCCAGTTGATGTGGAAGTAGTTGCCATATTCATAGCCGTCGCAGATGAACGAATGTCCACCGCCACTGCCTGCTGTGCCGTTATAGATCATGGGTCGGCCAGCGGCGAGCTCTTGGTAGACCATGTTGTCCCACACCTCTTGAGTGTAGTCGTTGCGATAGGCGAGCTTAGAGCCGTAGCCAAAGATGCCAAATGCCTTGGGAATGTCGTCGGTGTAGGCACCGGTGGCACTCACGCCATATTGCGACTTCAGGGCGCAGCCCACGTAGAACATGAGGTGAGCCACAGCGCTGGTGTAGACCTCGTCCTCGGCACCGGTGTAGGTGTCGCGCATGTGAGCCCAGTCAAAGGTGGTGATGGGCAGCTCGGGCATATCAACGGTAGAGTAGTTGTAGTTGCCATCGCTATAGGTGAAGCTATAGGCGGGAATCACCTGCGAGGTCTGCTCGGGATATTTGTAGAAGTTCATCAGCTGCGACATTGAGGTTGCCACACAGCCGGTGTAGGCGAGCTCGTAGCCGTCTTCCTCGTTGTCGCTGTTCATGAATTGTGGGCACTCGTTCCAGTAGGGAGTAGCCTGGTCCCACTTGGTGGTGATCAGGGGAGCGATAGAGTTGCGGGTGTCGACGGTGTTCTCGGCCTTGGGGGCTGCAATGGCTTTAGCCAATTTGTCGGCGGGAATTTGGTCGAGAAGAGCGATTTGCTGGGCATACTCATTGAGCCAGTTCTTCATGTTTGAAGGAGCCTTGGCCTCATCGAAGTAGCCTTCGTTGCTATAACCCAGGATGGGGTTGATGCGGTCATCACCCGAGACGATAACGAAACCCTGGTTGTTGCCAACGTTGAAAATGTAGTAGGCAGCTTGATTTCCTGCCTTTAGCATGCTGTTGCTCAGGGCAACAGGTTTTAGACTTTGGTTGGAAGCCTGCTTGTTAAGCAGGAAATTGGAGGCCTCCTTACGAGCTTGTTCTTGTGAGATTGGAGCAGCTTGCGCAAGCAATCCAAAACTCATGCAGAGCATCAGCAGGACATAGAATCTTTTTTTTACCATAAAATAATAGTTGTGGTTAAAAGGTTAAAAAATAAATTATTGGTTTATTAATGACTTCCATAAGTTGGGTTTTCTCATAAAAGCGTGCAAATATACGCCATTAATTTTAAACAAAAAAATAAAAACCAATTTATTCAATAATTGTGTTTCAATAATGTACTCATGGGTAGCACTCTTCTTCCAAATGATGTTCTTGGCGATTTCTTGGCGATTTCGTCATCACATTTTGCTCTTTTTCATGAAATATTCCTTTTTTTCTAAAAAAAACTTGTACTTTTGCGCCTGCGTCTCGGCTATCGTGATAAGAGATAGAGAAGGGAGACCGTGGATTGAACTTAACACTTTACACTTAATACTTAAGTTATGGCTTATTTAGTTAGTGACAATAAGAAGATTACCACCAAGCGCATCCGTGAGATGAAGCGCACTGGTGAGAAGATAGCAGTACTGACTTCCTATGACTACACCATCGCCTCGCTGGTGGAGCAGGGTGGCATCGACATGATTCATGTGGGCGACAGTGCGTCGAATGTGATGCAGGGCAACGCCACGACGGTGCCCATCACGCTCGACGACATGATAGTCTATGGCCGCACCGTGGCACGTGCCTGCAAGCGCGCCATCACCTGCATCGACATGCCATTCGGCACCTATCAGGGCGACCCCTACAAGGCCCAGGAGAATGCCGTGCGCCTGATTCAGAGCACCGGCATCGACTCGGTGAAATGTGAGGGTGGCAGCGAGATAAGGGAGGCCCTTGAGTTAATAATCCGCGCCGGCATTCCCGTGTGTGGTCACCTGGGCTTGACGCCTCAGTCAATCTACCAGTTTGGCACCTATGCCCTGCGTGCCCAAGAGGAGGCCGAGGCTCAAAAGCTGATTGACGATGCCCGCATGCTTGAGGAGATAGGCTGCTATGCCGTAGTGCTTGAGAAGATTCCCGCCGCCCTCGCCAAGCGCGTGACCGAGGCGATAGGCATCCCCACCATTGGCATTGGCGCCGGTGTGGGTTGTGACGGCCAGGTGCTCGTGATCCAAGACATGCTGGGCATGAACATGGGCTTCAAACCCAAGTTCCTGCGTCACTACAACAATCTGGGCGAGCAAATCATCGACTCGGTGAATCACTATGTCGAGGACGTGAAAAAAGGCCTCTTCCCTAACGATGCCGAGAGTTATTAACATGTTTTTTTTGAGAAAAAACGGGTGTTTTTTTGGTAATTGAGAAATTTGATATATCTTTGCAGCGCAAAAGTCAGGGAAATGACTGCTGCTGAACGGTGCGTTAGTTCAGTTGGTTAGAATGCCTGCCTGTCACGCAGGAGGTCGCTGGTTCGAGTCCTGTACGCACCGCAATGAAACATCCCTTATGGGCACTTAGCTCACGAGGGATGTTTTTTATTAAGGACATTTTCCTCTACGTTTCAATGGCCAGCTTCGCTAATTAGTTGCCGCCGGTGATGCCTTGAAGGTCGTCGAGGGTCATGGTGCCGTAGATGATGATGACCGAGGTCTGCTCGTCTTGAGCGAGTAGCAGGAACACGTTCTTGCCTTCGTCAGAGGTGAATTGTGCCGATTCGTCAATCTTAGCGTAGATTGAAGCCTGGTTGCCATTTTCATCCACATCGATAACGCTCTCAAAACCTTCGCCCTCAATGAGTTTGTGACAGGCTGACAACAGTTCATGCGAGGCTTCGGGTGTGCTTGCCGCGACGATTTCGAGTCGGTCGACCTTGTCGGCAAAATTGCCCATCAAGATCTTGCCGCTGAATCCTTCGCGACCGAGCTTGCCTTTTTGCGACATCATCTTCATTGCCGCCTTGCCAATTGTGACGCAAGCAAATCCGTCTTTACCTTTGAATTGCTTGGCAAACGAGTCCTGTGCGCTTGCCACCATGCTCACCATGAGCATGAGAAGTAGTATAGAAATGGTCTTTTTCATGATTTTTTATAATAATTGCTTAATAGTGTTGTTGATATTATCTATTTTCTCGCCGGCATTGTTGAGCTGATCCATGCCCTTGTTGAGAGTTGTCGAGAACTTCTCGAGGGCAGCGAGAGCAGCGCTCTCATCTTCGGGCGAGAGGATTTCGTCAGTAGAGTTTTGCGCAAGATGCGATGCCCGTCGTGCAACTTCCTGAGGTCGAGAAACCCTTGCCGGCCTATTGCTCTTGCGTGACTCGTCAACGGCAAGTTGACATTCTTGCTGTGGTAGCGTGACCGCGTCATCAACCGGTGGCTTGGGTTTCTCAACGCCAGCATTGTCTTGAGGGATGGTTTTCTCCACTTTGGCAATAACGGGAGGCGTGTCGCCTGTATTCAGTTTTGAATGGTTGCGCATGAACCAGTAACCAGCCACCGCCAGCACTGCCACGCTTGCCGCTGCTGCCCACCACGATGTGCGTCGCCACATCGATGGAGCGATTTTTGCCTCTTGCCGCTCGTCGTCATCCCACTGGTCGATTAAGTCGCTGAGATTTGATTCCAAGTCGGCAGGTACCTCAATCTCGTTGTCAACACCTTCGAGCTCTTTCATGAGCAAGGCATCGACGCTGTCGTCGCTGAGGACATTGCGAAGCTGCAGCTCCTCGTCGAGAGATGTCTCGCCGCGGTAGTACTTGCTCAGCAATTGGTCTATTTCATTCTTGTTCATGATGATTGGTGTTTTAGAAATTGGTTTCTCAGTGATTTTCTTGCCCGGCTCAGTAGCACTCTTGCGTTTACTGCCGTGAGGCCTGTGACTTTCTCTATCTCCTGCATTGAGCATCCCGCCAGGTCGCGCATTCGCAGCACTTGTTGCTGCTGTGCCGGCAGGCGTGCCAGGCAACGGTTGAGCAGTTGGGTGGTCTGTTGTTGCTCTATGTGCCGTGAGGCGTTGTCATCGCCCGCTATGGGCAGTTCCTCGGGTGGCTTGTCGACGACCTTGAGCGATGCCGCTCGGTGACGGTCGAGGCACATGTTCTTGACGATAGTGAGGCAGTAGGCGAGCTGATTGTCAACGGCGGTTATATTGTCGCGCATTTTCCAGAGTTTAAGGTAGGCATCCTGCACCACATCCTTGGCGTCGTCCTCGTTGCCCATTAGCTTGAAAGCCATGCGGTAGAGGCTGGCGTTGAGCGGCAGCAGTTGCTGTTTAAACTCGGTAGCGTTCATCGTGATAAATTAACCCTAATCAATTGCCTAATTTTACCAAATTGCCTATATCTCCAATGTTGATTTTGCCGTCAATGTACACAACCACCGCCTCGCTGTAGTTATCGCGGTCATTGACAACAATGATGAGCAGCTTGGTGGCAACGTCGCCCGACGTGCTTGCGTAGATCGACACCTCGCCGTGCTCATTAACATCGAGAATGAGATCCATGCCTTCAATCTCAGCATCTAAGAATTTTCGTGCAACGCTAAACTGCTGGGCTGTTGGATCTTTTATATTGACTACTCTCAATGCATTGATGTCCTTT
This sequence comes from uncultured Prevotellaceae bacterium, assembly GCA_947167995.1. Taxonomy (GTDB): domain Bacteria; phylum Bacteroidota; class Bacteroidia; order Bacteroidales; family Muribaculaceae; genus Sodaliphilus. The sequence continues at coordinate 22,896 of CAMVKS010000006.1, forward strand.
ACATTACCTGGCATCTTGCCATCCATCATCTTCAACATGTCCTTGTCGAGATTCACTTTCTCCACATTGTCGGCATCGGGAAAAGCGTTGAACACATCATCTACTGTAATTGCGTGGGCTGTTGCCATCGCCAAAGCCATAAAGGCTAAAATTAAAATTTTCTTCATTATTATTGTTTTTAGTGTGAATAATTTGTCCGTTCATTAATCATGACGTAAAGGTAAATGAAATTGTTACAATAGAAACCAACTTTTTTCAAAAAAAAATATCGTGTGGTGTGAAATTGGAGTAAAAATATTATCTTTGTAGACTGAAAGAAAATGGAAGTTCAGCACTCCAGGAAATTAAACAATAATTGCACCTTATGAGCGAGAATTACATAGTATCGGCACGAAAGTACCGTCCGTCGACTTTTGCGACTGTGGTGGGCCAGAAGGCCTTGACACACACCCTCAAGACTGCTATCAAGAACGAACAACTGGCGCATGCCTATCTGTTTTGCGGGCCTCGTGGAGTGGGAAAGACCACCTGCGCGCGCATCTTTGCCAAGGCCATCAACTGCGAGCATCTCACGCCCGACGGTGAGCCATGCAACGAGTGCGAGTCGTGCAAAGCATTCAACGAGCAACGCTCCTACAACATCCTGGAGCTCGATGCCGCCAGCAACAACTCGGTGGATGAAATACGCAATCTCACCGATCAGGTGCGTGTGCCGCCCCAGGTGGGCCGTTATCGTGTGTTCATCATCGACGAGGTTCACATGCTGTCGCAGGCGGCGTTCAATGCGTTCCTCAAGACCCTTGAAGAGCCACCCGAGTATGCCATCTTCATTCTTGCCACTACCGAGAAGCAGAAGATTATCCCCACCATCTTGTCACGCTGCCAGATTTATGACTTTGCACGCATCACGGTCCCCGATATTGTCGAGCAGCTGCAGTACATCTGTCAAGACAAGGGCGTTACCGCCGAGCCAGCAGCTCTTAATGTGATAGCACAGAAGGCCGATGGTGCCATGCGTGACGCACTCTCAATCTATGACCAGGTGTTGGCGTCGAGCGATGGCAATATCACCTACCAGAGCACTATCGAGAACCTTAATGTTCTCGATTATGACTACTACTTCCGCCTTGACCAGACCTTCCTCGTTGGCGATGTACCACAGGCTCTGTTGATCTATAAGGAGATACGCGACAAGGGTTTTGACTCTCTGTTTTTTATTAACGGACTGGCTCAGCACCTGCGCGACCTGATGGTAGCGAGCACTCCACTGACTGTGGGCTTGCTCGAGATGAACAACGACATTGCCCAGCAGCATGTGAAGCAGGCGGCGGCTTTCAACCCACGATTTTTCTATATGGCGATGGATTTGTGTAACACCTGTGACCTTCAATACCGCGAGACAAGCAATAAGCAGTTTGTGGTAGAACTCACTCTCATCAAGTTGTGTCAAGTGATGGGTGGTACTCCTGTCCAGCAGCCAGCACCGCCCACAGTGAAGCGGGTAGAATCATCACAAGGCAAGGCACCCACATCTAATGCCCCGGCACAGCAGCAAGCCCAGCCAGCTGCTCAACCTGCACCCCAGCCAACCCCATCCCAACAGGTGCTTCGGCAGGCGACTCAGCAGGCACCTCGCAGTGTGTCGCAGCCTTCGGTGGCCCCTGCTCAGCCATCGGTAGCTCGTACTGGTGCAACCAGTCAGCCTGGTCCAAGCCGCATGTCGGTCTCGGCTCCACGCATTCTCATCAACAAGCCATCGCCCACTCCTGCAGCAGGTGCTGCTCCAGCTGCTCCGTCTCAGGCTGCCACTGTGCGCACGGGCAGTTTCTCTCCCGAGCAATTTGTGGCTGCATGGAACCAGTATATTGAACAAAATCCTGGTGAGATAATTCTTCTCAGCGCCATGCGGAACTCCGTGCCACAAAAGATTGATGACAACACCTATCAAATAGAAGTGGAGAACAATGCCCAGGTCGAAGCAATCAGCAGCAACATGACCAAGCTCATGCAGTTCTTGCGCGATGCCGTGGGCAACGACATGGTGGCTCTGGACATCAAGCTGTCGGAGAGAGATGTCACGGCAATGGCAAAAACCGACAGGGAAATCATCGAAGACATGCGCAACAGAAATCCTCAATTTGCGCAGATTATCAAGGATTTCAAGCTGTCGATGTATTAGCAAGTAAGTGCCAAGTAGTAAGTTTTAAGTGTTGATTGAAGCAGCGTTGTGGCTGGGTCGGTTGACACGCTTGGCTCACACTAAATGATAGGTTTAATACCTTTAAAGACTTTAACACCGGGCACAAAAAACCATTCCAGAGTTTGGAATGGTGGTAGTAGGATTAGAAAACGCGATGATTCAAATATCATCAATCAAAATCAATCAACCTTAACCTATAGGCCTTGCCTATTAGTTCGGCAACGTTGCGCGAGTCAGTCTTGTGCAACAATTGCTTGCGGTGATACTGAACAGTATTTATAGAGATGTATAGTTTCTCGGCTATTTCCCTACTGCTCATACCCTCAACAAGAAACTTCAGAACTTCACGTTCTCGCACCGTTAAGTCTTTACTGGTGTTAGTCATATAATGTTATTGTTAATAAGTTGCAAATACTCAACGCAAAATAAAAGTATAATGGTATAATTTCCAAATAATTAGATTGATTTTTTAAACTTTTTCGTTAAAACTACTTCTTTTAGTAGCAAAATAATGATAGTTTTTTGAATATTTATGTTGTCGCTGGTCTGCACACTACTAATTATCGCCTATAGTTTGTAATAGCTGCTGATTTTCGGGCCTCTTTTTTAGATTTTTTGAAAAAAAATGGAAAAAAAATTTTGTCAGTTAAAAAAATGTATGTAACTTTGCACCGCAATTTCGACACGGTGCGTTAGTTCAGTTGGTTAGAATGCCTGCCTGTCACGCAGGAGGTCGCTGGTTCGAGTCCTGTACGCACCGCAAGTGGAGAGAGGAGAAGAGCGAAGATGTGCTTCGGCACTATTCGCTCTTTCTTTTTATATTTGTGTAAAAAAATGAGGCTTTTATCGGCATTGTTTTTTGGCATATTTTTTGCACCAATGAATAGTGTTGATTAATTTTGTGACATCAAATAATTGATTTCTGTTGTCTTTCATGGCGAAACAACATCTATACATAGGACTGACCGACGAGCAGGTTCTCTCGAGCCGCAATCGTTATGGGGCCAATGTCCTCACACCCGTCGATAAGGAACCATGGTGGAAGAAGCTCTTGGAAAAATTCCAGGATCCACTCATCGTGATTCTGTTGATTGCAGGTGTGCTATCGGTGGGTATTTCTTTCTATGAGTATTATGGACTTCACAAGGGATCCATGGTGTTCTATGAGCCCATTGGAATTTTTGTGGCTATCATCCTTGCCACTGGTCTTGCATTCATCTTTGAATATAAGGCCGAGAAGGAATTTTCCATCCTCAACAAGGTTAATGACGACGAGCCCGTTCAGGTTATAAGAAACGGAAAGGTCAAGAAAATTGCGCGCCGTGAGGTCGTGGTTGGCGATGTGGTGATGCTCAACACAGGCGAAGAGGTGCCTGCCGACGCCACCCTGCTCGAGGCCAACTCGCTCAGGGTTGATGAGTCGTCGCTCACGGGTGAACCGCAATGCAGCAAGACTACCGACGAGGCCCTCTTTGACCCGCAGGCCACCTATCCCAGCAACCATGTTCTTAAAGCCACCAAGGTGATTGAAGGACACGGTATAGCCCAGGTGACGGCAGTGGGTGACGCTACCGAGAATGGAAAGGTGATGGAGAGCGCGCAAATCGACTCGAGCGTCAAAACTCCGCTCAACGAGCAACTCGACGGACTTGGCAAGTTGATCTCACGCATGAGCTACATCATTGCCGGCCTTGTGATAGTGGGAAGGATTTTGGCCTATTTCATCAACACCCCCAATGCAGCTTTCGACCTCGATTTTGTCACCTTCCTGTTGCAGAGCTTCATGATGGCAGTGACTCTTGTTGTTGTGGCGGTACCCGAGGGATTGCCCATGGCGGTAACGCTGAGTCTTGCCTACAGCATGCGACGAATGCTCAAGACCAACAACTTAGTGCGACGCATGCACGCCTGTGAGACAATGGGCGCTGCAACAGTTATATGTACCGACAAGACCGGTACTCTCACTCAAAACCAGATGCGTGTGCATTATGCTTGCTTCTATGGAATTAGAGGCGGATGGCTTTATGACGACCAGCAGGCGATAATAGTGAGTGAGAGCATTGCTGTGAACTCTACCGCCCACCTCTCGACCGAAGAGTCGACGGCACGGACCGAAGTGCTGGGAAATCCCACCGAGGGGGCACTGTTGCTATGGCTCAAGAACCAGGGCGTGGACTACTTGGGCGTGAGAGAGTACTGTGAGGTGGTTGCCGATGTTCCTTTCTCTACCGAGCGCAAGTTCATGGCTACGGTGGTGTGGAGTGAGGCACTGGAAAGGAATGTCCTGTATGTAAAAGGTGCTCCCGAGATAGTCTTTGGCATGTGTGACGGTATCGATGGTGATATTGACGAGGGCACTTTGCGTGACGATATCATGGCTTACCAGAGCAAGGCGATGCGCACATTGGGATTTGCCTATAAAGTGCTGGAACCTGGTGAGGAGCCTATTCAGGACAATAAAGTGGTAGTCGACAATCTCTTATTCTTGGGATATGTGGCTATAGCCGACCCAGTGCGTGACGATGTACCAGCGGCAATAGAGGAGTGCTTGAAAGCTGGTATTATGGTGAAGATTATCACTGGCGATACTGCGGGCACTGCCAAGGAGATAGGGCGGCAGATAGGCCTCTGGAACGATGATTCCGACGGCAGTCGAAACATAGCCACCGGACCCGAGATTGAGGCGATGAGCGATGAGGAACTCGACTCGGTGGTGATGGACCTGAAAATCATTGCGCGTTCACGACCTCACGACAAGAAAAGGGTTGTCGAGGCACTGCAGCGATGCAATCAAGTGGTGGCAGTAACCGGCGATGGCACCAACGACGCCCCAGCGCTCAAAGCGGCTCATGTGGGTCTCTCGATGGGCGATGGCACAAGTGTCGCCAAGGAGGCCAGCGATATCACTATTATCGACAACTCGTTTGCCAGCATTGGAAATGCTGTCATGTGGGGACGCTCGCTGTATCGCAACATTCAGCGATTCCTTCTTTTCCAACTCACAGTTAATGTGGCGGCATGTTTAGTGGTTCTTGCTGGTGCCTTCATGGATACCGATGCTCCGCTCACTGTCACTCAGATGCTTTGGGTGAATCTTATCATGGACACCTTTGCTGCAATGGCACTGTCGTCGCTGCCTCCTAACAAGAGTTTGATGCGTCAAAAACCTCGTGACCGTCAGGCATTTATTATCGACAAACACATGGTTAGTCAGATTCTCTGGGCAGGCTTGTTGTTTAGTGCCGTTCTGATAGCTCTGTTCTATGTCATCAAGCATTGCGACTTGAGGACGATAAATAGTCTTGAAGACTTGTGGAAAATGCTGGTTAGCGGCAGTTATATAAAAGCTCCGCGGCATGCCATAACTCCCTATGAGAGCGCTCTGTTCTTCACCACGTTTGTGATGATACAGTTCTGGAATCTGTTCAATGCGCGTGCCTATAGGTCGGCCTATTCGGCATTAAGGCTTAAAAACTGCAAGGGATTTGTGTTTATAGCATTACTCATCTTTGTGGGGCAACTGCTCATTGTCAACGTGGGAGGAGCCATGTTCAATGTCGAGCCCATCGATGTGCAAGACTGGATGTTTATCTTTGTGGCGACCTCGCCGGTGATTTTGCTGGGAGAAGGCGTGAGAAAAATCAAGAAATTATATTTTAAAAAGGTGAAGAAATAGCCTTTTGGGCTCTTTTTACTCTCTTTTCTTGCATGGTTGAATAATTATGCTTTACTTTGTGTCCCGAAAACAAAATGAGATTAATAGTTCTTTTTTGTTGATAAAGCCTTAACAAGTAAACCCTTATCACATTATATTTTTTTAATAACTAATTTATCTTCTATGACAAAGAAATTTACACTTGTAGCACTTGCTATGCTGGCCTTATGCCTCACGGCCAATGCCGACCCAATCAAAATTAAAGGAGTTTACAACAACAACCGTTATGACGACCATGCCGACCACTGGTACAGCACTTATGTGGGCTGGAACAGCACTCTTGGCAAGGCCATCTTCGTAGTAGAGAACGGTATCTATGCTATGGAGGTTGAGGGCAACACAGTTACCACTCCTGAGAAGGAGCCCGCTGTAGTTGTTAGCGACTTCTATTCAAATGGTCAATTCACCAATGATGCTATGGCTCTTTGGGCCAACAATTTCAACCTTATGTTTGGCAACTCGGGTGCAGTGAAAGCTGGCGACCGCATTGTTACCGTAACTTCTCGCTCGGGCGACGAGGTAGAGGACAACGAGCGCTTTGTAGTGCGCAAGTGGAACGCCGAGACTGGCGACCTGCTCAACTCTCCTAACGAGTACCATGCTAAGAGCGAATGGCTCGAGAGCGCTGGTATGTGCGTGAACCCCAAGGACAACAAGGTTTACGGCTTGTTCTATCTCACCGACGTTCAGCTTCCCGATGAGATTATCAACGATCCCGACTTCTTTGGCGACAGCATCGACTCTGGTTATGCAATCTGCACCATCGACCTCGACAATATGGCTGTAACCCCCATTACTCCAGGTCTCTACTACGAAAACTTCGTTACCTTCGCTATCAACAGCGAGGGCCGCGCATTTGCTATGACTGCCGGCTCAACTGCTGGTTATGAGGGTGAGGACGGCAAGTTCTATGACATTGATGGCAACCTCACTGGTGCTCACGTGATTGAGTTTGACCTCGCTTCTGGTCTCATTCTGAATGACTTTGGTGCTACTGGTTACTGCTCGCAGGCTAAGCGTCAGAGCGCTTGCTTCAGCATGAAGGATCCTAACAAGATGTACTGGAACGGTTTTGTAAACAGTGGCATGGGCTATAACGACTATGGCAACTGGGCTCCACTGTCCGACAACAACTGGTTGAACAACGGCAAGTACGACACTGCTCTCTATGAGGTTGACCTCACCACTGGTGAGACCACTCGCATTGCAAAAATCGACAACCGCTTCTCATTCTCTTGCATGTGGGTAGAAGAGGACGACGAGCCCATCAACGTTGTTGACGGTGATGTGAACGGTGACGGCTTCGTTACCAGCGCCGACATTACTGCTCTTTACAACTGGCTGCTCAACGATGACGACAGCGCTATCGTTAACGGCGACCAGAACAAAGACGGTGATATCACCACTGGCGATGTAACCTATGTTTACAACATCCTCCTTAACGGCGACAACTAATCTATACCCGATATAGATATAATTAATCATAAAAAGCGACAGGCATCTTTAGTCACGTGGTGCCTGCCGTTTTTTTATTTGGGTTTATCTATTATTTATTACTCTACTTAGCTGGCAATTTATGGGCTTGGGTATTAAGGTGACAAAATGGGTGAAAAGTACTTTTTTAATGTGAAATCTTGTGAGAAAGCAAAATTATGACTAACTTTGACCGATTTATACACATATTATATATATAAATGACTGAAATCAACAAAATTCAAGACGAGATAATCGACGAGTTCAGTGACATGGACGACTGGATGGACCGTTATGCCTACATCATTGAGCTGGGAAACGGACTCGACGCGCTCGACGAGAGCCAGAAGACCCCCGACAACCTCATTGACGGATGCCAGAGCCGCCTGTGGCTCGACGCACAATACAGTGATGGGGTGGTGACCTATCGCGCCGACAGCGACGCCATCATCGTCAAGGGCATCGTGGCGTTGCTCATACGCGTGCTCAGCGGCCAGAAACCGCAAGATATAGTCGACGCCGACCTCTACTTCATCGACCGCATTGGCCTGCGCGACCACCTCTCGCCCACACGCAGCAACGGCCTCCTCTCCATGCTCAAAAACATGAAAGCCTACGCTATGGCCTTCACAATGAAAAAGTAGCTAGCCAACGGCAGCAATCGATGAGTTTACCATCAAATGTAAAGCAATAAATTTTTAACCATTAATAAATAAACTGACTATGTTACTAGATTTATGGAACAACAATCGCATGGTGTTTATGCTTATTGCGATATTAATTGTTGTACTGCCTTTCCTCATTTACTATTTAATTGAGGCAAGAAAAAAACACCCAAAGGGCCTTATTTCAGCAGCTTTGTCTAACATGGGCGAGCGTTTTGGCTATTACATCATGAATGCAGTGTTACTGCTGTTCTTGTGCTCAAAGTTTGGCATCAGCGATGACGCTGCTGGCTGGATTTATGCCGTGTTCTATTTCCTCATTTACGTTCTTAGCCTTCCTGGTGGAATACTAGCCGATAGGTTACAGAATTACAAAGGCATAATCATGTTAGGCCTTATTGTTATGGCTACGGGCTATTTAATTCTGTCGGTTCCCGTGTTTGGAGGCAACCCAGGCTCGGTTCCCACATGGATTCTCGTGTTAACCTGTTTTGCACTCTTGCTCATTGCTTCTGGTAATGGTTTGTTCAAGGGTAACCTTCAAGCTATTGTGGGCCAACTATATGATAACTTTGAGGCCGAAGCTGCAAAGAAGGGTCCCGAGGAACTTGCAATTGCCAAGTCGCGTCGTGACAGTGGCTTCCAAATTTTCTATGTGTTCATCAATATTGGCGGTGTGATTGCGCCTTTCGTTGCGCCATTGCTGCGCAGCGCATTGCTTAAGATGGATGGATTCATCTATAATGCCGACCTTCCTCGCTTGTGCCACGGCTTCATCGAGGGAACGCTTAAAGGCGACGACATGCAGAACCTCACCACTCTTGCTCAGGGTTCAGTTTTAAATGGAGGCCAGGTGGGTGACATGGCAACTTTCTGCACTAACTATCTTGAAAGTTTCAACACTGGTGTGCACTACTCGTTTATTGCATCGGCTGTAGCAATGTTGATATCATTCTTCATTTTCGTGGCTACTCGCAAATCTCTGCCTAACCCTGTGAAGAAAATTAAAGAAGCAACAACAGTTAGCAAGGAAGAAGTAACTGCCGATGCTAAGGAGATTAAGCAGCGCATGTATGCTTTGTTTGCAGTGCTTGGCGTAGCTGTATTCTTCTGGTTCTCGTTCCACCAGAATGGTCAGTCGCTGTCGGTATTTGCCCGCGACTTCTGTAACACCAGCTCAATTGCTCCTGAAATATGGCAATGCATCAACCCATTCTTTGTGATTGTGCTCACACCTATCATTATGATGATTTTTGCTTCATTGGCACGTAAAGGCAAAGAAATCTCTACTCCTCGCAAGATTGCATTTGGTATGTTTTTGGCAGCTAGTGCCTACATCTTCCTCATCGTAATCGCAGCCAACAATGGTTTCCCCTCGGGTACCGAATTCAAGAGTCTGCCCGAAGCCATGAAGGAATCAATGAAGGCAGGTCCATGGGTACTGATTGTCACCTATTTCTTCCTTACCGTTTCAGAGTTGTTTATTTCTCCACTCGGTTTGTCATTCGTTTCTAAGGTGGCTCCCACCCACTTGCAAGGCGTGTGCCAAGGTTGGTGGCTGACAGCTACAGCAGTAGGCAACCTTTTCATTGCCTTAGGTGTGACAATGCTCAATAAGTTCCCACATCAGTGGCAGTGCTGGGCAGTATTTGCTGCTTTCTGCCTCATCTCGATGTGCGTGATGCTTGGAATGGTAAAATGGCTCGAACGAGTTACTAAATAGTAATTATTTATAATACCATAAAGGCCGAGGGGCTGAACAATATCAACCCCTCGCCTTTTTAATTTTAACAACAACTTTATGTTCTCTGTATGTTGCGATGCCATCGCAACAAATAACTAAAAACAAAAAATAACCCATGTTCAGAAATCAACCTAAAGGCTTGTATGCCCTTGCGCTTGCCAACACTGGCGAACGCTTTGGCTACTACACTATGCTTGCGATTTTTGCCTTGTTTATGCAAGCGAAATTTGGATGGAGCGAGGCTCATGCAGGACAAGTATATGCTATTTTTCTTGCAGTAGTTTACTTTGCGCCGCTTTTCGGTGGTATGCTTGCCGACAAAATCGGATACGGCAAGTGTGTTACCGTTGGTATGTTTACAATGTTCTTGGGATACTTAGGACTTGCGATACCCACAGCAGCCGACACGGTGGGAGAAATAACCATGTATGCCGGTCTGGCATGTGTGTCTCTCGGTACAGGTTTGTTTAAAGGCAACTTGCAGGTAATGATTGGTAACCTTTACGATAATCCCAAATATGCCGACCGCCGTGACGATGCATTCTCACTATTCTACATGGCTATCAACATTGGCGCCATGTTTGCACCATCTATGGCAAAGTGGATTACTAATCAATATCTTAGCAACTATGGCTTCACCTACGATGCCGCCAACTTCTCGCCCGACTACCTCCAAGCCCTTTATGGAGGTTACGGACTGTGCTTCGGAGTAGCTTGTGTTTCGCTTGTATTGAGTGCTGTTATCTATTTCGCTTGCAAGAGCTGGTTCAAAGACGCTATGAAGACTGCAAAGCAGGCTAAAGAAGATAATGCTACTGTTGAAGAACTCACTCCAGCTCAGACCAAAGAGCGTATCACAGCCCTGTTGCTTGTGTTTGCCGTTGTTATCTTCTTCTGGATGGCTTTCCATCAGAACGGTTCGGCGCTCACTTTCTTCGCCAAGAAATATACCAATCTCTCTATCTCGGGAGGCATGCGCATCTGGTTCAACATTTTCTCTTTGGCATTAATTGCGCTGGCTGTTTACACTGGTTTTGCAACTTTCCAAAGCAAGCTGAAGAAGACTCGCATCATTTGTGGAGTATCTACAGTGGCACTTGTGGCTTTGGCGATAGTTTTATTCTTGGGAATGGACAACCCGACCATGGCTCAACCCAGTGATTTCCAGCAGTTCAACCCATTCTTTGTAGTGGCTCTCACACCGTTCAGCATCCTCTTCTTCGGTGTCCTGGCAGCGCGCAATCATGCTATTAGCGCTCCTGCTCGCATTGCCTGGGGTATGCTCTTGGCGGCAGTGGGATTTGGTGTCATAACTCTTGCTTCTATTGGATTGACATCTCCTATGGACTTAGGTGATAATACCCAAAGCATTCTCTCGCCATCGTGGCTCATCGGCACCTACTTCACTCTCACTATTGCCGAGTTGTTCCTATCGCCTATGGGCATCAGCTTCGTGTCGAAAGTCGCACCACCAAAATACAAGGGTCTTATGATGGGAGGCTGGTTTGTGGCTACTGCTATAGGTAACTACTTGAGTTCTATTCCATCAATGTTGTGGAAAAAAATACCTCTCATGTGCAACTGGGCAATTCTCATCGCCTTGTGTATCATTGCAGCAATCTTCATGTTTGCAATGCTCAAGCGCCTCGAGAAAGTAGCGAAATAGTCTCACCTACTTTTTTCAAGATATTCATCCAGGCGGGCACAGTGATGCTCGCCTGGTGTTTTCTGTCGTAAGTAGCCGTGGAATCAAAATGCAGTTCAACTATTTGTCTGAAAATTTGGTAATTTGCCAATTTTGTGGTAAATTTGCCACGTCAATCACGATAAAAGATTCTTTCTATGGATAACAACGCAGTTGCCGAACGCATTAAGTTCTTGATGAAGGAGTTGAACTACCGTCAGGTAGATTTTGCTCAAAAGATAGATATCGACACATCTAACCTGTCGAAATACCTCAACGGACGTCTTGCCATGAGCGAGGCGTTGATAAACAAGATTGTGGTAAACCTTGGAGTGTCGAAGCAATGGCTTGAGACTGGCGAGGACCTGCCTTTTGCCAAACAACAGCCACAGCAGCTGGTCACTGTGCCCGAGTCGCGCATTGTCACCGAGCCTTCGGTAGCAGCGGCCAAGCGTGGCACGCCTGTCTACGATATCGACGTCACTGCAGGCTACATGCCCCAGGCACGCATGTTTACCGACGACCAGATTGTGGGCTTTGTGGACCTGCCCGACATGACAAGCACTCAGTGCCGCATTGTGCGCGTCAGCGGCGACTCGATGAGCCCGGTGATTCGCAATGGCGACTATATAGCCGTGCGCGAGCTCACCAACTTGCGGCAAATCTTCTGGGGGCAGATTTATGTCGTCATCCTCGACGACTACCGCATGGTCAAGTACATACGCCGTCACGACAATCCTGGCATGGTGATACTCCGCAGCGAGAACAAGCGCTACGACGACATGATAATCAACCGCGATGAAATTCGCGACCTCATGTTCGTCCAGAACATCATCCATGTCGACACGAGAATGTAGCTTTAAGTGTTAAGAAAAAAGTGGGTAGTTAATATTGTTTTTGGGGAATAAAACTTGTTTTTTCTGATATATTCTTATATTTTTGCAGAAATTTTTTAGAAAAAGTGGCATGACATTTCAAAAAGTCGCTTGAAAAAGTGGCGTGACATTTCAAAAAGTCGCTTGAAAAAATGGCACATAATACCCGATTGGTTGATTAAGATGCAGATACTCAGGAGAAAAATAGAGAAAGGCCTAAATGATTGGAAACGCAAGTCTGATCATCTACCTCTTGTCGTTAAGGGGTGTCGTCAGTGTGGCAAGACTTTTTCGGTGCTGAAATTTGCTCGTGAGCACTACAGACATGTGGTCTATGTGAATTTTGTAGATGACGAGGATGCCGTCATTGCTTTCAAGCATTTTAGAAAGGTTGATGACCTGATAATGGGAATCACCTCGACGATTAATGGTTCTTTTTTCGTGGCAGGCGAGACGTGCTTGATACTCGATGAAATTCAGGAGTGTCCTCAGGCGAGAATGTCACTCAAATTTTTCCATCTTGATGGTCGATTCGATGTCATCGCTACAGGTTCACTGCTTGGCGTTAAAGGCTACAAGAGTGGTAATAATGATTATTCGGTACCCGTAGGTTATGAAGAGATGTTGGATATGTATCCTCTTGATTTTGAGGAGTTCATGTGGGCAAATGGCGTGCCTGACGAAGCGATTGCGAGAATGAGAAATTGTCTTGATAAAGTCGAGGCGGTTCCCGAAGTGTTGCATGAACGTTTCAGGAAATTACTTTTACAATACACGATAGTTGGCGGTATGCCACGTGTGGTAAATGAATTTCTTCAAACCCACGACATGAACAGTGTGGTAAGACAGCAGCGTGCTATTATCGATGAATATAAAGACGATATGATGAAGTATGCCGAGAATATCTACAAGCCTCGCTTGAGAGAGGCTTTTGAGTCGATACCTCGTCAGCTTAGCAAGGATAACAAGAAATTCCAGTATTCAGTTATAAAAAAAGGCGCTAAAGCGGCTCATTATATTGATGCTCTGCAATGGGTAGAAGATGCTGGTATAATCTGTCGTTGTCGCAATTTGCATATTACAGAGCTACCATTGGACGGCAATGCCATCAATGACCATTTCAAGGTGTATATGGTTGATACAGGGCTTTTTATGTCGATGCTTGAAGATGGCACGCAATTCAAAGTATTGCAAGGAAACTTAATGAGCTATAAAGGGGCAATTTTTGAGAATCTTATTGCCGATATCTTCAGTAAGATGAATCGTAAGCTTTATTACTTCAGCAAATCTTCGGGTCTCGAAGTGGATTTTGTCATAAGATATAAAGGAGAGGCAACTCTCGTAGAGGTGAAATCATCCACAGGTAATGTAAAAAGCACCAAAACAATATTGAAACATCCTGAGAAATATCACGTTACGAAAGCAATAAAATTAGGGAATTATAATGTGGGAATAAGCGGAGGCATCTTGACTTTGCCACTTTATATGGCATTTCTGCTTCAGGAACCATGATGTTGTGGATTTAATAATTCACGAACCTTAGAGGAGTTTCATGATTATTGAACAGAAAGAAGATAATTAGTAAAAGCTATGAATAACAACGAAAATATAACGCTTCACACTCTGCCCAACGGGCTGCGCATGGTTCATGTGCATCGCAGCTCGCCGGTGGGGTGGTGCGGACTGGCAGTGAATGCTGGCAGCCGCGATGAGCTGGAAGGACAGTACGGTTTGGCGCATTTTGTCGAGCACACCATTTTCAAGGGTACAAAACGTCGCTCTTCGACGCGCATCAACAATCGCATGGAGCAGGTGGGAGGTGAGTTGAATGCCTATACTACCAAGGAGAGCACCATGCTCTACTGCATCTTCCCTGTTGAACATCTCGAGCGTGCTGTGGAGCTTCTTGCAGACCTTGTAGAAAACTCGGTGTTTCCCGAGCATGAACTCTCGACCGAGCTCGATGTGGTGCTCGAGGAGGTGGCAAGCTATCGCGATGCACCCAGCGAGGCAGTCTACGATGACTTTGAGGATATGCTTCTCGCTGGCAGTCAGTTAGGGCACAATATTCTGGGCGAGGAAAAAGACCTGCGACTGCTCACGGCAGGCCATTGCCTCGACTGGCTCAAGCGCTTGTATGTGCCCAGCAATATGGTGTTCTTCTCGCTTGGAAGCACGCCGTCTCACAAGGTGTTTGGTCTTGCCGAGCGATATTTCGGCATACTCTCCCATGCCAAGAAGGGCATCAAGCGCAAAGCACCTGTCGCAATCGAGCCGCAGCGCAAAGTGGTAGACTTGGGGCTTCACCAGTCGCACACCATCGTGGGTGCAAGGGTTCCAGGCATGTATGACGACCAGCGATTTGCATTTGCTTTGCTCAACAACATCCTGGGTGGGCCAGGCATGAACTCGTTGTTGAATGTGAGTCTGCGTGAGAAGCGTGGATTGGTCTACACCGTGGAATCGTCGTTGGTTACTTTCACCGATTGTGGAATGATACAAATCTATTTGGGTTGTGAGCACGAGAAGCTGAAGAAGGCCCTTCGTCTTATCGCCAACACCATCGACTCGCTTGCACAATCGCCCATGACCGAGCGGCGTGTCGATGCCTACAAGCGACAATATTGCGGACAGATGCTCGTTGCCAACGATAGCTCGGAGGTATCGGCTATGGCATCGGGGCGAGGGCTCTTGTATTACAACGACGTGAGCACGCTGCAGGAAAACATCGACTGCATCCTCGGCGTCACACAGGCTCAGCTACAGCAGGCAGCACAACAACTAACATTGGAAAATTGCTCAATCCTTACTTTCAAATGATTGGGGTTTATTTAAAATTCAATTATTTTTCATGACACGAGAGAGAGAAATACAGAAAGTGACCCTTGTGGGATGTGCAGGAAATGTCGCGCTGATGATTTGCAAACTCATCGCGGGACTTGTGGGGCATAGCTCGGCGATGATTGCCGACGCGGTGCACTCGCTCTCTGATTTTGTTACCGACATTATTGTGCTGGCCTTTGTCAGTGTCAGTGCCAAGCCACAAGACTCGTCTCACGACTACGGACACGGGAAATTCGAAACTATTGCCACTTTTTTCATTGGACTCGCTTTAGTGGCGGCAGCTACGGGCATTATAGTGTCGGGGGTGCTCTCGCTCATCGACTGGGCAAGTGGGGCAAGCCTTGAAGCACCTGGACCCATGGCATTGTGGGCGGCTTTATTGTCAATAGTTGTCAAAGAGGCGCTTTATCAATACACAGCCTATAAAGGCAAGAAGCTTAACTCTCAGGCTGTTATAGCCAACGCTTGGCATCATCGCAGCGACGCGTTGTCGTCGATAGCAGCAGCCATAGGCATTGGAGGTGCTATCTTGCTGGGAGACCGATGGACGGTGCTCGACCCCATTGCTTCGATTGTTGTGGGATTGTTCCTCGTGAAGGTGGCAGTAGAGCTGTTGAAGAAAAGCATTGGCGAACTCACCGAGAGCTCTCTGCCTCAAGACACGGAGCAGGAAATAGAAGATATCATCACCTCGTTTCCCGAGATTAGCGAGCCCCACAATCTGCGCACTCGTCGCATTGGCAACCGCATCGCTGTAGAGGCCCACATCCGCATGGACGGCAACATGCCGCTCATCGATGCTCACAACCTCACCAGCCGAGTGGAGCATAAGCTCAAAGAGCGTTTTGGCGACGACACACACATCACCCTGCACATGGAACCAATTAAACCTTGAGTGGACGAGCACTGATTATTCACTTTTTTGGCATTTTTCTTGCAGTGGTGATAAAAAATTTATATTTTCGTGACGTTTTTCAAAAATACGATATTTCTAACTTAAAATATATACTATTATGGCAGACGTAAAAACATTTCTTGATGCAGCCGAGAAAAAGATGAACGAGGCTGTGGCTTATCTCGACGAGACCCTGTCGCGTGTGCGCGCCGGCAAGGCCAATCCCAAAATCCTCGATCCCGTGAAGGTGGAATACTATGGCTCGATGATGCCCATCGCCAACGTGGCCAACGTAGCAGTGCCCGATGCTCGCAGCATCACCATCACTCCATGGGAGAAGCCCATGATTAAGATTATCGAGAAAGCGATTCTCGACTCCAACATAGGCATCACACCCGAGAACAACGGTGAGATCATCCGCCTCAACTTCCCACCCTTGACCGAGGAGCGCCGCAAGCAGCTGGTGAAGGATGCCAAGTCGGAGACCGAGAAAGCCAAGGTGAGTGTGCGCAACGCACGCCGCGAGATGATCGAGAGCCTGAAAAAGGCCGTAAAAGACGGTATGCCCGAGGATGCTCAGAAGGACGGCGAGGAGAAAGTTCAGAAGCTCCACGACAAGTTCCTCAAGAAAATCGACGAGGTTTTCGCTTCCAAAGAAAAAGAAATTCTCACTGTCTAAATTACTCTTGACATACTTCAAAAAGAGTATCAAGCATCAATGGTGTGTCATTACCTCTGGCACACCATCCTTTCTAATTAGAGGGTGCCAGGGTGGATGTTCCTTCAGCAAAATCAATAAATAACTACGACCAAGTTTAACAATTATAACACAACTATGAAGAAATTTCTCATTTTAGCAGCAATAGCCATTATGTCGCTCTCGTGCTTTGCCGACGACAACATTGTTGAGATTCCTTTCAACAAAGTGCCCGACCTGGGACAAAGAGTAGTAACAAGCTATTTCACGGGCAATACTGTGACAAAAGCTGTCAAGTATAAAAGCAAGGACATGAAAAACCGCACTTGCGTGACCCTCGACAATGGTGCTACTATCGAGTTTGACAAGGAAGGAAACTGGATGATAGTTGATTGCCGCCAGAGCGAGGTGCCCATGCGCATGGTGCCAGGCAAAATCCAGATGTATCTCAACAACAACCATCCCGGCGTGAGTGTTGTTTTCATGAGCCGTGAAATCAAGAATGGCGACATCACATTCCTGTTGAAAGACGGCACCGAACTGCATTTCACCAATGAACATGAATTGATTCAGTGAATGATTGATAATGAATAGCTCAGATTTCTCAAATAGCGCAGCAACAACCATTACTGATTCTCAATCCTCGATTCCCTCGATGTCGCGCGGCGATTTTGAAATCATGGCACCGGTGGGGTCGTGGGAGTCGTTGGTGGCGGCACATCAAGGTGGTGCCGATGCCATATATTTTGGTATAGAGAACCTTAACATGCGCTCCAAGTCGAGTGTCAACTTCTCTATCGACGACCTGCACACTATCGCCCGCTGGTGCGATGAACACAACATAAAAACCTATCTCACAGTCAATACCATCATCTATGATGAGGATATTGACTATATGCACCGCATTGTCGATGCTGCACGCGATGCCAAGCTCACCGCCATCATTGCCAGCGATATGGCCACTATCCTCTATGCACGCAGCATTGGGGTAGAAGTCCACATCTCAACGCAGGTCAACGTGAGCAACCGCGAGGCAGTGAAATATTATGCCCAGTTTGCCGACGTCATGGTTCTTGCCCGTGAGCTGAACTTAGACCAGGTAGCCGCCATCCACAAGAGTATCACCGAGCAGGGCATCACAGGTCCGCATGGCAATCCTGTGCGACTCGAGATGTTTTGCCACGGAGCACTGTGCATGGCAGTGAGCGGCAAGTGCTATATGAGTCTGCACGAGGCCAACTCCAGCGCCAACCGTGGCGCCTGTCGCCAGATTTGCCGTCGCAGCTATGTCGTCACCGACCGCGACACAGGCGATGAACTCTCAATCGAGAACAAATATATCATGTCGCCCAAGGACTTAAAGACCATCCACTTCCTGAACAAGATGCTTGACGCTGGCGTGAGGGTGCTCAAGATTGAAGGCAGGGCACGTGGGCCGGAATATGTGCGCACCGTGGCAAGCTGCTATAACGAGGCTCTCAACGCCATTATCGAAGGCTCCTACAGCGAGGAGAAAATCGCACAGTGGGATGAGCGTCTGGCACGCGTGTTCAACCGCGGATTCTGGGACGGATACTACTTAGGACAGCGCTTAGGGGAGTGGACCTCGAAATATGGTTCCAGTGCCACACACGTCAAGGTCTATGCCGCCAAGGGTATACGTTATTTCTCCAAGATTGGTGTCGCCGAGTTCCAGATGGAGGCAGGAGAGCTGCATGTGGGCGATGAGATTATCATCACTGGCCCCACTACTGGTGCATTGCCCATGAGCATCGAGGAAATAAGAGTCGACCTCAAGCCGGTAGAAAGAACCGTCAAAGGCGAGCGTTTCTCTATCAAGACAGGCGAGAAAATACGCCCCAGCGACAAACTGTTCCTCTGGAAACCAGTGGATAAATAACCCCAATCTTATTAGCTGAGGGCTACACACTCGTCTTAGAGAGAATAAATTATTGGACCAATGGGACTTGTCAGCCTTATTGGTCCAATAGTTTTTTCAATGACCGCTTGCGATTTATTGAGCTTCCTTCACGAGGAATATCTCGGTGGGGAAGTGGTCGCTGTATCCGTTGAGGAACACTCCCGAGCTGTAGGTGCGCAGTGGATAGCCTTTTCGGTCACCTTCCTGAGTCTTGAGGAAGTCTCGGTTCAAGGCTTCGGCTCTGACAAAGGTGAGCTGCGGCTTGTCTTTTCCCTCGCGGTACTTAGTGAAGAATCCGTTACACATGATTTGGTCGAAGAGGTTCCATTGTCCCTTGTAAGCCAGGGTACCAATGCCTCTTGCCAGGATGTTCCAGAAAGGATTGAACATTTCGCCTGGTTGATTCACTTCTTCAATATTACGCTTACCTCCCACGCTCTCGGCGCAAGCCTTGTCCATTGGGTCATCGTTAAGGTCACCCATGAAGATGATGCCAATGTGCTCGCCGTGAACGTTCACCAGCGAGTCGATGGTGCGACGGCACATGTAGCCGGCAGCCTCACGCTTGGGGCTTGACGCTTCCTGACCGCCCAATCGTGATGGCCAGTGGTTTACTATCACTGCCACTGTGTCGCCAGCGAGCAATCCCACAACGCACATCTGGTCGCGTGTGCGGAAGTTGTCGTTCCACTCATACTCCCCCTTGCGGCCTTCGTCGGCGGCAGCACGGGCCCTGTCAAAATCCTCCTCGCTCAAGCGCTGGTTGGTGACATTGAGCACACTGAAGTAACGGGGGTTGTAAAGCAGACCCACGTCCACACCACGACGGTCGGGGCTGTCGTGATAAGGAGCTATCTGCAATCGCCAGTTGCGAATCTGTGGGTCGCGAACGAGATCCTGCAACACTGTTATGTTCTCGATCTCGCTAACACCAATAATAGCAGGTCCATAGGGGGTGTTGTCGGTTTTCATTTGTGAAATGGCATAAGCCATTCTATCGATTTTCATCCAATACTTGCGACCGTCCCACTGACGTGCACCATTGGGCGAAAACTCCACGTCGTAGGTGCCATTGGCATTGATAGTGTCGAACAAGTTTTCAAGGTTGTAGAACATAACGCCATACATCTTGTAGCGTTTCTCTTGTTGTACACTTTGCTGCGCATTCATCATTGGTATCAAGACCATTGCCGCCAATGCGGCGAGAAGTATTTTTTTCATAGTGCAGTGTATGTTATAGAGTTTATATTTCTGGAAAAATCAATTATTTTCCAAAAATACTACTTTTTCTTGAAACGACACACAATTTGCCCTAAAAATGTTGAAAAAAAGAATAAAGAGCGGTTTTGACTTTCGACCAAAACCGCTCTTTTGTAACAATTACTCTGGGCAACTAATTGCCGCTGAAATCCCAGTAGGATGCTGTGGCTTCGACAGTGGCCTCGATATCGTCGGGCAGGTTGCAGAAGAAATCGATGCCCGTTCGCCGCTCCAGCTCGTCGATGGAGATGCGGTTATTGATTACTGTTGCTGCAGCATCGTTGTTGGACTGTTTCTGCTCGGTCCACAAAGCAAAGGCTTTGTAGTTATTGGCCGATTTGTCGTAATACAAGAACGCCATGTAGAAGTACTTGGGGACTACCAGTGTGTGACCCTGAGAATCGGTTGTGGTGGTGATGATGCCAGTGCTTGTGGTGTTGTTGAGAGTGACATTGGCTATGGTAGCAGCTTTAACAACATAGAGGGTGTCGGTGTTGTTGGAAGGTTGCCATTTCGTCCTTACATAGCCCTCAAGGGTTGCCCAGCAAGCTGAACCATTGTGATTCTGATATTGCGGTTGCATATTGGTCATATAGAACGTCTGACTGTTCTGGTCTCTTGAAGCTACTCTATCGGCACTTGGGCAAAGATGCCCTCTAGAGTAAGTACTGCTATTGGTATAGGAATCAGATGGTGATACAGTAACGGCATCATCTGCCTTGAATGCATCTTTGCGGCCCACATTCGTTGCATTATTCTTTGCGCACATGGTGTAGCAAGTCCAGCGGTTGGCAATCTTGTTGTTGTCCCATTCAAGCGAGTAGGTTATGCCGTAGGTGCTCACCGCTTTCACCACGCGCTGGTTTCCGCTGGCGGTGTTGATGTGCGGGTACTCAAGACGCCATGCGTACTCATCGGTACTCTTATTGGTGAATGTCGGGTCGGCCTTCGACTGTGGGATTCCACTGCCCGCGATGTTCCAGTTTGCATTTACGTTGTTATTGCCGTCAGAGCCGATGATATAGGTTGCCGTAGCCACTGTGCTCGACACGCCGCCCTTGACTGCGATGGCCTTGATGGTCATGTTGCTGCTCACCGTGATAGCGCCAGTGTACTGATTAGAGCTGCTTGTGGGTGTGGTGCCGTTGGTGGTGTAGTAGATGGTTGCACCGCTTGTTGTGGTGCTGATAGTTACATTCTGCGCCGAGGTGTAAGTGCCACCAGCAGGCGAGAAGGTGGGCGCAGCAACAACACTTGCCGCACTGCCATCGTCCTCAACGTAGAGATGGATGGGTTGTTGGCTGGTTTTATAGCAAGAGAAACGTTGCTGACCAGATGACTTATTATATTGAATGGTGTAATTTGTATTCCCCACGTTAGCAATTATAGCTTTGTTGTTTTCACCTATCGTAATTGTCCAAGTACTGTTCTCTGTACCAGTCGTTAAAGTATTTTTATCACCTGTGTGGTTCAACAAAGCACCGTCCAAGGCCAAAGTCCAAGCTTCGCTTGTGCCACCAAGGGTCAAGATTTTAACGGCAGTTCCTTCGGTTAATTGAACAATTCCGTCATCATAAGCGAAATTTTCACTTCCAGTTACCGAGATTCCCGAACTGGTGCCTGATGGGTTAATCGCTCCCATTGCAGCTGGTTCATGTTCTTGATCACCTTCATAAACAAGGATATACCTCTTGCCAGCAACAAGTTGAGAAGCACTTGTCACGCGCGTGAAGATGTCGCTGGAAACCACTGGTTGGGTGTCCTCTACAACGTTGGTGATTTGAGAGTAGAGATAATCAATGCTTTGGGTTTGGCCCTTGAGGTAGATTTTCATGCCTATGGCGCCATTGTCGCCAAATTTTCCGCCCACAAAGCGCACGCTGTCCATATTGGAAGCGGCATAGGAAACGGTGTTGCCGTTTTTCAGTGTTATTGTCATCGACACTGGTGTGTTGTCGATAGCTGCCATTGCGGTAGCGATTGTCATCAAGCCCATGAGGGCAACAAATAATATTTTCTTCATAGTTGTGTCCTCCTAAAGCTTAAAATTTTACAATCTTTTTACCATTCACAATATAAATGCCTGGCGGCAACGAGCTTAGCGGTAGCGTGAGCCTTGCTCCTATCAGGTTGTAGATGACCGCTTCCTGTGGAGCGTTGTTGTCGAAGCGGATATCGGCGATAGCTGTCACCACTTCGTTACCACCCAAATCAAGTTTCACGCCAGCACCTTCAGGGATAGTGATATATGCCTCGGTGCCGCTGATGTCGGTGTTGTCGAGTAGCGAAGTCCAGCTCAAAGTGTTGTCATCGATAAGCTTCACTGTTGACTCATCCTTTGGCAAAGTTTTTGGTGAATAGGTCCCCACAAGTGTATAGTCGCCCACATAGGCAGGTGTCTCATTAGCCATCAAGTTGATGCCAGGGGCATTTTGTGGAGCAGCAAGAGAAAATGTTACCGAGCCCGCAGGGTCACTTTTCAGCTCAACACCACTCAGAGTCATTTCCTGCTGCGAGGTGTAGGGTCTTACAAGATAGGGAGTACCTGGCTGCAGGTTGCCGTAATAGTCCTCGAAGTGCATCACGCCACCCTGAATTGGGTAGGTGACGCCGTTCATCTCGTAGGCTCCCACCTGACCGAGTGTCACACCTGTATATTCCAGCACATCGCCCTCAAAACCCTCAATCTCGAATGGCACGGTGAGCAGGCTCCAATCTTGTGACGAGAGATTGCGTTTGAGCCTTACCTGAGCGTTAGAAATCGAAGCCGAAGGGCTAACAAAATCACGCTGGGCATCTACCACGTAGGTGAGTGGATAGAAATTGTTCTGATTGATGGGGAATATCTCCTGACTATTATTGTAAGGAGCAGCAATGCCAGTGATATCGACTATGGCTCCCTTGTATGGTTGCTGATAGCCTTCGGGGGTATATTTGTTATAAATCAAAAACTCGTTGTTGTTAATGTCGCTTGCTGTTGCGGTATTATTGTTCAAAGCAGTAACTTCCAGGTCGCTGATTGTAACCCAGTCGGCATAGTGGCGGCTATCAAAGCCATCGGCGTCAATCTCCACTGGCTCCACATCGAGTTCCGTCACGGGCTTAGCAATAACGAGATAGCAGCTGTTGGTCGCCGACGAAGCGGTAAACTCAGGCAGACCGTTGTAATTGGTGTAAGTGCCAATAATCCAGCCAGCTATGTGCTGATTGTACTCGAGTGGCGGATTGGTAGTTACATTATAAATGCATATCGCACCCGTTTTGTCGCGTACAAAAGCCTCTTTCTTGTTAGTATTCACGTAAAGAGTGCGAGCATTATAGTTATCGGGCAAGTACAGTCTCGCTGTGGTGCCACTTGCCAAGTTCTTGAAGGCGCTGATGCCTGTAACCGTTTGACCGAGAGTGTAAGTCTTGCTCACTACCGAGCTCGTTTGATTGCCAACGTAAGAAATTGCTTTCACAGTGGTTGTTCCACTGATGTTGATAGTAGTAGCAGCAGTAATCTCAGTGCCGTTAGTTTGCGAGGGAGTGCTGCCATTGGTGGTATATCGCACCGTGTTGCCACTAGCAGGAGTAATCGTCACCTCAGCACTCGCTGGGTCGTTCATTACCGGCCAGAACGCAAACTCGTCGGTAAGAGTGGGAAGCTCAACGGAGGCTTGTGAACCAGTGGTGTAAGTCACTGTGATGTTCTTAATATAAAATGCCTTAGAAGAAGTTTGCGACATGGATATCACAATAGTTCCTGAAGAACTACCAGTTCCTATATAATTTGCGGCACTTGAAGTCAATGACTGATTAGAAAGATAACTCGTCCCTCCAACCGAGATACTTATAGTTCCGACTCCATCATTTGCCATGCTGGCATTTACAGTAACACTTTGAATAGTTCCAGAAATTCCAGTAGTGGAAAGCGACAAAGATTTATATGGTGCTTTACTACTACCAAATTGCTGACCCTTGGTTTCGTCATATCCCCAATAGCCACCATCACCAGCTAAAGTCCAGCTCACTCCTCCCAAGTCCTTAGTGCCATTAGAAGAGAATTGTTTACTCTCAAACGTATAAGAATAGGTTTCAGCCCACCCGACGCTTGCGGCGAGGGTGGCGAATAAAAATAGTGTTATTAGCTTTTTCATTATTATGTATTGAATTTTAGTTTCAATTGAAAAACATGCAAAGTTAACGAAAAGCATTGAAAAATAGGCAATTTTAAGTTTTTTTTATGTGGTTTATGGGTTGAGCAGTGCGTCGTAGATGCTTGTGATGTCGGCAGCGCTGATGTTTCCGTCGAAGTTTGGATCGAGGAACTCATTGTATTGTGGTTCGACACCGAAGAGCAGCACATCATAGATTCTTGTGATGTCGGCCGCGGTAACTACTCCGTCGTTGTTGACATCGCAGATGTGGTGATGAATCCAGGTGTCGAGCAGCGGTAACCGTTTAGTGAGCCACTCGGTGATGTACTGCTTTTCCTCGACGAAGTTGAGAGGGTGCCCATAGAGGTCGCTGTCGCCATTCCATCGTTGTTCTTCTCGCGCTGCTGCTCCACATTCAATGAGCTTGTCGATGGCATCGCTGTAACGCCCCACCAAACTTTCCTCGCTGAGCCATGTTGCCCTGAGTTCGTCATATCTATCGAGGAATTCCTGACGGTAGCGGCTTCGGTTGTGGAACATCATTTTGAAAAGCCAGTTATAGGGGAGCTTGAAAAAGTCGTAGGCTGTGAGTGGTGGCCTCCAGTCGGCTGGTGACCAGCTTTGTCCCACCGATGCGTCAAGGTCCCACACTGCAAGCGAGAGCCTTGGGTCAACGGCTCGGTCATGACAGAACCAGTAGATGTTTCTTGCCGAGTTGTCGTTGGCGTTAAGAGTGAGGTAGAAGATGGTGTAGTCGATCACAGGCGGCATATCGAAATACTTGTTGGCATGATAGTTATAATAATAGATGGTACCGCTCATCCCCATCGCATTGATGGCATCATACAAAACCTTATAGCTCGTTGGCATCACCTCGTCGGGGTCGGGGTATTTAGTCTCAAATCCACAGTACATGGGCAGCGAATCGTTGTATTCCTCGGCCCATCTGAATCCCGCCACTCCGTTGAATTCATTGGTTTTCCATAGTCCTCCATGGAACACATTGTTGATGGTGTCGTGCTTGACGAGCTGTAGTTGCTTGCGGTCCATAGCCTCGGTGAGAGCATAAATGCCTCGGTACTCGTCGCCGAGGAACAGCTCCACCATCTCTCCACGCACTCCGGTTAGAGCGTCGGGGTTCTGGTCGATGTAGTGTGGTGGACGCGCCATGTCGATCCACAACTCGGTGGCAACTCGATTCCTTATCCTCGCCATGTCGGCTTGTCCGGCGTCAAGAATCCAGTGGTTGTCGCGTCTCATTCCCAATATTTTGCGGTTTTGTTTTTCTCCATTAGGGTAGACAAACTGGATGCTGTAGTTGCGCTTGTGCTTCTCGGGGGTGTTGGTGGTGTTGCCTCTCCATTTCACCCGTGCCGTCATCAGTTCGCTTGCCTGCCTACCTGGCTCGGCAATCACCACAGTGCCGCCCGTGTAGTCATATCCAAAGTCGCCTTCGAGAGCTACTATAGGCAGGAACGTGAACTGCAACGAATAGTCTTTCTGGCATCCCTGTGCATCGCTGCATGTGATTTTCCACGACTTCTCTCCGCTGATGTCGTTGAACACCCATGAGCCGTCGTCAGCCAAAGGCACATCGTCAATCATGAGCACCTGGCAGCCCTCGTTGCCCGCGACAATGGCCGTGACCGTAGCACCAAACCACTGCTGAGGCACCGAGACAAGCAACGAGCATGCCGCCGAGTCGCAAAAAGTGGGGCAGTTGTCAATAGACAGAACTACTTTTGCGTTACCCATGCTGCAGCACATCATCGACAGCAACAAGAAAACGAAGTTCTTAAATATTTTGTTCATAGCAGTGTGGTCAGTATCCAAGTATTATATTATACAAAATTGTCAGGTCGGATGCTGTGATGTTTCCATCGCCGTTGACATCGAGATTGTAGTCATAATTGTCGGTGCCCTCAAAGAAATAAAACAGCAGTGCCGATATGTCGTAGGCAGTGACTGCGCCATCGCCGTTCACATCGCAGGGATGTCGCATGAGAGTGCGGTCAAGGTGTGCAAGTCTTTTCTTTATCCAGTCGATGATATAATCTTTCTCGGCCACGATGTCGAGAGTGAGCCCGTTGATGTCGCTGTCGCCGCTCCATCGCTCCTGCTCACGCATCACCGCTCCACTTTGCACAAGAGGGTCGACAGCCTTGTTCACTCTCTCGGCGAGGTTTTTCTCGTTGAGCCAGGACTCCCTCAGCTCCCAATATCGCTCTAAGAACTCCTTGTGGTAGATGCATTCAGGCATTGAGAACATTCTGAACTCAATACTCGAGTACTTGAGATTGTAATCAGGCTCGGCTCTCCCTCCCCTGAAGTCGGGAGAATCGCGGTTGGTTCCCAGCGTCCAGTCCAAGTCCCAAACCGCCAGTGTGAGCCTTTTGTCGACTTCGCGGTCATAGATGGCCCAGTAGATGTTGTTCACGCTATTGTCCACGGCATCGAGCACTTGAATGAAGATGGCATAGTCAATAAGCACAGGAATGTCGAAATACTCATGGGCTTTAGCGTTGAACGAATTAACGTCGCCATAAGCAACAAAAAGCACGGCATCGGACAAATCCTTGTGTTGGGTGGGGTGCACATCCTCAAAGTCGGGGTACTCGACGACAAAAGTGCTATAGTTGGGACTGTTGTTGTCGTAGTGCACCCAGCTCTTGAATTCGGCCACCTTGCTCCAGCTTGCAGCGTTCCAAATCATACCGTGAAAGACATCGTTGTCCTCGTCATACTGTGCGACCTGCAACTGCTTTCGGTCAACGCACTCCATAAGGGAGTAGATGCCCATGTAGGTGCCGTTGGTAAAGACTTCAACCATCTCGCCACGAGCTCCCGTGAGAGCGTCGGGTGCTTGCTCGTAGTAATAGGGTGGTCGGGCCATATCGAGCCACAGGTCGGTAGCGACACGGTTCCTCACTCGCGAGAGGTCGACCTGTGCCGCATCGAGCTTCCAGTGGTTGTCGCGTCTCATGTTTAATAGCTTGCGGTTCTGCTTGTCACCGTTGGCGTCGACAAACTTGATGCTGTAGTTGCGTTTGTGCCTGCCTGGCATGTTGGTGTATCCTCCTCTCCACTTCACTTGTGCCGTCATGCCCTCGTCGATAGTCCCTTCGGGGGTCATGAGTGTGACAGTTGCATCTACAAAGTCATAACCCACATCTCCCTCGATGCTCATGATGGGCAAAAAAGTGAACATCAGTCTCTTGACAATGGGCTTGTTGTCGCATGTCGCCCTCACTAAGAACACTTTGCCGCCCTCGATGTCTTGAAAAGTGATGGGATGGTCGGTGAGAGGCTGTCCGGCAACGGTGATGTCTTGCCAGTGGCTTGCCGTGTCGACTTGAACCGTGGCCGTAAGGTCTTGTCCAAAAGACTCTTGTGGTAGTGAGTACAGGATTGTGTTGGACAGACTGTCGCTGAAAGTGGGATTGCCGTTAATGAAAATCTGTCCTGAGGCTATTGCAGGGCATAGCGATAATGCACCAAGCATAATGGCTTGGCACAAGAAAACTGTCAACTTCGCTATGTGCCCTGATTTCATTCTCGTTAGGGTATAACTATCCTAACTATAAAAACGTTAAAACAAGTATTGGTATTGCATTTTCGGCCTTATATTTTTCCATTTTATGTATGGTGAAAACAAAGTGAAAACAAAGTGAAAACAAAGCCGTCAACTAAACTTTTCGGACAAAGGGGACGGTTCTTTTTGTCTGATTTTTCGAGTTATAGACTATTTTAGGGCTTTTTTGTTCTGTTTATGACCAATTTGGCTCAAAAATATTGAAAAAAATCGAACAAAAGGGACGGTTCTCTTTGTTCGATTTTTGGAGGGGTTAGAGGAAAGGTGTGTGTGTTACACCTTGACGATGCGCATGTGGGCTTTTGGGTATCGGAGTACAAGGCAGCTGGTCTCGGTGAGCACTGTGGCATCGACATTTCTCACGCCGCTGGCTTTGAGATTCAGTGTCTCGGCGCTGAAGGGCTGGTGTGTGTACTTCTGCAGATATTCGGGGTCGATGACCATTCCCTCGCTTGCCATTCCACACTCGTCAAAGACCTCGCTCAGCAACACATAGAGAGTTCCAAACTTGGATCTTATCTCGGTGAAGTCGATGCCCCACTTGGTCACGGTGTGGGTCGATGTCACCACTCGCTGGTAGTCGAGTTTGTTGAGTTGGGCAATGAGTTCCGAGCCACCAATGAGGATTTTCCTCTTGCTGCCGGCGTTGCCAGTGAAAGCCTCCCTCATGAGGTCGACGATAGAGCCTTGCGTGAAGCCCTCGTCGTCGTAGACAAACTCCTTGCCAGCCTGTCTCCAGATGCCTCCAGTGAGCATCACATTCTCCTTCTTGTTGCTGTCCCAGATGCGTCCTTTCACCCCGAAGAGGAAGCACTTCTCCATTCCCAGTCTCATGTCGTAGATTGCAGCTTCTTCCTGGTCGTTCATGGTCCAGCCCACTTCTTTGTTGGCGATTTTCTGCATAGTTGATTGTTCCACCTGCATCTTGAATATCTGGCAAAATTGCTGTGCCTTGCGTGGCATCGCCTCAAACTGTGGCGACATGACGTCGAGTTCGGTGGCCGCTCTTCCCATCCTGATGAGAGTGGTGCCTGCCGGTATGCTTGGCACGCATCCCTGCACGTCACCAATCTTCTTGCCGTTGACTGCCAGCACTTTCAACTCGTTGTTGTCGCCGCGTGCAATGACATAGAGCACGAGTTCCTGGCTGGAGCTTGTCACACCGTCGGGCTCATAGCCAAACACTCCCTGCACGAGAATAGTGTCGGAGACGTCAAACATCTCGTTCTTAGCTGTGCGAATCTCGGCTTTCACGCTCTCGTCATCGACGCTTTGAGCGGTGGGCTCGTCATAGTCTTGTGTGGTAGTGGTTTTTGTGGGCTTGGTGTCGACGTTGTAGTAGTCGACAATCATGCTTCCTGCGTGTTTAGAGCCAGCACATCTCGAAAGCTGGTCGATGGGTGTCGCCATGGGTCGTACTTTGACAATCTGCTGGTCTATCTCGTTGAGCAACAGTCCAGGAGAAGTCTCGTTGGCGAGGTCGGTTGTGAGAGGCTCGTCGACCACATGCTTGCCATCGGCGACTCCTGCTATCACCATGGCGAGCATCGCGCTGTGTTCTCCTGCGATGCATCCACCCAAGATGAGCATTATCACGATTGCCAAAAGCAACAGCAGCAGCTGGCGGTTGTTTTTCATCCAAGTGCGTGTATTTTTCACACGCTGAATAGTGTTTTTGATTGACATAGAAGCTTTAGTTTTAAGTGTTAATAGATTTGATTTTTTTTCTCAATCCCAGAAACTGCGTTTGCGGTAGATGGGGAAGTTCACTGGTTGTGGTTGCTGTGCATCGCATGCATTGCTGGCTTCGTCGATGATTTCGTTTCGCCCTCGCACATAGCCTTGCGCCTCGGCGTTTTTCACGTCTTCGTCGTGGTTCAAAGCGCTTGCCACGAGCTTTGCGAGATTTTCGCCTGGCGACATGCCTTTCTCCAGAGGTTCAAGAATGGCTTTTGCCGAGGTGGCGATGTTCTCGGGCAGTCCCAAAGAGTCGATAATCTGGGTGATGCTGTGCGCCTTGTTGTCCTGTGGGGTGTTGTTGCAATCCTGCTGTGCATCGCATGCGGTGTCGTGGTTGGGCTCGCTGCCCTCTTGTAGAATCATTTCATCGTTGTCCATAATAGAGATATTAGATTTTAATGTGTTAATAAATAAATTGTGGTGATTTAGAAATGTCACGTTGCAAAATTACGACAGTGCCGTTGGGTGAAACCATATTAAAAAATCACACACTTAGTGTGGTTTAGTTACCCGTTTTTTCATCTATCAAAAAAGGTCATTCTTCTATGTGATGCTTTGGGTTTGTCTATCGATGGCGTAAAAATTTTGGAAAAAGCCACATTTTACACTATCTTTGCAGTATGGCAAAAAAGTTTTCATTTAATCGCAATACACTCATCCACGTGTTGTGCTGGGGGCTTTTGATAGCCTTCCCCATCTTCATGTACCGTCAGAACGACACCATGACCGATGCCATGCGGCATTTTATGCGATCGTTGGGTGCTACTGTGGGCTACATGATTGTGTTCTATATCAATTATTGCTACATTGTGCCCAAACTGCTGTTTGAGAACAAGCGCAAGCGTTTTATTTTCTACAATGTGGTCTTGATTTTTTTGACAGTTGCTATCATGACCTGGTGGTGGCATGCCATGGGGAACACATTCCCTGCTTCAACCCCACAGCACAAACCCTTCAAAGCTCCTCCACAATGGACACGATTTGTGCAGATGTCCCTCATGCTCGTTCTGGTGGTGGGGTTGAGTGTGGCGTTACGCATGAGCCAGCGTTGGAGTAAGTTGCAACAGGCCAAGAAAGAAGCCGACCGATTGCGTACCGAGGCCGAGCTGATGAACCTTCGCAACCAGTTGAATCCACATTTCTTGCTTAACACATTGAACAATATCTATGCCCTCATAGCTTTCGACCCCGAGAAAGCTCAGATTGCCGTGGGAGAACTCAGCAAACTGTTGCGCCACGCCCTCTACGACAACCAAAAGAAGTTTGTGCCACTCTATAAAGAGGTTGAGTTCATCGAGAACTATATCGAGCTGATGAAGATTCGCGTGACCAACAACGTGAAAATCAACACCGACATCGACATCGACGAGAATGACTCTACTCCCATTGCGCCTCTCATCTTCATCTCACTCATCGAGAACGCTTTCAAGCATGGTGTCTCTCAGGCTGGTGATGGAGAAATCAGCCTTGTCATGAAGAACAATGAAGACAAGATTACTTGCGAGATTGTCAATACCAACCATCCCAAGCGCGACAACGACAAGAGCGGCTCGGGAATAGGGCTTGAGCAGGTGGACAAGAGGCTTGAACTCATGTATCCCGGGCGATATGAATGGGAAAAAGGCGTTGACAAAGAAACCAATAAGTATTATTCAAAAATAACTCTATACAATGAAAATAAAATGCGCAATAATTGACGACGAGCCTCTGGCAATAGAATTGCTGGTGAGCTATGTCAATAAGATTCCTTTTATGGACTTGCAAGGCAAGTATTCCAATGCTGTCGACGCTATGAAAGGCATTACCGACAATCCTGTTGACCTCGTCTTCCTCGATATTCAGATGCCTGAGCTCAACGGAATGGAGCTGTCTAAAATGTTGCCCGAGTCGACACGCGTGGTGTTTACAACAGCCTTTGAACAATATGCCGTCGACGGATATCGCATCAATGCCCTTGACTACTTGCTCAAGCCCATCACCTACCACGAGTTTCTCGAGGCATGCAACAAGGCATTGCAATGGTTCAAAATGGTTCAACAGGTTGAGGAGCCCAAGACTCCCGAAGCGACGAGCATCTTTATCAAGAGTGAGTACAAGCTGCTTCAAATCGAACTTGACGACATCCGCTACATCGAAGGCTTGAAAGACTATGTAAAAATCTATACCGAGCAGTCGCCCCATCCCATCTTGTCGCTCATGAACATGAAAGCCATCGAACAGATGCTGCCTTCGTCTCGATTTGTGAGGGTTCACCGCTCCTATATTGTTCAGAAGAGCAAGATTCGAGAGATTGACCGCAACCGCATTGTCTATGACGACAACCTGTCAATCCCCATTGGAGACAGCTATAAGCAAGCGTTTCTCGACTTCCTGGGCCAATAAACACCTAATTGGTTTTATTAAGCAGCAATAAAAAAAGATGAAAAAGGTTCTCCTCTTAGCCACACTATTGATAATCGCTGCCGGCGACATTGCCGCTCAGCACATCTGTCGTGGCAACTCCACCTTCTACTCCAACATTGTCTACACCTACGACGACCGCTACATCTACAGCGGCAGCCAGCCCTACTATTCCAACATTGTGTACACCTATGACGACCGCTACATCTACAGCGGCAGCCAGCCCTATTATTCCAAAATCGTGTACACCTATGACGACCGTCACATCTATAGCGGCAGCCAACCCTACTATTCCAACATCGTGTATACCTTTATAAAATGACCCACCCACAATCAACCTTCTAAACATCAGCAAAAATGAAACGAATCTTTATTATTTTGGCTTTACTAATAGCCTCAATGCCCCTCTTTGCCAAGGAGGCGAGGCACATTTTTAAAGGGACGTCAACCAAGTACTGGGACATAGTCTATACATTTGACGATCGCTACATCTACAACGGCAACTCCACCAAGTACTGGGATGTGCTGTATACCTATGATGAGCACCACATCTACAAAGGCGATTCCACGAGGTATTGGGATGTCGTCTACACCTACGATGACCACTACATCTACAAGGGCAACTCCACCAAGTACTGGGATGTACTGTTCACCTATGATGGCGAATACATCTACAACGGCGACTCTACCAAATATTGGGATGTGATATTCACCATCGAGAGGGCAAAATAAATAACATACATTTTTGACAATCTATTCTAAAACCCGTTGGCAATGACTGCTCATTTCCAACGGGCAGTTGGTTGTGTGATAAAGCGTGTTTGCTGGGTTTTTTATGGTTTGGCTTGCTTAATTAGAGAATAATTAGTAACTTGCACGACTTTAGAATAAAAACATTAACATTAAAACTTAAATAACTATGGTTAAACGAATTTACTTACTCACTATGCTGGCGTGCATGAGCGTGGCGTTGAATGCTACCGCAGGGACCGTCACCAAGACTGCGGTATTCGACTTCAGCTCACCCGAGGCATTGACGCAACTCGGACTGCCCACGCCCACAAGCAGCACGCCCACCTATCTGCAGAACAATATCACAGTGGGCGACATCACCTTTGTGCCCGGCAGCAGCTCGCCACGGTCAACATTCTATCAGAACCAATACACTTTCTACACCGTCAGCGGCAATACCTTCTCGTTTCAAGCTGCCAGTGGCGCAACCATCAAGCGTGTTGATTTCGACGGTTTCTACTCTCAGCAGCGTTTCACTGCTTCGCCTGCCGGTTTCGATTCGGGCAACACCTACTGGAGTGGCTCGACAAGCAAGGTGACCTTCACCGGCACTGGAGGCAACTCCCTGTTCTCGATGACAGTGACCTATGAGATTACAGAGGCCGATTACGACCCATGTGACGTGAACTGCGATGGTTCGGTTACTGCGGCTGATATCACAGCTTTGTATAACTACCTGCTCCAGGGAGACTTAACCTATGTGAACAGCCTTGATGTGAATGGTGACGGAGATATAACAAGTTCAGATATCACTGCGATTTACAATTACCTTCTTAATGGTGGTCAGCCACCAACACCCACAGTGCCCATGCCCACCTTCAGCCATCCCTCAGGAACGGTGTTTAACACTCCAACTGAAGTGACGGTTACAGGTCCTGCCAATAGTCGCATATATATCACTACCGATGGCAGCACACCAAGCACTACACACTATCAAGACAACGCTTACGGTTCAATCACTGTTATGGTAGGCTTCAATATGACCCTCAAGGCCATTGCCGTAGTCGATGGTCAGTCAAGTGCTGTGGCAACAGCGGTGTATTCACTGGTTGAAGTGCCAGGCCCCACCTTCAACCCACCTTCGGGCACAGTGTTCCAAGGCAATGGTTCGGTGACTATTACTGGCCCTTACGGCAGTATGATTTACTTCACACTTGACGGCACAACGCCCACCACAAGTCACTACTACACTCACGGCAGCTCGCCCTACACCATCGAGGAACTCGAAGTTGGCACTACAACCATCAAGGCTATCGCAGTGCTCAACGGAGTGTCAAGTCCTGTGATGACTGCCGTTTACACTGTGGAAGAAGTTACTGACAACAATGTCAATGCCAACTGGAGAGAGACGGCCTTCAACATTCCGGAATCGGGACCAAAGCCCACAAGTTCGAGTGCCACCTACAACCAGGCTTGGCGCATTGAATATCCCCACATCGCTACAAGTTCCAACTACATGGTTGTGGTTAAGGCAACGTCCCAATATGGCGTATCGCTCTCGCTTGAGCTTGACAAGAGTCAGCGAGCCAATCACTGGACCTGCTTCACAATGCACGCAGGCACGCCAAACAATGATGTGGGACGAACACCCTCATTCTCGGTTGACAGTAATGTGCCATCCGCTTATCAGGTTAACACGAGCGAGTACACCACCGGAAAGTACACCACCTCGGTCGTCAATCTTGACGGCAACAACATGACGATGTTTGCCCGCGGTCACATCTGCGCCAGCGAGGACCGTCAGTCGAGTAGTGAACAGAACAGCCACACTTTTGTCACCAGCAACATCCATCCACAGTATCAGGCGCACAACGCCGGCCTGTGGCAACGCATGGAGACAAAGGTGCAGAACTGGGGTTACAGTAACAGCTTCCGCGACACGCTCTATGTGTGCAAGGGCGCTACCATCGGCGATGTTACGCTCAACGGTTCCACAACATCTGGACTCATTCCTAAATCAGAAGTACAAAGCCTATATGGAGTGAACATCACTGGAACTCTCCCTATTCCACGCTACTGGTATATGGCAGTATTGCGACTGAAAAACGGTCAATATGAGGCTATGGCCTACTGGACTGAGCAAATCAACAGTTCATGCAGCTCAACAACATTGCAAAGCTGCATGATAACCATCGACGAGCTGGAGAGGAGGACAGGCATCGACTTCTTCTGCAACCTCCCCGACGACATCGAGGATGCGGTGGAGGCAATAGTACACTCCAGTGTATGGCAATAGTGCCTCCCAACCAGTAGAGTCAACTTGAATTACAAGTGCGAAGTGCTCATGTGCTTCGCACTTTTTTAGTTTCATACAGGTGGCATGAATTGTAGAAATCAAAATTTTCAATAAGGTGCATTTGTTGGAAAGTTTTCCAAAAATATTTTTAATATATTGATTTTCAGTATTGTAAAAATTCTTGAAGTGGAAAAAGTTTTCCAAAATGAAAATTTGTTGATATTTTTATTGAAAAATATTTTGCCATTTCTTCAACCTTTTATAGCTTTGCAGTGCAAATAAAAAGCAAAATGCATAATGCTCATTTTCCAATGCATGCATGTGCATTTTTTAGTGTCTAAAAAGAGAACCATAATATACACCTTATTTATATTATCATAATAGAATAATGATACAGACAGTAGTAAAACGTGACGGACGCGTTGTTGGATACAACGAGGAAAAAATCAAGGCTGCAATTCGCAAAGCAATGCTCGCTACCGATGGCGGAGACGACGAGGCACTCATTCAGCGCATCGCCGACCACATTGGCGCTCGTGGCAAGAGCCAGATGAGCGTGGAAGGTATTCAAGACATGGTGGAGCTGGAGCTTATGAAGAGCCCACGCAAGGAAGTTGCCAAATGCTATATCAATTATAGACACAAACGCAGTGTGGCACGAAAAGCCAAGACACGCGACATGTTTTTGGAAATCATCAATGCCAAGCACAACGACATTACTCGCGAGAATGCCAACATGAACGCCGAGTCGCCTGCAGGAATGATGATGAAGTTTGCAAGCGAGACCACCAAGCCCTTCGTTGATGACTATCTGCTCAGCGACGAGGCTCGTGAGGCTGTTCGCGCCAACTATCTCCACATCCACGATAAAGACTACTATCCCACCAAGAGTCTCACCTGTGTTCAGCATCCACTTGACAAAATCTTGAACGGTGGCTTCTGGGCGGGTCATGGCGAGTCGCGTCCTGCCAAGCGCATAGAGACCGCCAGCGTGCTG
Source organism: uncultured Prevotellaceae bacterium (assembly GCA_947167995.1). Taxonomy (GTDB): domain Bacteria; phylum Bacteroidota; class Bacteroidia; order Bacteroidales; family Muribaculaceae; genus Sodaliphilus. The sequence goes on from CAMVKS010000006.1 coordinate 58,765, forward strand.
GCTTGTATCTCGATGGAGACTGCGCAAAACGAGATGCACGGCGGTCAGGCGATACCTGCCTTTGACTTCTATCTGGCCCCCTTTGTTCGCAAGACTTTCATCGAGGAGGTCAAAATTCTTGAGAGTATAAATGGTGAAGACTATAAGGACATGTATGACATCAAGGTTGACGACTATATTATCAAGCCCCTCGAGGGCCTTAAAGGTCGCGACCGAGCTTTGCAGCATGCCATCAACCGCACCGCCGAGCGTGTTCACCAGGCAATGGAGGCTTTCATCCACAACATGAACACCATCCACAGCCGTGGCGGAAACCAGGTGGTGTTCAGCTCTATCAACTATGGCACCGACATCAGTGCCGAGGGTCGTTGCGTGATACGTGAGCTGCTTCACTCTACATGGGAGGGTGTTGGCAATGGTTCAACCGCAATATTCCCCATCCAGATATGGAAGAAGAAGAGTGGCGTGAGCTACCTGCCCGAGGATCCCAACTACGACCTCTACAAGCTTGCTTGCAAGGTCACCGCACGCCGTTTCTTCCCCAACTTCGTGAATCTTGATGCCACCTACAACTACCACGAGCAATGGGACATCAACGATCCCGAGCGTTACAAGTATGAGGTGGCTACTATGGGTTGCCGTACCCGCGTGTTTGAGAACCGCTTTGGTCCCAAGACCAGCATAGGCCGTGGCAATATCTCTTTCTCGACCATCAACATTGTGCGTCTTGCCATTGAGTGCATGAAGATTGAGAATCAGGAAGAGCGCATCAAGGAGTTCTTCCACCGTCTCGACAACGTGCTCGACATCACAGCGCGCCAGCTCGACGACCGCTTCAACTTCCAGAAGACGGCGATGGCTAAGCAGTTCCCACTACTGATGACACAGCTGTGGAACGGCTGCGAGAATCTCAAGCCCAACGAGACCATCGAGAGCGTTATCAACCAGGGAACATTGGGCATTGGCTTCATTGGCCTTGCCGAGTGCCTTATCGCCCTCACAGGCAAGCACCATGGCGAGAGCAAGGAGAGCCAGGAGCTTGGATTGAAGATTATTGGACACATGCGTGAGCGCATCAACGAGTTCAGTCTGCAATACAAGCACAACTATAGCGTGCTCGCCACTCCTGCCGAGGGACTTGCCGGCAAGTTCACACGTCGCGACCGCAAAGACTTCGGCGAGATTCCAGGAGTTACCGACAAGATTTATTACACTAACAGTAATCATGTGCCTGTCTACTACAAGTGCAGTCCCAAGCACAAGGCCGAGGTCGAGGCTCCCTATCACCCTCTGTGCGGTGGCGGTCACATCTTCTATGTGGAGATTGATGGCGACGCAACCCATAACCCACAGGCTATCATGGACATCGTGGACCTGATGCACAAGTACAACATTGGCTACGGCTCGGTGAACCACAACCGCAACCGCTGCATGGACTGTGGATATGAGGATGCTACCGAAGACCTACACGAGTGCCCTGAGTGCCACGGCACCAACATCGACAAGCTCCAGCGCATCACTGGCTACCTCGTGGGCACCACCGACCGCTGGAACAGCGGCAAGCTCGCCGAGCTCCGTGACCGAGTAGTACACAAATAGTTCGTTGATAAAAGTTCATAGCAACTCTTAGCTATTCATAGTCGCTCTTAGTTATTCATAGTATGGATAAATTACGAGTTTTACACATTGTGGAGGGCACCAGCGTGGATGGTCCAGGCTTGCGCACGTCGATTTATCTGGCGGGCTGCAGCCACCATTGTCCTGGATGCCATAATCCGGAATCGTGGCGCAAGGATGGTGGCGAGGAACGAACACTCGATGAACTCATGGAGGTGATAGCCTATAACGAGGCTCCGGTGACGTTCTCCGGCGGTGACCCTTTGGCGCAAGCTGTACCGCTGGCTCATCTCATCGACCGCATCAAGAGCGAGTTGGGCTACAATGTGTGGTGCTATACAGGCTACACCTGGGAACAGGTAAAGCAGAAAGCCGACCTCATGAGTGCCGTGCGGCAGCTCGACGTACTTGTCGACAGTCCCTTCATCATGGATGAGCTCAACACCAAGCTGCGCTTCCGCGGCAGTAACAACCAGCGCCTGATTGACGTCCAAGCCACCCTCGCTCAGGGTGAAATAGTGAAGTGGAACGATTAGGAGTAGCGGTTTGTTACAGCTAATGAAGAGTTGATAAGTGAGTTACTCGTAACAGCTGTGAACTATTATGGGACAAAAAAATCCCCTTTGCCATTGAGGCAGAGGGGATTTTGATTATAGAGTTTTAATCTCTAAGTGCAGACAATTACATGTTCTCCCAAGTTATGTTCCATATTGCGAAACGGTCCTTGTTGGATGTCGACTGCGATGGACTCAAAGGTTTCACCTCAATCATGAGGTCGGGAGCATCGAGGTTGACTTCCTCCATGTAGTAGTAGGGAGTTCCTTTGACCACATTGGTGTTGGCGATGGTAATGGTCTTCACCAGGACAGGATTTGCCGATGCGTTGCTGTAGAAGTTCATCTGGAAGCTGACATTATTCTCGGTAAGTACACATCCATAAGCGAACGAGATGGTTTTGATGCCGCCATTGATTGATGGTGATATCAGGCGACCAGGAGCAGTGGTTTTACCATTGAGGTGCACAGCATAGGCCCATCTGTCGCTGCCGTCGGCCTTCTTGCCAAACATGGCGTAGGTGGGTGGTGCATCAGATGGACCACCATTGAGGAGACCGGCATTAGTAGCTTTCCATCCCTTGTTGGAAATCAGGTCGCTGAATGAGGTTTGAGATGTTGATACGCCACCGTTCATTGTCTCGAAATCGTCGATGGTCTGCAACAGAGCCTTGCCACCAAACTTGAAGTTGTCGATTTGCCATGTGGTGTAATTTGGCTGCTGTTCCGATACATAGCGGAAACCAATGCAGTAAGTTCCCTCATACTGGCTCAGGTCGATAGTTCCCGAGTTGATGAAATCGGACTGTCCACCCTCGGCTGCTGTAGCAAGAGTTGGGTCAAGCTTTATGAGCTCGGCCGTTGCTGGGTCGTTGGTTGACATGAGATAAACTTCAAGCACGTCGGTTGCACGATAATAGCGAACTTTGCTCATGAAACTGAATTCTTTTCTTCCGGCATTCTTGATGTCGAGTGCTGGTGTGATGAGCCATGCGTCGAATGGAGGAGTCTTGCCTGAGTAACCAGTAACAGAAGCATACTTGTTGCTGTCAAATTCATCGATGTACCAGTCCTTATCACCCTTGCTCTTGACGAGTCGCCATCCATCGGGCATAGTGCCGTTCTTGACACATCCCTCAAAGTCCTCGTATAGCTCAGTTACGCCACCGGTCATCATGGAGAGCTTATACTCATCGGTCGAGCCGGTGTTGTCGGTGATACCTGCCATGTCCATAAATGTGGCGAGTGTACCCTTAACCCAGATTTGAGTGCCGAGCAGTTGGGGGAATGCCGCCAGACTTGCGTCGCGTCGGAAGTTTGAGCCTTGTGGCAGAGCCACTGCAATACACTTGGTGTAGTCTTGCACGTCGGGGCTTTCGGCAATCACGAGGGTGTTGTCGAGGGTTGTAGGAGCTTGCCACTCGATGTCGCTGTTGCTGCTCACTTGAGTGACTCCAGGAGCGATAGCACCCACGATATATCCAGTAACCCAGCCTTTCTTGCCTTGGTTCTGGACTTCTATAGCCTCGGGCACAGTCCATGGGTCGGTGATATAGCCTTTAGTGTCGTTAGAGAATCCCATGCAGTCTCGTGTGTCGCGCAGGTACATTGCCCACTTGTCGTCGCCTGTCATGTAGAGGATTCCTTGCACATCGCCCTTGCCCACTGGGAGGGGATCGCCACGGAAGTTGGCATAGTTGCTGTTAGAGACATTTAAAGCGTTGCCTTGTTCGTCCTTGAGGACACGAGTTGTCGACGAACCGCTCTCGCTATAGGGCAGCTCACCGTCGGCGCCTTCCCATTCAACGTTGCGTATGACAACGAAGCGCCCCTGGTACTTGAGCTGTGTCTCGCGGTCATTGTGTCCAACCACATCGCCTATCTCTACCTCGATGGGTGTGACATTCTCAACATTGGGCAATCCATTGATTTCTACGTGCTCTTTGAATTGGTCGAGAGTCATTCGTCCAGCTTCCCACACACTCTGAGCGGCATACCACTCGGGCTTGCCAATGAGATACTGACCGTTGTACTTACCAATCCAGAAGTCCTTCATGTTGATGACGATTTCCTGTCCCACGCGGTAGGTGGTGTAGATGCTGTTGGCATCGATAGAGATACCAATACCCGCTGTCTCGTCCTGGATGTAGAGGTACTTGTAGATGTTGCCCTCTTCATCACTACTGGTAACCCATCCGTGGATGTAGGTATCTTCCTTGCAGGTGTCGATGAAGTTGCGACCGTCCTGCCAGTATTTAGCCTTGAATTCGGCTATTGTCATGTTGGCCTGATGCTCGGCGTGTGGCACAACCATGGGGGGCATGTCGAAGTCTTCGTTACATCCCACAGCCACGAGCATGAGCAACATTGCATTGAGGAATAAATTAAAACGTTTCATAGTGTATATATAGTTTTTGTTTATTACAAATAGATAAAAGAGTGATTAGAATCTGATACCCACATTCAAGTACATGCGGAATCCTTGAGCGTAGTAGTACTTGTTGGGGAACTTGGCAGTGGTGTAGTTCTTGTAGTCAAATCGTCCTTGCTGATAACCTCCGGTCTGTATGTTGGTGTTGTTGAGCAAGTTGTTCAAGCTCAAATTGAGGTTCAGTGATGAAGATCGGGTCAAGTAAATAACCTTGCCAATGCTCATGTTGACGATAAACGCCTCGTTGAGTTTCTCTTGCTTGCCGATGTCGCGCATCATCTGCTCTAACTCTTGCTCGCTGGTAGCCATGGTGTAAAGCTCTGGCAATATCTCATGACGGATGGGCGACAAGTCGACATAAGAGCGGTTCATCCACACTCCGTTAATCTCGAAGAACCACATGTTGGGAGCGCTCCAGTTGAAACCGAGGCTGTAGGCCTCTTGAGGAGTACCGCTCACGTAGAAGTTTTTCAGGTAAACGGTCTGGGTAACGTCGGCTACCGAGCCGTTCTCGAAGCTTCTTGTACCTGTTGGGCGGTTCTTGTATTGATAGCGTGCAATAGTTGCTGCTGCATTGAGTGTGAGCGATGGTGTGATCTTGAAGGCAGCACCTAACTCTACACCCTTGTGCTCCTTCTGTACTCCAGTCAAGGAGTAGTTTACGAAGGTGCTGTTGTAGTCGTCATAGAAGGATGTGCGCTCGGTCATGTCCCAGAACTCGGTCCAGAACCCTGTGATAGAACCCATGAACCTGCGGTAGTTCCACACATAGCTGATGTCACCCGAGAGGATGCGTGCGCTCTTGAGGTCGGTAATCACGTCGTCCTTGATGCGAGGCGAGATATAGGCGTTATAGTATTCTGGAGCGCGTGTTCCATAGTAGGCATGAACTTGGATGTTGTTGCGACCATCAATCTTGAAAATCGCTCCAGCTTTCAGTGCATAGTTGATGAAGCTGTGGTTTTCGCCCTTGCCAAGAGAGTTGTTTGGGGCGCGTCCATTGCGCATCTTACCATCTCGCTGGAACGATGTGGCACTAACCTGAACTCCATAGTTGAAATCAAATTTGTTCAGATTGATGATATTCTGAATCCACAGGCGGCCAGTGATAGAGTTGATGTCGTAGTCGTAACCAAAGCGGTCGCCTTTGAGGATGCGGCGGTTGGGATTTTCAAGGTCGTTCTGAAGCATCTCGGCGTCGCCAGGGAAGTCACGCTCGGCATACTGGTCAACGTCGAGCCAGTAGCGTCCACCGAGCAGGTCCTTCATAGTCTTGTAGTAAGACGAGCGACTGTAGTCGGCACTAATGCCACCTTGCAGCGAGAGTACTGGAGTGATGCGCATGTTGAGGTTACTGCTGAGCATCCAGTTGAACTGGTTGCTGTGACGTTTCTCGATCACATAGCTTGAACCCTTGTCTTCGCCACCTTGTTCGAACTCAATGTTGTTGAGGTAGTTGACTTGGTAGAGCTGGTTCCAGTTGATTTGACGTTTTTCCTCCATGTTGAGCCATTCGTCCTCAAAGAGGTCGGCAGTCTCAGGGCTGGTGGTGCGGTAGTAAGAGGGCAGATAACGGTAGTAGTCGGGACGTGGGTCGCGGGCATTATACCAGTTGAGTGCACTCGAAGCATAGAACGACTTGTGGAATGCCAAGCCGGTATTAAGAGAGGTTCCTGTCTTTGGAGTCCAAAGCCAGTTGAGGATTATAGTAGGATCAAACGAGTCAACGACTTTGGCATTACGTTTCTTGCCCTCTTGCCAACCCCAGTTCACGTTGTAGAGGTTGCTGCCAGCAAGTGTGTAGGCCTCTTCAAATGTCGCTGCATTGCTGGCACGCTTTGTGGGGGCGCCAAAGACAGTGAGCGATACAGAGTGTTGCGTGTTAAACACCTTTTGCAACGAAAGGAAAGCACCCCAGCTTTTGTAGAACGAGCCAGGAATTATACCTTCTCCGGCATAGCGACCTATAGCGCTGACAGTCATGGCCCAACCATGCTGGTTGAGACCAGTGCTATAGGTAATCATGCCACGCCAGCGGTAGTTGCTGTTGGTATAGGCGATGCTTCCGCGGAAGCCGGGAGCGTAGTCCTTGGCGTGGGTGAAGATGTTGGTTGCTCCGCCAATGTCACCAAACCCAAAGAATGTTGGCTCGGTGGCATATCCCACACTGCGGCTCTTGAATGCCTGGTTCATGCCTCCAATCATGGAGTAGTTGAATCGGCCGCGAGCTGCATCGTTGAACAAGATTCCATTGATGTAGGTCTGGCTGTACTCATTGTTGTAACCACGGATGCGAAAACGCATAGTGCTGAAGTTGTAGTTGGTGGCCTTGTAATAGGGATTGTCGGTCGCACCGGTCAATGCACCCACTTGTTGAGCATTACCTTCTTCATCTTCCAGCATAGATTCGGTGAGTACTAACTCGGCATTGTCCTCGTTCTCCTCTTCCATTTCGGAAGAAGTGGGATTGAGCCTGATAGTACCTAAGTCGTCAATGGTGTTCAGGATGACGACATCTTTTACCAGGTCGCGATAACCGTAGCAGAAGATGAGCAGACGGTCATTGCCTGGACGTGCATCGTTTATGAGAAAGTCGCCTCTCGGACCTGTAATGGCGCTGAGGCCCTGCTCGTCGAGCAAGACGGTGGCTCCCGTGACAGGCACGTTGGTTCGTGAGTCAATAACGATGCCGCGTAGCCCCGTTTGAGCCATCACATTGAGGCTCAAAAAGAGCGAAAGAAGCAAAGTAAGTTTAAGTCTCATAGATTGTATTTGATTAATATTATTGGTTTGCTATTTTAACTTGGTTAACCTAAAAAGTGTTAACACATGTGGCGTTATGAAAATTAAATATTAGTTAAGTTTTCAAAGATACAACTTTTTTTCTTCACTACATAGAAAAAAAGATTTTTTTTGTGAGTTGTAAAGTGAAAATCTTTTTTATAAAATTATTTAAAGTATTATATTGTTATAATTCAACAAATTTACTATATTTGCACATTGAAGACTTTTTTGAAGAGATAATCAACTTTAGTCATAACATTAAAACAAGAATGATTATGTTTAAGAAAACTATTTATGCATCAGTTTTAGCAATTGCCATGTCGCTAACAGGATGCACTTCTCAGGGCTTGCTCGGCAATGTTCTTGGTGGAAATGGTTCAGGTTCATCGGGAGAGAATGTGCTTGGCAGCGTGCTTGGCAGTGTATTAGGCGGCGGCTCAGGTGGCGGTGGAGGCCTGCTGGGCGGCGTGCTCGGAAGCGTTATCAATAGCAACACAGCCTATGGCTTGCTCGATATGGTGATTGGTCATGTGAAACTCGACCAGGCGTCGCTGGTGGGTACATGGGTATATTCTGGACCTGGATGCGCCTTCACCAGCGAGAACCTTCTTGCCAAGGCGGGAGGGTCGGTTGCCGCCACTCAGGTGAAAGAGAAGCTGAGCTCGGTCTACAACGCTGTGGGCATCTCGAGCCAGAACACCGGATTTGCTTTCGACCAGAACGGCAATTTTGAGGCTTATATCAAAGGCATTCCCATGAGTGGAACCTACACCTTTGACTCCAACACGAGCAAGATAAACCTGAAGACGATGCTGTTCACTGTGCCAGCCTTCGTGACCCGCACCACCAATGGCCTGTCGATCACCATGGAATCGAAAAAACTCTTGAATGTGCTTCAAACGGTGCTGAGTCTCACTGGCAACAGCACACTCTCGACCATCGGTGAGTTGAGCAAGAACTACGATGGTGTGCGCATGGGATTTGATGTTGTCAAGTATCAATAATTAAATTTCAATACATTTACATTAAATAAATTACACATCACTTAAAACAAAAAATTATGCTAAAAAAATCATTTTTCTCGATTGCCCTATCGGCAATGCTGACGCTCAGCAGTTGTGTGAGTTCTGGTGGGCTGCTCGGTAATGTGCTTGGTGGAGGCATGGGCGGCTCTAATTCAGGCAGTGTGCTCGGCAGCGTGCTCGGCAGCGTGCTCGGAGGTATGGCCGGCTCTGGTGGAGGCCTGTTTGGAGGCCTTTTGGGAACCTCTCTCACCGACAATTCGGCCACCGACTTTGTAATTGGTGGCACCCGACTCAATCAGTCTGATCTTGTTGGCACTTGGATATATGCTCAGCCGGGTTGCGTCTTTACCTCTCAGAATCTTCTTTCGAAGGCTGGAGGCACAGCGGCAACCAGTCAAATCAGGCAGAAACTGAGCTCGGCTTATAGCTCACTGGGCTTTGCTAACAACAACACAGGTTTTGCGTTTGACCAGAACGGAAACTTCGAAGCTGTGCTGAAAGGTCTTTCTCTGAACGGAACCTACACCTTTGAGCCCAGTACCGGCAAGCTCAACTTGAAGAGTAATGTGGGCACTATCACATCCTATGTTACTCGCACGTCCAACGGAATGTCAATCGACATGGAGTCGAAGATGCTCACCAGTTTGCTTCAAGCCTTGGGCAGTGCCTCGGGCAGCAGCACAATCACAGCTATTAGCAACTTGGGCAAGCAATACGACGGCATCCGCATGGGCTTTGAGGTAGTCAAGTATCAATAATCATGATAGCTTGACACCACGTTGTAGAATAAACAAAGCGAGCAGGATAGATGTCCTGCTCGTTTTGTTATGTGTTGTGTGATGTGGGTGAGTTGATTACATCTCAACCCCTAATTCTTGCAACAGAGCCTTTGCGTCGGTGTCGCCTTGCTCGGCAGCCTGGCGAAGCAGCATGATGGCTTTTTGCTCGTCTTTCTTCACGCCCTCACCTTCAAGGTAGGAAACGGCAAGGTTGTATTGCGACTGTGCATCGCCCTGCTCGGCGGCCTTGGTGTACCATTCAACGGCTTTCTTGTGGTTCTGTTTCACACCTTTGCCATCGTCGTAGCACACACCCATCCAGAACTGTGCAGGTGCATAACCCTGCTTGGCAGCTTTCTCGAACCACTTGAAGGCCTTATCATAGTTTTGTGGCACACCTTCGCCATTGAAATAGCAGTTGGCGATGCTCACTTGAGCATACTTGTCACCTTTTTGAGCCGCCGTGTTATAGTATTGTGCAGCTGCTTTCATGTTTCTTGTAACGCCAATGCCCTCGTCGTAGCACACCCCCAAGTTGTAGATGGCAACGACATTGCCTTGATTGGCAGCTTTCTGATACCAGAACAACGACTGCGATGGGTCGCGTGGGGCTCCAACTCCCATGCGGTAGCAGTAGCCCATGACAAGTTGTGCCTCGGCATCTCCTCTCACGGCGGCAACGTAGTTGTCTCTTGCTTCTCCTGTGAGGTCGTTGGGGATAACAATATCTTGAGCCATTGATGTGAGGCAACTCAGGATCATCAAGGCCAGTGCCAGTATAACATTTTTCTTTGCAGTAACTTTCATAGTTGGTAAATTATTATACACCCCTCGAAGCGGGATGTGGTTAAACAATGATAAGTGTTTTGCGTGGGCAAAGGTAGAAAAAAATATTGAAAGAACAATAATAGTCACATAGTTTAGCTAAAAAGTTAATTTATAGTTAAAACTGGCACGGTATTTGCAGTTGTCTTTTAAACTTCGATATCTTTGCCCACGTCAAATGGGACGGATAGCACTAAAATATTGAATTCTTATAACAAAAAATTTCTATATATACTTTTAATATTATTGTTTAACTTTAAAGTGTTTTAGGTACTATGGAATTTTTTATAATTATGAATGATCAGCAACAAGGGCCATTCTCGGTTGAGCAGCTTGCCAATCTTAGCATCATGCCCGACACTCCCGTGTGGCGTGAGGGAATGGACGATTGGACAACAGCCAGCAATGTTGCCGAATTGCAACACCTTGTTGCCTACGCTCCTCGTGTGGACGATGGCGCCAATGCCACAGCCGGCACTGCCAAATCCACACCACAGCCACCCAAGTGGACATCACGACAGACCTACGACGATAGGGCCGAAAACAGGTCTTATGCACAATACAGCACTCCCCAAGAGCCTGCAGCTAAGCCCCGCAAGAGCAGGACCTCGTTATGGGTTACCTTGATGGTGGTGGGCGTGCTGGCAATAATTCTTGCTATCGCCAATCCATCCAAGGAAGACCATTGTCGTGCAATTACAAGAGTGTCGCACACATGGGTGAACGAGACAGTGGAAGACCTGGGTGGCACAGGAATCATTGGAGGTGTGATAAAAATTGGTTCTTCACAGCTCATTCGCAACTTGGTAGACAAAATCGTGGATGTTGACAACTATGTTCTCTTCTCGATGGGATATATCGATACCGGAGCCGAGAAGTCGAAGGTGTCGTTCGGCATCATGGGACATGTGTTCACTTTCGACAAGAATTTAATCGACAAGAAACTTGAGGAGGCTTTCGGGAACAGTGTCAAAGACATGGTCAACATTGGTGGACTGTTCTCCGACGATGAGAGTGACAACAGCAATGATGTGGTGCCGCCTCAAGAGCAGAATGATGAGGACGAGGTGACCGCCGAAGACAGGGCTGGCTCGACGTTTGATATGCCCGACGAGGTTGACACACTCATGAAGAAAGGCGCCAAGTTGGCGGCCAAAGAAGGAGCCAAGCTTCTCGACAAGGCCATTGACGAGATGTTTAAAGACGACGACAAGAAGTAGTGGCTTTGCACGGGGCATCACAATGGGTTGATGTTGTCTCATAATAAAAGAAGTGGGCATCGAAATCCTGGATTAGGTTTTTCTGGCGCCCACTTTTTTGTGTTGTCAAAGTTCGTCGTGGGCGAATGTGAGCATGAGTTTTGCCATGTAGCGTCGCCATTCTAAGTTGAAGATGCTGCTGCCATGCTCAATGCCGCGCGCATCCTTGTCGCCGTAGAAGCGCATGAGCAAGAAATGCGCGAGTGCGGCAACGATGGTGTCGTGGAGCGCCTCGTCCATTCCCAACTGTGGTTTATGCCTGAAGGCAAAAGTCATGGTGATGTTGCATGAGTCGATATTGGGGTTGTAGTTGTCGCTCTCCAGATAGCCCATTGCACGGCTTCGCAAGTTGGCATAGCCCTCTTTGAGTTTGAGAAGAAGCATGCGACTGTTGTCGGGGGTAATGATGCGTTGTTTTTCGTTGTGGGCGCAATGCCAGGCACTTTGCGCGTAGACATAGTTCAGAATGTCGTCAAAATCGATGTTGATGGTTACGGTGTGTTTGTCCATGAGTTTAATGTGTGTTTTTTAAGGTTGAAGGATTTTTTTGTTAGGCTTGTCATGCCGCTCTCCCATAAGGTGCGCGGCAGTTTATGCGGCTGAGTGTGCGCTTGATGATTACCCAGGCATGATGCTCGGTGAGGAAAAACCGTGAAGCGTGACACTGTTCAAGCACAATTGTTACCGCTTGCGATATCGACATGTGTTCATTGGCGACCAGTGGTCGCACGCGTGAGGTGATTTCGAGCCACATGTCGCGAAGAATGGTGCTCTTGAATGGCACTGAGTTGCTGTCTCTGAGAAGTTTTGCCACCACGATATAGGCTCTGTCATAGCCCACGTGATAGCGGGGTGTGCCAGTAGCAAGGGTGATGGTCAGTGCTGCTTGGCGCAGGTCGTTGACTCGGCTTGACCTCAGGTGGTCATAGATTTCGCAGTACAGCTCGGTGAGCTGGCGGTCGCGCTCATCGCGCCGTTCGGCGCTTTCGCTTTTGTTGAGATAATACATTGTGTTGTGTTTTTAATGGTTTATTAATACTTGTTGTTTGCACTGCAAAGATAATATATTGAAATGGTAAAATGCAAATAAATTAAGGTAATTTCACAAAATAATCAAAAAAATCGAACAAAAGGGACGGTTCTTTTTGTTCGATTTTTGTTGTTGGCTGGGGGTAAAAATATGGTGCTCAGGCGATTTGTTTGCCTGAGCACCACGTTTTATTATGGGTAAAGTTACCTTTACTTTGTTGAGAAGTTGGCCTTGCGCATGTCGCCTTCGCGAGCGAGTGCAACATGGAATGCGAGAGCCATCTCATTGTTCTGCATCACGTGACCCATCTTGCAAGCCTTGAGGTACTCTCGCAGCAATGGGCGATAGGTGGGATGAGCGGCGTTTTCGATAATCTCCTCGGCAGCCTGCACAGGATCCTTGAATCGCAGGTCGGCAACACCCTGGTCGGTGACGATGATGTCGGCACTGTGGATGGTGTGGTCGATGTGGGTGCACATGGGCACGATGGTCGAGATGCAGTCGTCCTTCTTGATTGATGGGCACATGAAGATGCTGGTATAGGCATTGCGTGTGAAGTCGCCGCTGCCGCCAATGCCGTTCATCAGTCGAGTGCCGCTCACGTGCGACGAGTTGATGTTACCGAAGATGTCGGCCTCGATAGCGGTGTTCATCGAGATGACACCCAGACGGCGAATTACCTCGGGGTTGTTAGAGATTTCGCTTGGTCGCATGAGCACCTTGTCGTGCAGCTTGTCGATGTTGTCGAAGAACTCGGCCATGGTGTCGTGGGCCAGGGTGAGCGAGCAAGTGCTCACAAACTTGCAGTGGCCATCGAGCAGTAACTTCACAAAGGTGTCTTGCATAACCTCGGTGTAAACCTCAAATGGTGGTATCTCGTCGCTCTCTTCAAGGCTGTCGAGCACGGCGTTGGCAATGTTTCCCACACCGCTTTGCAGTGGCAGGAACGACTTGGGGATGCGGCCGCACTTCATCTCGTTGATGAGGAATTGAACCACGTTGTGGCCAATCTTGCGTGTGGTGTCGTCGACGGGAGTGAAGGCACCAGCCTTGCCCAGCTGGAACGAAGTCTTGACCACGCCCACCACCTTCTTGGGGTCGACATGGGCTGTGGGAGAACCAGCACGGTCGTGAGGGGTATAGATGGGAATCTCGCGACGGTTGGGAGGGTCGAGAGGAATATAGATGTCGTGCAGGCCGCGGATGCTCTCGGGCAGCTGATCGTTAAGCTCGATGATGACCTTATCGGCGCACATGAGCCAAGTGGGGGTGCAGCCCACCGAGGTGCCAAGCACGATCTCGCCGTCGTCGGTGATGCTCTGAGCCTCGACGATGGCAACATCCATCTTGCCGTAATAGTTATAGCGGAACTCCTGCGAGAGTTCGCTCAAGTGACGGTCGTTGTAGTGGATGGCACCGCTATTGATGGCCTTGCGCAGGTCGGGGTGCGACTGGTAAGGAGTGCGGTAGTTGATGGCCTCGGCACGGGTGAGCTCGCCATCGATGTAGTCGTTGGTCGACGCACCGCTGAAGATGTTGATTTTAAACTCACGTCCTGCCTCGTGCTCGCGGCGAGCCTTGGCGGCGATGAAGGGTGCTACTGCCTTGGGGCAGCCAGGAGCGGTAAATCCCGATACTCCCACGTTGTCACCATTCTTGACAAACTCGGCAGCCTCTTCGGCTGTGATGATAGGATAAATCATTGTTACTATTAATTTAGTTTATTGTGTTGTTTTATAGTCGTTTTTTCTAAAACCGTGCAAAGTTACACATTATTTTTAAATGAGAGAAAGGAATTGAAGGAAATAAAGGAGCGTGAAAGGAAATTGAAAGTTCCAATAAGAAGTGCGAAAGCACTCTGAAGGTTGTTTTGATAAAAAAT
>CAMVKS010000007.1 GCA_947167995.1 uncultured Prevotellaceae bacterium
ATCAGGCTGTGTGCCACGGCAACGACTCGAGCATGTTTGTCACCTTCTTCATTGGTGTGCTCGACCTGCCCACGGGACGCCTGCACTACTGCAACGCTGGCCACGACACTCCGCAATTTATTGAAAATAAGGCCAATAACCTTGATGTAAAATCAAATATTCCTCTTGGTGTTGATGAAGACTGGTTCTACGAGGGGCAGCACGCTGTGCTCAAACCAGGCAACACGCTATTGCTCTACACCGACGGCCTCACCGAGGCTATGGATGTCAGGCACAACCAGCTGGGCTTGCAACGGGTAAAAGACACAATAGAGCAGCATTTAGAAGATACACCTCAACAAATCCTCGATGCACTGCTTGCCATGTGCGAAGAGTTTGTAAATGGTGCCGAGCAGAGCGACGACCTCACCATGCTTGCGGTGAAGTTCACACCCAAAGAAGAGGAAACCATAATGCACCGCGAACTCACCATCGACAACTCTTTGAGCCATGTGACCCGAGTTAATGACTTTGTCAAGAGCATCGGCGAGGAACTTGAATTATCGCAGAACGACTCTCAGAATCTAAAGCTCGCCATCGAGGAAGCCGTGGTCAACGTGATAAATTATGCCTACCCCACAGGTGAGAAAGGTGATATCAACATTGAGGCGACTGCTACCGCGACCAGTCTCAAGTTCAAAATCATTGACACCGGTGTCGCTTTCGCCCCTACCGACGCCCCCGATGTCGATACCTCGCTCACGGCCGAGGAGCGCCAGATAGGCGGCCTGGGCATCTTCCTTGTGCGTCAGCTCATGGACACCATCAACTACGAGCGCATCGAGGGCAAGAACGTGCTTACCTTGACAAAGAAATATTGACTTTTATAATACTAATGTTTAAACAATTATCTTTTACCGACATGAGACTAATACTATCTTTTTTGATTTGCTCAATAGCATTATCCCTCTCGGCAGCCACATCAATCGAGGTTGATGGACTGTACTATAACCTTTTGCCCGATAGTGTGTCGGCCGCAGTGACCTATCCACCTGGGAATTATGTGGGAAGCAATCCTTATACCGCTCACAATCCCTATAAGATGACCGCACTCAGCATCCCATCGAGTGTGGGCTATAATGGCAAAACCTATACTGTAACAACCATTGGTGACCATGCTTTTTTTGGCTCGTCTTTAGTAACTGTTACTATTCCCAACACTGTAACAAAGATTGAGTGGTATGCTTTTGGTCAAAGTAGTAACCTGGTAACTATCAATATCCCTAACTCGGTTTACGATATTAGAGATGATGCGTTTTACAGTACCAAGTGGTACGATAATCAGCCCGACGGTGTGATATATGCTGGTCTTGTGGCTCTCAGATACAAGGGCGAGATGCCTCCTGGCACCACGCTCAACCTAAGGAGCGATTGCACTGGCATTGCCGCCGGCTTTTATTATAATGTATTTGGAGATTCCAACTTGATTGCCGTAAACATGGGCAATAATGTAAAGGTAATAGGGACTTATGCCTTTTGTGGATCATCAAATCTCAGTTCCATCTCCTTGAGTAATAAATTAGAAAGTATTAATATGGGTGCTCTTTCACGCACTGGTATAGTTAATATTAGCTTACCAGCCTCGTTAAAAACACTTGGTGAATCGGCTTTCATGGAATGTACTGCTCTGAAGACGGTAACATTTGGCTTAAATATCACCACTCTAAATCCAGCCACTTTCTATGGTTGCACCAGCCTCACTTCAATCACAATTCCTGCTGGTGTCAATTATATTGGTCAAGGTTGCTTCTCGCAAAGCGGTTTGACCTCGATAACAATTCCTGATGCCACAACTAAGATTGACCAAAGAGCTTTTGCCAATTGCACAGCATTGAAAACTGTGACATTACCACAATCGTTACAATTAATAGCTTCTCTCTGTTTCACTGGCTGCACATCATTGACATCGGTCACACTTCCCAACTCGCTCACCTATCTTGGAGACAAAGCATTCAGTGGCTGCTCGGCTTTGAAAAATGTGACAATTGGCACATCGCTCAAGACGATTGAAGCCGGCACTTTCCTCGACTGCATTAATCTTCAAACAATAAATTTCAACAGTGCCACCAGTCTGATTCGAGCCGATGCTTTCAAGAACACTGCATGGTACAATGCACAGCCCGACGGACTGGTGTATGCCGGCAATGTCGCCTACGACTATAAAGGCACCATGCCCCAAAACACCACTGTCACACTCAACAGCAACTGCCTTGGGGTTGCCGAAAAAGCCTTTTATAACCAATCCAACCTCGAAGCCATAATAATGCCCGACAGCTTGGAGCAAATAGGAGCCACGGCTTTCTATGGTTGTAGCAGTCTATTAGAAATGACCATCCCTGACAAAGTGCCACAAATCTACAACCAAACGTTCTATGGCTGCAGCGCCATGCAAAAGGTGCTTATAGGAAAAGGCCTTGACGCTTTTCTTGGCGATAATTCTTTTAGTGGTTGTTCTTCTCTCACCGAGGTGCGCGTTGCGGCTATCAACCCCATTCCTTATCACAATGGCACAATACATGGTAACACTTTCTCAGGTGTAGATAAAAATGTGTGCATCCTCTATGTGCCACGAGGACACAAGAGCATCTACCAGAATGCTTTCATGTGGAAAGATTTTAAAAACATTGAGGAATGGGAGCCCGACTGGTGGCCAATAGCAGGAGATGTTGACGGTGACTGCATGGTAACCAGTGCCGATGTGACATCGCTCTATAACTGGCTGCTCAACGGTGACGACACCAACCTTGTGAATGGCGACGTGGACGGCGACGGAGTGATAACCAGTGCAGATGTAACCACTGTCTACAACCAAATACTTGGACAATAGCTCAGTGGTAACAGATATAGACGCCTAAAAAAGCTATTTATCGCAGTTTGGATAAAAGAAATATGATAATAAACGAATAAATTATTCACACACAATAAAAATACATTATAATATGAAGACAACAATCAATGAAATTGATGGCAAACTAGTTGCCACGTTTGAGGGCGAGCTCGATACTGCCGCCGCTATCGAGGTGGAGAAGGAGATGAAACCTCTATACGACAACGAAGACAAGGACATCGTGATTGACTGCGAGAAACTTGAGTACATCGCTTCGAGCGGACTGCGCATCTTGCTCGGCATCCTCAAGAAAGCCAAGTCGCACGGCCACACTGTTACCATCAAGAGCCTGAACGACGACATCAAGAACGTGTTTAAAATGACGGGCTTTATAAACCTCTTTATTTTTAAATAACTCAAGTTTCTAATGTAAGTTCACATCTCTTCAAACAAGACAATTAAAGGACAATATTTAAGTGCTCTTTTTTATTACGGACAATTGCCGCACGTCTCCAGCACTCTTGTAATTGTCTTTAATAAAACGGCATCTGGCGCAAATTGTCTTGTCCTTGATTGTCTTAAAAATCACGTTTAGAGATTTTACCTACTTTAGAAACTTAAATAAATAATATTTGCAAGCAAGTCCACTCAAGCTAACAAGACAATACTCTACTACTGCCTCGATGGTAAGTTAGCTAATTTGTGGGCTCTTTGACTAAAAAAATAATAATTATGAAAATCACAGCACCCCTGAGCAAGTCTCAGTATGGGATATATGTGGAATGTGCGAACCATCGTGGGGAGCCATGCTACAACCTGCCCTACATTTATGTGCTTGACGGCAGCCTCGATGGTGAGCGTCTGCGTCGAGCTGTGGTTACTGCCTTCAAGTCGCATCCCACGTTGTTTACTCGCATTGAGCTTAGCGACGACGGCGAGCCTGTGCAGACTATTGACATGAGTGGCGAGGATTTTGACCTCGCAATAAAAGAGATAACCGACATAGAAAAGCAGAAGTCGAGACTCGTGCAGCCATTCAACATCTGTGGCGACCGCCTGTTCCGTGTGAACCTGATGCACGACGGCAAGAATTATTATCTCTTCCTCGACTACCATCACATAATCGTTGACGGAACCTCGATGCAGATTTTACTCCACGACATCGAAAAGGCTTATCAGGGCGAAGGCATCGCAAACGAGGAGATGACAATGATGCAAGTGTCAACCGATGAAGGCGAAATGCGCAAAACACAGGCTTTTGAGCAAGCAAAGCAATGGTTTGCTCATAACTTCGACTGCGGCGACACCTTCACACAGCTCATGCCCGACCGCTATGACACAGAGCATGGCGAGGCAAGCCTGTTGCGCACCCTCAACACCAGCATGGCACGCGTCGAGGCGTTCTGCAAGCTTGGCGGCATCTTCAAGAGCAACTTTTTCACTGCAGCCTTCAGCTTCTTGCTGGCGAAATATAACAACGAGATGGAGTCGCTGTTCACCACAGTGTATAATGGCCGCAG
Source organism: uncultured Prevotellaceae bacterium (assembly GCA_947167995.1). Taxonomy (GTDB): domain Bacteria; phylum Bacteroidota; class Bacteroidia; order Bacteroidales; family Muribaculaceae; genus Sodaliphilus. The sequence continues at coordinate 4,387 of CAMVKS010000007.1, forward strand.
CGACAAGCGCATGGCACGCACTGTGGGAATGATGGTGAAGACGCTGCCAGTCTATGGCAAGTTTGATGCCGAGACTACTGTGCTTGACTTCTTGCGCTCGCTGCAAGAACAGATGAGTGGTTGTCGCAAGCACGACATCTACAGCTATAGCGACGTGATGACCGACTTGAACCTTCAGACCAACGTGATGTTTGGCTGGCATGGCTATCTCTTTGGCGATGAGCAGTGGGCGGGCTGTCCCATGAAAACCGTTCGCCTGGGCAATAGCACCCTTGCGGCATCGCTCTATCTCAAAGCGTTTATCCTTGATGGGCACTATCAGGTCAAAGCCGAATACAACAGCAACGAGTATTCCGAGGCTCTTATCTCACAGCTGCTTGAGAGCTACGAGGCGGTCATTGAGGGATTTCTCGCTTGTGAGCGACTGAGCGACATCAACATCGCCACAGCCAGCCAAGTTGAAACGCTCGACAGCTTCAACCGCAATGACGTGGATTATGACAACACTCAAACCATCGTGTCGCTCTTTAGGCAGCAAGCAGCAAAAACACCTTCCAGCACCGCAGTGGTGTATAGCGGTCGAAGCTATACCTACGCTCAAGTCGATGACATGAGCAACCGCATCGCCGCAGCCATCGCCGGCATGGGACTCGGCAAGGAAGATGTTGTGAGCGTGCTCATCCCGCGCAGCGAGTGGATGACGATTGCCTCGCTGGGTGTGCTCAAGGCGGGTTGCGCCTATCAGCCCCTCGACCCAAGCTACCCCACCGAGCGCCTCAACTTCATGATGAAAGACGCGAGCGCCAAGCTGCTCATTGCCGATGCCCAGCTGCGCCCTCTCGTCAACGAGTATGAGGGAAAGGTCCTGCTCACCAATGACCTCAGCACCCTGCCCAGTGCCGCTGCCCCCAGTGTCACCATCGAGCCCGACCAGCTCTTCATCATGCTCTACACCAGTGGCTCGACTGGCGTGCCCAAGGGCTGCCAGCTCACCCACCGCAACATTGTGGCGTTCTGCAACTGGTATCATCGCTACTATGACCTCAAGCCCGAGCACCGCGTGGCAGCCTATGCCAGCTACGGCTTTGACGCCTGCATGATGGACATGTACCCGGCGCTCACTTGTGGCGCTGCTGTGCACATCGTCCCCGAGGACATCCGTCTTGACCTGATCGCACTGAACGAGTATTTCGAGAAGAACCATGTCACTCACTCTTTCATGACCACACAAGTGGGTTATCAGTTTGCTACTGGCATTGAGAACCACTCCCTCTTGCACTTGAGCACCGGAGGAGAGAAACTGGCGTCGCTCACTCCGCCTGAGGGATACAATTTCTACAACGGCTATGGCCCTACCGAGTGCACCATTTTCACCACAACCTATCATGTGAACAAGCACATGAAAGATATACCCATAGGCAAACCGCTCGACAACATGCGGCTCTACATCGTCGACCCGCAGTGCCACCGGCTGCCTGTGGGAGCCGCTGGCGAACTATGGGTGGCCGGCCCGCAGGTGAGCCGCGGCTACCTCAACCGCCCCAAGAAGACTGCCCAGGTCTATATCGACAACCCCTTCACCAGCGAGAAGAAATACAGCCGCATCTACCGCACTGGCGACATCGTGCGCTATCTGCCCAGTGGCGATATCCAGTTTGTGGGCCGCCGCGACGGTCAGGTGAAGATTCGCGGCTTCCGCATCGAGCTAAAGGAGGTGGAAGGAATCATCCGCGAATTCCCGGGCATCAAGGACGCTACAGTCCAAGCCTTCGACGAGGATGGTGGCGGCAAATTCATCGCTGCCTACATCGTGAGTGATGAAAAAGTAGACATCGACGCTCTAAACAATTTTATCCTCGACGAGAAACCTCCCTATATGGTTCCTGCTGTGACGATGCAAATCGACGCCATCCCGCTCAACCAGAACCAGAAGGTGAACAAGCGCGCGCTGCCAAAGCCCGAAAAGAAGGCCGTGGCATCTATCGAGGAGAGCAACGTGCCCATGAATGTGCTTGAGAAAGAGTTGCACGAGATCATAGCGCAGATTGTGGGCAACAAGGAGTTTGGCATCACCACACCGCTTGGATATGCCGGCCTGACTTCCATATCATCGATTCGCCTTGCCGTGCAGGTCAACAAGCGCTATGGCGTGGCACTCGACTCAAAGAGTCTTGTAAAGACCGGCACGCTGCAAGCCATCGAGAACGACATCCTCGCCCATCTCATGAATGGCGAGAAAACGGCAACCGCCACAGCAAGCAATAGTGGTGAAGTGAAGACCGCAGTGCCACTGTCGTACGCTCAAACGGGCGTATACTTCGAGTGCCTGAAGAATCCCACTTCAACCATCTACAACATTCCTTATCTGCTCTCTTACCCCGAGGGCACTAATGCGCAGAAGCTTGCCGATGCGGTGAAGCGTGTGGTGGAGAGTCACTCCGAACTGGCTGTGCATTTCACCACCGAGGGCGACAAGATCATGCAGACAACCGAGCAAAGTGCCCCAGTGAGCATTCCAGTCACTCACATGAGCGACAAGGAGCTGGCAACTTACAAGAACGACTTTGTGAGACCCTTCAACTTGCAGAAGGCTCCTCTATACCGCTTTGAGGTGGTGACAACACAAGACGGTGTGCATCTGCTGCTCGATGTTCATCACCTGCTTTTCGATGGCGGATCGGCCGATTTGCTGATACGCCAAATCAGCGCAGCCCTTGAGGGCAAAGACGTTGAGAACGAGACTTATTCTTATCTTGACTTCGTCGCCGACCAGCAAGCCACCGAAGACTCCGACTCGTTCAAGGCGTCGCAGCAGTTCTTCGCCGAGCGACTTGCCACCTGCGAGGGAGCAAGCGAGATTCCCGGAGACTTGCCCAAGAGCGACGCGCAAGGCTTGATTGGAGAGGCGGTGTGTGCCGTCGACCACGACAAGGCGGCTGCCTATTGCCGTGAGCAAGAAGTCACTCCAGCCCATCTGTTCCTTGCCGCCACTTCCCTTGTGGTGTCGCGCTACACCAACAACCGCGAGGTGTACCTGTGCACAGTGAGCAGTGGCCGTTCCAACCTCAAGATTGCCGACACGGTGGGCATGTTTGTCAACACTTTGCCTCTTGGCATCGCTATCGACGATGTGAGTGTGGGCGACTTCCTGCGCTACACCAGCGAGACCTTCGACCAAACGCTGCGCCACGAGGACTACCCCTTTGCACGCATCGCTGCCGACTATGGCTTCCGCCCAGCTATAGCTTATGCTTATCAAGTGGGCGTGCTCTCACAATACACTGTGAATGGCGAGAAAATAGAGCAGGAATTGCTCGAACTCAACGTGCCCAAATTCAAAATCAACATCAAGATAGAGTCGCGTGGCATCGTGGTGCAATATGACAACGCCATCTATTCCGAGCGTCTTGCCGCGGCGCTGTCGCAGAGCATTGCGGCAGTGGTTGAGCGCATGATACAGCAACCTGCCGAGAAGGTGCGCCACATCTCCATCGTGAGTGCCCAGCAAGAGCAAGAGCTGGCGGCACTGCGTGAGGTGGCTGCTGGCGATGCTCCACTGCGCTTCTTCCACGAGTGCATCGGTCACTTTGCTCAAACCCAGCCCGAGCGCGACGCTCTGGTGGCCATCGACGGCAAGTTCTCCTATCGGGAGATGGACGAGGCGACCACTTGCATAGCCGCGGCATTGCAAGCGCGCGGAGTAGGGGAGCGCGACCGAGTGGCATTGCTCTTGCCGCGCACCAGCCGCTTGATTCTGTCGCTATTTGGCGTACTCAAGACGGGCGCCGCCTACATACCCTGCGACCCAGAATATCCTGCCGACCGCATCCGTCTCATCCTTGAGGACAGCGAGGCACGATTCATCATCACCACTGCCGACAAGATGGACAGCCTGCCAGCCGAGAAGGCTATCAACGTGGAAGACTTGATAGCAAGCGATGCCGAGTACCACAACCCCGACATCACCCCCGACGACCTCGCCTACTTGATCTACACCAGTGGCTCAACGGGTCGCCCCAAGGGCGTGATGCTACGGCACGAGGGCATCTGCAACTATCTCTACGGCCATCCCGCCAACGTGTTTGCCAACGCTGTCCTCACCGATGCCGACCGCGTGCTTAGCGTGACCACAATCTCCTTCGACGCCGCTCTGCAAGACATTGGTATGGCCTATTATAACGGCAAGACGCTGGTGGTCGCCACCGAGGAGCAGGCCAACAACCCGCTCGACCTGGCTGCGCTCATCACCGAGCAACACATCAACATGGTGTCGGGAACACCTTCTCGTTGGCAGACCTGGCTCACGAGTGACGACTTTGCCAAGGCAATCGCTGGCATAAAAATCGTGCGAGCTGGTGGCGAGAAGTTCAGCGACCAGCTGCTAAGCCAGTTGCGTGCTGTCACCAAGGCGCGCATCTTCAACTGCTATGGACCCACCGAGATTACCGTAGCATCCAACAATAAAGAACTCACCCACGCCCATCAAGTGACTGTGGGAAAGCCGCAACTGGGTGTCAAAGAGTTTATTGTTGATAGCGACGGCAATGAGTTGCCTGTGGGCGTTGTGGGCGAGCTCTACATTGGCGGCCGCGGTGTGGCACGCGGCTATAACAACCTCGACGACATGACCCGTGAGCGATTCGTCGACTATCACGGCACTCGCATCTATAAGAGTGGCGACTACGCCAAGTGGCTACCCGACGGTGATGTGGTGATTCTGGGCCGTACCGACCACCAAATCAAGTTGCGTGGACTGCGCATCGAGCTGGGCGAGATAGAGAACGTGATGCTCCGTGTTGAGGGCATCGACAAGGTGGTGATCATGATTCGCAAGATTGGCGGCAAGGAGCACCTGTGCGCCTACTACACTGCCGATCACGAGATTGCCCCCGACGCTCTAAAGGCAGAAATCTCGAAGAGCTTGACGCAATACATGGTGCCAACTGCCTATCGCCAACTCGACGCTATGCCAATGACTCCCAACGGCAAGACCGATGTTAAGGCGCTGCCAGAGCCAGAACTGGCTGTCACCACAGCCTACGAGGCTCCTGCCAACGACACCGAGCGCACCTTCTGCGAGATTTTTGCCGACATCCTGCAAATGGATCGAGTGGGCGCTACCGACAACTTCTTCGAGCTTGGCGGCACATCGCTCGTGGTGACTCGCGTGATTATCGAGGCCGACAAGGCCGGGATGCATGTAGCCTATGGTGATGTCTTCGCCAATCCCACTCCACGACAGCTGGCAAGCCTCATTACTGGTGAGACAGTCATCAATGGACCCGATGAAGTGACTGGATTTGACTACACCGCCATCAACGAGGTGCTCAAGGGCAACACCCTCGACGCATTCCGTGGTGGAGAGCGCCGAGAGCTTGGCAACGTGCTGCTAACGGGTGCTACAGGCTATCTGGGCATCCACATCCTGCGCGAGCTCATCGACAGCGACGCACAGCACATCTACTGCCTGGTGCGTGGCAAGAATGCCGAGAAAGCCGAGAGCCGACTGCGCACACTGCTCTACTACTACTTTGCAAATGCGTTCAAAGACCTCTTTGGCAAGCGGCTGCACATCGTGGTGGGCGATGTCACGAGCGACTTTGGCGAAGACCTCGACATCGACACGGTGTTCAACTGTGCGGCTATAGTGAAGCACTTCAGCAAGGGCACCGAGATTGAGGATGTGAACATTGGCGGAGCACAGCGTTGCGTCGACTTCTGCCTCAAGCATGGCGCCACTCTCGTGCACGTCTCCACGGCGAGCACGCGAGGCCTGTGGGCTGGCGAGGCTCGCCAGGGTGACGTGTTCACCGAGCAACGCCTCTACATGGGTCAGTTCTTGGGCAACAAGTATATCTACTCGAAGTTCATGGCCGAGCGGTTGATTCTCGACGCTATCGCCCGCCACGGCCTCTGCGCCAAGATAATGCGTGTGGGAAACCTCGCAGCACGAAGCACCGATGGCGAGTTCCAGGCAAACTTTGGCACCAACTCGTTCATGGGTCGCATCAAGGTTTATAACATGCTGGGGGTGTGTCCGTTTGCCATGCGCAACAAGCGCGTGGAGTTCTCGCCCATCAACGAGGTGTCACACGCCATTGTGATGCTTGCCACCACTCCGCGTGAGTGCTGCGTGTTCCACCCCTACAACATCCACACCCAGCTGCTGGGCGACGTACTCATGGGCTTGAGCAGCGTGGGCGAGGGAATACGTTTCGTTGAGCAGGAAGAGTTTGAGCAGGCCATGGAAGTTGCCAAGAGCGACCCCGCCAAGGCCAACCAGATGGCAAGCTTGCTCGCCTACCAAGACATGGCGCACGGACTCAAGACCACCGACGTGACCCGCGACAACGACCTCACCACGCAAATCCTCTACCGCTTGGGCTTCTCATGGTCGCCCACATCGTGGGACTACGTGGAGCGCATGCTCACCGCCATTGGCGGCCTCGGCTTCTTCGACATGGAGTAAACAGTAATCGCGTTCTGACATACGACAATAGCAAGGGTGCGACAATCTACATGCCGCACCCTTTTTTTAACGTATCATTCTGAACTATTTTAACGTGAGTTCGACTAAATTAACTTTCTGTGTTTCAGCTGAGGATGTGTCAAAATTCAGAATTCCCCATTATGTAGGGACAACGCGTGCGTTGTCCGAAATACATGGAATTGTAGATTATGTTGTTAATTAGGGTATTATCTGTAAGCGGACATGGCACGCCATGTCCCTACATTGACCTCGAATATCAAACATTTGTATTTTGACACACCTTCTGGCACGAACCACGAAGTGCTCGGGGAGATTGCAAAACACTAATTGAGCAAAGCTCAGTGTGTGGTGCCGTAGGCATTGCAACTCTACCCAACATTGTGACCCACAGGGGTATGACAATTGCGAAATTATAATTCCTTGAGTATATCATACTCCCCCCTGCCCGCTCTTTCAGCGTCAATGGGCTACGCCTCACCAATGCCATAACAAGTTTTGCCACTGGTTTTGGCTTGCACCATTGGTCTATCTTAGAGGGGGAGCTGCTAACGCAATGATTATCAAACTGTAAATTCGTCGAACTCACGTTATTCTACCACTTGAGAGGCTCTTGGAGGATGTTACCGTCCACCATGGGGCTGTCGTCCTGGGTGAAGGGGGTGCCGTTGTATTGCACGCAGAGCATGGTCAAGTTCTGGGTGCCAGTGTTCTTGAGGGCGCGCTTGCCACTTGGCGACACGCGAACCACGCTGCCTTCGGTCACTGGGAAAATCTCGCCGTCAACCTGATATTGGCCCTCACCGCGCAGGATGAAGTAGAGTTCCTCGTGGGTCTTGTGAGTGTGAAGGAAACCGCTGTCCTGGCCAGGAACAAGAGTCTGGAACGAGAACTCGGCAGCGGCAGCGCCCACAGCCTGACCGCCAAACACCTTGCCCTGGATGGTGATGTCAGGACCCATTGGCAATTCATGTTCAATAATCTCGTTGATTTTGCCAAAGTTGGCAGCTGCAAAGTTTGCACCTTGTGCGATAGTTTCAATCTGTTTCATTGTAATAAAGTTTTAAAGTGATTATTTCTTGTTATATTTTTTGCGGTCGTTCATGATGTCGGCAAGATTGTTCAAGGCCCAGTCTATCAGGCTGTTGATGTGAGGCATGAGCGACTTGCCGCGCTCGGTGATGCTATACTCCACGCGTGGTGGAATCTCGGCAAATGCCTGGCGGCGCACCAGTCCGTCGGCCTCGAGGTTCTTCAAGGTTACCGTGAGCATCTTCTGCGAGATGTCGGGGATGGCTGCTTGAATCTCGGAGTAGCGCATCGCCTCCTGCCTGCCGCTCAGGGTATAGAGCACGAGCATCGACCACCGGTCGCTGATGCGTGCCAGAATGTTGCGGATGGGGCAGTCGGGGTAATGCGGATCTACTATAATGTCGCGAAACATAATATTCTTACCGTTTTTTATTGTTACTAACTTTTCGTTTGTTTCGGTTGCAAAGTTACAAACATTGCAACAATCCACCAAGAACGTTACAAAACCCGCGTAACGCACTTTCATGTTAGTATTTAGTGAAACAGATGGTTACAAAACCCAACTTTTATGCTTTGTTAAGGATTTGTCTTTATTAAGAAGTGGCTTTTCAAAATACTATAAAAGGATCATTTTGACACACCCTCATAATATATTTCTTTTTTCTATTGACGGTGTTCCATTTTTTTGCTAATATCGCATTTAATTTGTTACTTTGCACAAAGCATTCAAGAAACATGAGCGACAATAGCATACACAAGCAATTCTACGGGTATCTATGGGCATTTATTCTTGTGGCCCTGTCGGGGTGCCTGGGCAACGTGGTCGACGGCATCATCGTGGGCAACCTCATCAGCGAGGACGGAGTGAGCGCTATCAACCTGTCGAAGCCCATCAACCAGTTCATCTTCACCTTGCACCTGCTCATCAATGCCGGCGCGGGAATGCTTGTGGCCTACGCCTTAGGCAAGAAAAACATAGACCAAGCACGCCGCTTCTTCACCCGCGCCTTGACCCTGAGCACCGGGCTCGGACTGCTGATGAGCATAGTGGGCGGGCTGCTGTTCCACACCCCGATTGCTCACTTGCTGTGCGACAACGAGCACATCCTCCCTCTTGCCGAGGACTACATGCACGTGTTGCTCATTGGCAACCCGGCATTCATCCTGATGTGGGGCCTCTCGACCATGGTGGGCGTGGATGGCAGCCCCAAGTTGGTGTCGATGGCGGTGATAGTGGACAACGTGGTCAACTTGCTGCTCGACATCGTGTTCATCCAAGTATTCGACTGGGGCATCACCGGTTCGAGCGCCGCAACAGTGGTGGGACACCTCGTGGGCATCGCCATCCTGCTAAGCCACTGGCACAAGCCCGAGAACAGGCGACTGAGGCTCGTGTTTGGCGGTGGCGGACTGTTGGCAATGTGGCGTCGCATCGCATCACAGGGAGCTCCGCTGGCAATGGCCTCGATATGCCTCACACTGCTCTTGCTTAGCGCCAACACCATCGTGCTCTCCACCACTGGCCGCACGGGCATCTTCGTCTTTGCCCTGTGCATGAACCTGCTGCAAGTGTACAATCTCTTCATCTCGGGCACATGCCAAACGCTCCAGTCGCTCGGAGCCATCCAGGTGGGCAAGGGCGACAACAGTGGAGTGAGGACAGTCATCTACAAGGGGCTGCGCTTCATCACCGTGTCGATGGTGGTAACATGCGCTCTGGTGTGGGTGTGGCCTCAAGGCATCGCCAAGCTCTTTGGCTGCAACGAGCCCGCGATGCTTGCCCAGAGCAGCCATGCGCTGCGCGTGTTTGCGCTGAGCTTCATCCTCTTCAGCTACATCTATGTGCTCATGATCATCTACAAGCTCTACAGCCACCACCGCATGGCGCTCTTCATTTCTTTCATCCTCTCGCTCACGGTGATTCCTGTGCTGTGGCTCATGTCGAAAGCCGCACCCGGCGCCATCTGGTACAGCTACCTCATTGCCTATGCCATCGAGGCCTGCATCATCTACGCCCTGCACAAGTTCCACCACATCGAGTTCAAACTCAAGAAATCCGAAATCTAACAAATCTGCAAGACATTATTTTTTTAATAAAAATACTTGCATTGTTTAATTTATAATATTAATTTTGCAACCGATCAGTTAGCCCAAGAGAGGGCGGCGGGTCGAGGAAAGGCTTGATGGCATATTAATAATAAGGTGTGACACAAGCTTCCTGAACATTTTGGTAAAGGACGTTTACTAACGGCGTTATCTTCCGTTCTCAGAATCTCGCAAATTCTTAAAACTCCAGAAGATACGGCAACAAAGTAGGCGTCCACGTTGGGTGAATACTATGCCCAGACACTGCCTTTTAGGTGGTGTTATGTAGCATATATATTCAACACTGACGTGGGCTAACTGCGTTGCTTATCCTGGAGTGAGGCAATGCGAGAGCCTGAGGACGGGGTAAGCTAAAGTACAGATTCCCACGTCTTTTTTTATGTAGCTACATTTACCAACGTCTAAATCTGGGGAATCTAATACGACAACTAAATGTATTCATATTATTTATGAAAGACGAAAAGAAAAACAAAAAACAAGAAGAATTGCAGTCAAGACGCGAATTCTTCAAAAAGGCAGCTAAAAACACACTGCCTATCATCGGTGCGATTGCACTAAGTCAAATACCATTTATGTCTAAAGCAAGTGAAAGCAAATCACAGTGGGGATGTCAATTTGGATGTACAGGTTCTTGTCAAGGAACATGTATATCATGCATTGGTGGTTGTACTGGTACTTGTCGCGGAGGATGTGCTGGCACTTGCACAGGAACATGTACTGGTTGGTGTGTAGGTTACTATTAATTGATTTAAAGATTTAATTTCGTACTCATTTCATTCAAAAGTGAAATGAGTACGAAATGTCTATAATTATTTATCGTATAAGCACGTTGATATGGGTAATATCAAAGATGAAGCGGCTCAATGGCTCGACGGTACTGCTGCAAACATAACGTTTATAGTAACAAAAGATTGTCAATTAGCATGTAAATACTGTTATCTTGTCGGTAAAAATGATAAAGAGCGAATGTCATTTTTGACTGCAAAAAAAGCTATTGATTACATTTTAACAAGTTCTCTATTTTTTGGAAGACAAAAATCTGTAATTTTGGATTTCATAGGGGGAGAACCATTGTTGGAGGTGGAATTAATAGATAAAATCTGTGATTATTTTAAATTACAGACATATATAAGAGGACATAAATGGTTCGATGCTTATCGCATTAATTTGACAACAAATGGGCTTAATTATCATACAAAAAAGGTCCGAAAATTCATTGAAAAGAATATCACACATCTAAGCATTACCATAACAATAGATGGAAATGAGATAAAGCATGATCTAAATAGGGTTTATAAAAACACAGGTAAAGGTTCATACAAAAATGTCTTGAAAAATATTCCTCTATGGTTGAAAGACTTTAAAGACATAGGTACAAAAGTGACGATTAGCAGTGCCGATATTCCATATATTAAAGAAAGTGTTCTACATTTATTCTCTTTGGGGATTCATCATTTATATACTAATTGTGTATTTGAAGATGTGTGGAAAGAAGGTGATGATAAACTATTTGAGGAACAACTTATGCAGCTCGCCGACGCTATTATCGATGGTGGCTACTACACCGACTATACCTGCTCTTTCTACAGTGAAAACATTGGCAAGCCGCTCGACCCCGAGCTTGAGAACCAGAACTGGTGCGGTGCGGGCAAGATGCTTGCCGTTGACGCTGCAGGAATGTTCTATCCCTGCACCCGCTTTGCTGGCTACTCACTACGTGAGAAGAAACCAATCATCATTGGCAATGTGCGCGACGGCATAGATAAAAACAAGTTGCGACCGTTCCTCACCCTCGACCGCACTACTCAAAGTCCTCAAAAATGCTTGGACTGCGAGGTGGCAAGCGGCTGCGCCTGGTGCCAAGGCGAGAACTACGACGCCGCTGAGACGAATACCATCTATCAGCGAGCCACCGCCATCTGCCTGATGCACAAGGCCCGAGTGAGAGCCAACAACTATTACTGGAACAAACTCTACCGCAAGCTCGAGCTTGAAGGCCAGCGCGAGGAATTTGAGAAGAACAAACGCAAAGTGAAACCTGTTGATTGTTAAGACTATGCTACAATATTTAGTAATTCTGCTCGATGACACCAGCACAAGCTTCTGTCATTACAGTGTGAACAAAAAGGAGCGCAGGCTCATCTCGCTCGACCATCTGCGCCAGGGCATCCGCTTTGGTATGGTGGAGAACCTGATGATACAGTTTGTCTACCCCGACTATGCTTTGCCGCAGGACTATCTCGATGTTATTGACACCATCGACCACAGCAACATCAAGCCAATGGCACTCCTCGACAATGACACCGACATTGTGGTGCTCAATAGTTGGGACTACGATGCCTCTAAACTGGAAGACGATGTGGTGGTGCTGCGCACTGGCTGGAAACATCTCAACGAGAACCATGACAAGCTCAAAGACTTGCTCGGCATGGTGCAACGCCTTAACGTGGTCATCACCGACGTGGAACGGATGAGCGATAGCGACCGTGAACAGTACAAGGCTGTTCTCGCTTCGCTTGGCAAAGAAGTGGAGCAGCTATACGTTGACGGCAAGTCGCCACAGTTCAACCTGCTCACCGACCGCATGATACTCACCGAGATGAACAACTGCAACGCTGGTGATACCACCATCACCCTCGCACCAAATGGAAAGTTCTATATCTGCCCGGCATTCTATTACAATGACGAGAATGACAACGTGGGAAACATTGAAAATGGCCTTGACATCAAGAACAAGCAGCTCTATAAGCTCGACCATGCCCCAATATGCCGCAAGTGCGACGCATGGCAGTGCCGCCGCTGCATCTGGCTCAACCGCAAGACCACTCTCGAGGTCAACACCCCGAGCCATGAGCAGTGCGTAGCAGCCCACCTCGAGCGCAACGCCTCGCGCGAGCTCATGCTCTCGCTCCGCAGCAAGGGCACATTCTTGCCCGACAAGGAAGAAATCAAAGAACTAACCTATCTCGACCCATTCGAGATAGCAACACAATGGAAATAAAATAAACCGAAGATATGACACGCAAATTAGTAGGCCAGGTAACACTTGAGGAGAAAAACGAGATCCAGGCGCTTTTTGAGCGCCGCAACGGACTTAACGAGCTGGCTAAAGTGCTCACTGCCGACAATGCCGAGCTTTATGAGAAGCTCGTGACCGACATGGGCGAGACAGGCACCAAGTTCCAAAACTGGTGGGACAGGATGTCGCAGAAGTACAACTGGGAAAGCTCACCAAATGGTAACTGGGAAATCAATTTCGACACCTGCGAAATCTTCCTCAACGTCGAGTGAAATATACTAAAAAACTCTCAACTCATAACTATTAACTATTAACTATGTTACTGATGATAGGTACCACCGAGTTGCTGCTGGTCGCAGGACTGGCACTGCTGCTCTTTGGTGGCAAAAAACTGCCCGAGATGATGAAGGGCATGGGACAGGGCGTGAAAAGCTTCAAGGAAGGGCTTAATTCTCCAACCGAGGAGCCTCAAAACGAGGAAAAGCCTACCGACGAAGCTCAACCCGAGCAGTCGGCCGAGCCACAGGAAAGCGCCCAGGAGAAATGAGCAAGGCCGATAACGGGGGCATGATGACCTTCGGAGGGCATCTTGAAGTAATGCGCAAGATGCTCTTCCGCATCATTGCCGTGGCACTGGTGTTTGCGGTCGCCATCTTCTGCTTTCGCCAGGCCACCTTCGACATTCTGCTCGCACCGGGCAGCAGCGACTTTGTCACCTATCGTGCCATTGAGCACTTGTGTGCCTGGTTGGGAATTAATTTCCATTTCGAGCCATTTAAAATCACTCTCATCAACACCGAATTGTCCAACCAGTTCATGACCCACCTCTCCACATCGGTCATACTGGGGCTGCTGTGCGCCTCGCCCTACATTGTGGTGGAGCTGTTCCGTTTCATCACACCCGCCCTCTACGACAATGAACGGCGTTATTCCGTTTCGGTCACAGTCGTCATCTACTTGCTGTTCATGGCTGGTGTGGTGATGAACTATTACATCCTCTTCCCCTTTGCATTGCGCTTTCTTGGCACTTATCAGGTGGACGCAAGCGTGGTGAACCAAATCAACATCTCGTCCTATATCTCCACTTTCACCACCCTCACCTTCATGATGGGACTCGTGTTCCAGATTCCTGTCATCTCATTCTTCTTGGCAAAGCTTGGCTTCCTCTCAAGCGACATCATGGCTCACTACCGCCGCCATGCAATCATTGTTATCGCTCTCGTGGCAGCCGTGATTACACCGCCCGACCTCTTCACCCTGTTCTTGGTGGCAATTCCCATGTATGGCCTCTACGAGGTGAGCATCATCATCGTCAGAAAAATCAACAAGAACTCATCAAGTTGAATGTTACTCATAGTTATGCATCCGGCAAAATCGTTGCCGTTTGCATAACTTCTTTCTATTGCCCCCCTGTTACTCCTGTTTCTCCTGTCAAAAAAAATACGCGACATGATGTGCATTAGCGACAATGTGTGCGTCATGGGTTTTATTTCGTGTTATCAAAGGATGTTAAGAAGGTTCAAAAGTGTGTTTAAATTAAGTGTCATGTAAACATTTTTGAGTCTTTCGGTGGTAAAGTCACAGTTTTTTCTTAATTTTGCAATTTGAATATTAAAGATGCTACAATAATCAAAATATAATCGCATAAAAAGAATTATGGATAACACTTTGGCAACTAAGTATGACCCTAAAGCGGTCGAGGATAAATGGTATAAATACTGGATGGACCATGACTTGTTTAAGTCGGTGCCCGATGAGCGCGAACCCTACACTATCGTGATTCCGCCGCCCAACGTGACCGGTGTGCTGCACATGGGCCACATGCTCAACAACACCATCCAGGACATCTTGATGCGCCGTGCACGTCAGGAGGGCAAGAACGCCCTGTGGGTGCCAGGCACCGACCACGCCAGCATCGCTACCGAGGCCAAAGTGGTGAAGCGCCTCGCCGAGCAAGGCATCAAGAAGACCGACCTCACACGCGAGGAGTTCCTCAAGCACGCTTGGGACTGGACCCACGAGCACGGCGGCATCATCCTGCAGCAGCTGCGCAAGTTGGGCGCTTCGTGCGACTGGAGCCGCACAGCTTTCACTATGGACGAAATCCGCAGCGAGAGCGTGCTTCGCGTCTTTGTCGACCTCTACGAGAAAGGCCTCATCTATCGTGGCCTGCGCATGGTGAACTGGGACCCCAAAGCCCAGACGGCCCTTAGCAACGAGGAGGTTATCTACCGCGAGGAGAAGAGCAAGCTCTATTACCTCAAGTACTACGTCGCCGACGATGACATGAGCGGCGAGACAGGCGCCGAGGGCGAAGTGGTTCACCGCGACGAGCAGGGCCGCCGCTATGCAGTGGTTGCCACCACTCGTCCCGAGACCATCATGGGCGACACCGCCATGTGCATCAATCCCAAGGACCCCAAGAACCAGTGGCTGCGCGGCAAGAAGGTGATTGTTCCACTGGTGAACCGCGTGATACCCGTTATTGAGGACCGCTATGTCGACATTGAGTTCGGTACCGGTTGCCTCAAGGTCACTCCCGCCCACGACGTCAACGACTACATGCTGGGCAAGAACCACAACCTCGAGACCATCGACATCTTTAACGCCGACGCCACCATCAGCGAGCAGTCACCACTCTATGTGGGCATGACTCGCGACGAGGTGCGCAAGGTAATCGTTGTCGACCTCAAAGAGGCTGGCCTGATGGAGAAGGTCGAGGACTATGACAACAAGGTGGGATACAGCGAGCGCAACAGCGACACCGCCGTTGAGCCACGCCTGTGCATGCAGTGGTTCATCGACATGAAGCACTTTGCCGAGCTTGCACTGCCACCCGTGATGAACGACGACATCAAGTTCTTCCCACCAAAATACAAGAACACCTATCGCAGCTGGCTCGAGAACATCCAGGACTGGTGCATCAGCCGCCAGTTGTGGTGGGGACACCGCATCCCAGCCTATTTCCTGCCCACCGGCGGCGACGAGGAGAAGTTTGTGGTGGCTCTGAGCAAGGAAGAGGCTCTTGAGAAAGCCCACCAGATGCCTGGTTATGAGAACATTACCATCGACGACCTGCGTCAGGACGAGGACGCCCTCGACACCTGGTTCAGCTCGTGGCTGTGGCCCATCTCGCTCTTCGACGGCATACGCAACCCCGACAACGAGGAAATCCAGTACTACTATCCCACCAGCGACCTTGTGACTGCCCCCGACATCATCTTCTTCTGGGTGACCCGCATGATCATGGCTGGCTATGAGTACACTGGGCAGATGCCCTTCCGCAACGTGTACTTCACCGGAATCGTGCGCGACAAGCTTGGCCGCAAGATGTCGAAGTCGCTGGGCAACAGCCCCGACCCCATCGAGCTGATGGACAAGTTTGGCGCCGACGGCGTGCGCATGGGAATGATGCTCAGTGCTCCAGCCGGCAACGACATCCTCTTCGACGAGGCTCTGTGCGAGCAAGGCCGCAACTTCAACAACAAGATTTGGAACGCATTCCGCCTTGTCAAGGGATGGGAAGTGGCTCACATTGAGCAGCCCGAGCACAGCCGCCTGGCTATCGAGTGGTTCCAGGCACAGTTGGGCAGCACCCTCGCCGAGGTCAAAGACCTCTTCACCAAGTTCCGCATCAGCGATGCCCTGATGGCTGTTTACCGCCTGTTCTGGGAAGACTTCTCGGCTCTCTATCTCGAGATTGTCAAACCAGCCTACCAGCAGCCCATCGACAAGGCCACAATGGATGCTACGCTCAACTTCTTCGACATCCTGCTGCGCCTCATCCATCCCTTCATGCCATTCATCAGCGAGGAACTGTGGCAGCACATCAGTGAGCGCAAGCCTGGCGAGAGCATCATGTATGCTATCATTCCTGAGCCACAGCCCGTTGATGGAGCCATCATCAAGGCAATGACCGAGGCACGCGAGATTGTCACCGCAGTGCGCAATGTGCGCGCCAGCAAGAACATCCCCAACAAAAACATGCTCCAGCTCGAGGTAACTGGCAAGGAGTGGAACAACACCCTGCAACCCATCATCCTCAAGCTCGCCGGCCTCGACAAAATAGAGCAGGTGGAAGCCAAAGACCCAACAGCCGCATCGTTCCTGGTGGGGACCACCGAGTTTGCTGTGCCCTTGCACGACAACATCAATGTGGCCGAGGAAATCGAGAAGCTCGAGAAAGAGCTTGAGTACACCCAGGGATTTCTTGCCAGCGTGGAGAAGAAGCTCTGCAACGAGCGCTTTGTCGCCAACGCCCCCGAGGCAGTTGTAGCTGCCGAGCGCAAGAAGCAAGCCGACGCACAGAGCAAGATAGCCACCCTGCAGGAGACCCTTGCCGCACTCAAGAAGTAAAAAAAAGACACTCAAACACTACACAACTCAATAACCCTCAACATAATGGTTACTACGACAATATATATTGTATCAATACTTGTAGTCCTCGTGTTGGGGGCTATTGTTGCGTGGCTCATGCGAAAGAACGCCATCACCCTCAACAAGCAGCTGCACCAGGGAAACCAGGATCTCAAGAAACAACTCCAAGAAGCCGGAGGCAAAGTGGAGAAGCTCTCAAGCGAGAACGTGAACTTGAAAACGCAGCACGCCACAGCCACCGAGGAGGCGCGCCAGCTGCACATGAGGGTCGACGAGCTCAATGAGTCAATTGCCAGGATGAAAGAGGAAATCAAGCAGCTCGATGACCTCAAAGACGCGCTCGACCGCGACAAAACCGAGCTGCAAACCAAGCTCGACGCCGTGACAAGCACCCGCGAGCGACTTGAGGAAGAATCGCGCAACACTTTCAAGCTTGTGGCAGCCGAACTCCTTAACCACAGCCGCAAGACAATGAACGAGGAAGGCAAAACGAGCATCGGCCAGCTGCTCACTCCTCTCAAAGAGCAGATTGACGGGCTGAACAAGGAACTCAAAAGCTATCAGGAAAAACAGGATGTGAACACCAAATTCTTTGGGAAAGAACTTGAGAAAATGGTGGCTGCCAACAAAGAAATCACCCAGGAGGCGACAAGGCTCTCTAACGCACTGGTGAGCAACAACAAGATTCAGGGCGACTGGGGCGAAGGTGTGCTCAAGCGCATCCTCGACCTCTCAGGTCTTGAAGAGGATGTGCACTACAAGATGCAGGTCACTCGCGATAGTCAAGGCAAGGTGATAAGAAACGATGAGGGCGCGATGCTCAGGCCAGATTTCACGCTCTTCATGCCCGACGGAAAAAATCTCATCATCGACAGCAAGGTGTCGCTCACGGCTTTTGTCAATTACGTTAACTCAACAACACCCGAAGAGCAGCAGCAGGCTCTTAAGCTGCACATCTCATCGGTAAAGTCTCAAGTAGACTTGCTGGCTAAGAAAGATTACATCAAGCATGTGGAAAATGCTGCCGACTTCGCACTCATGTTTATTCCCAACGAGCCGGCCTATCTTGCCGCCATGCAGGGAAATCAGCAACTGTGGGAGTATGCCTACACGAAGCATGTCGTCATCGTGAGCCCCACCCACCTGCTTAGCGTTGCACAACTGCTCATGCAGCTGTGGTCGCGCGACAAGCAGAACAAGAATGCCGAGTCAATCGCCAAGGAAGTTATGAAGCTGATGGACAAACTCAATGCCTTCAACGATGATTTGGGCAGGATTAAGAAAGGCATCGACTCTATGCAGAAGAACTATGACTCGGCTATGATCAGGCTTCAGGGTCAAGGTGGAATTATGTCGAGAGGGAAAAAAATCAAGAAATTGGCTGGCTTGAAAACCAACGACGTTAATGAGATAGAAGAGTAAATCCCCAGAGGGATTATATATAAAAAAATGAGGGGGCTACGGCAGATGTCGCCGTTTTGCCCCCTCTCATATAGTTGTTTTTTTATTGGAGGTCGGGAGTTGAGACAACAATCAGTGCGGCAGTGTTCTTGTAGAATGAAGGTATTTCCATCGATACTCCGTCATAGGTCACTGTGGCGCCGCCATTTATCACTTGGTTTCGGTAATACTTGTATTTTTGTGTGTAACCAGCACTTACCGTTGATGACCTGCCTCCTATGCCTAAGATGTAGCCACCGTTGGTGAAGAAGCCGCACTTGCCATTGAAGGCTCGTGCATCGTCTTTGCTGGCTGCCACACGCACTGTGCCACCGCTGATGACGATGCTGCCGTCGGCCTTGATTCCACCAGCCTTGGTGTCGTTGGTGGCAGTGTACTCATAGACATCACCGGTGGTCACTGCTGTGAATGTGCCTCCGCCGATGTTGACGCTTCCGTCGGTGTTGAGGCCCTTGCCTCCAATTCCGGTGCTCACGAGATAGATGTTGCCGTTGGTCATGTTGAAGGTGCTGTCGCACTTGATAGCGGCACAGCTGCTGATGTCGTTGCTTTCAGCGTCATATATCGCATTGCCACTGGTAGAAGCAGTTATCGAGCCTCCAGCGATAGTCATTATTGACTCGCACTTGATGCCTTTCACTGTGTTGGCAGTAGTGGTAACGTTAATTGTACCACCAGTTATAATGAACTGTCCATTGTTGGTGTCGGTTTCATCTTGAGTGCATCCAATGTCGATGCCATCGCCGCCATCGGTGTTGATTGTCACGTTTCCACCTTCCATTTGAAAATATTGGTTTACGTGCATGCCATCGCCCACGGAATTGAGCACATTGATGGTTCCGCTGGTGATGCGTGTGTATTCATCGCTGAAGTAGGCATGCTTGGTATTGCCGGTGATGGTGAGTGTTCCCTCTCCGGCAATCACGGTGTGTCCGTTGATAAAGCAGCAAGCCTTGTGGCTGCCTGCCGAGGCGTCGACAAGAGTGTTGTTGCCATTGATGGTGAGGTCTATTCTCTTGCCGTTATCGATATTGATGGCTGCGCTGTCGGGGTTGGTGATAGAGAGGTTGTCGAGATTTACATAGCACTTGTAGTCACCGTCCATGTAGAACGAGCCGCATGTTGTCGTTCCGCTAAGGTTATATATCACAGAGTCTTGCAGGGTGGGGGAGGCCACGATGTTGACATGTGCTCCGTTCACCTCTACCGTCATCAAGCTCTCTATGTTCTTGGCAACTACCACTGTGGCTGTTGTCCCTTCATAGACGATGTTGACCTGATAGTCGGGAATAGCAGGATCTGGAGTGCTATCACCTAATAAGATATTATAGACTTGAGTGACATCGCCACTTGTGATGTAGCCATCATTGTTCACGTCGCCTGCAACCAGGTGGGAGGTGTCGTCAAGAAGCAGGTAGTTATACAGTGCAGTGATGTCGGCCGCTGTAACGTAGCCGTCGCCATTCACGTCACCAACGATGGCCTTGGCATTATTGACGATAGCCGAAGTTAAAAGCAGAACAGCTATTAAAAATGTCTTTTTCATGTCGAAATGGATAATAATTTTTAAATAATAGTTTGCAAAAATAGTCATTTGAGATCAATTTTACAAATTTTGCGGCTCAGGCATTTGTTTTTATCAACCAACACCATCAATAAAAAGGTGAATAGCATGGCTGGTAAAAAGGAGATGAGGAAGAGAAGGGAATTTGTTGAAGAAATGACGAAAAGATTCCTCCTGCATTTTTGTTTTTTCTGTGACTTTGCAGTAATTTTGCCCATCATTTAGTGCCTGAACACAGTGCCCGAGCCCATGAGGACGATTGATAACAATGTGCTTGTCAGGTCCTAAGATGCTTGATTTTAGAGTTAAATGGAGAAAAACTACTTAAGTAAAGTACCTGTGCTGGTCATTGCAGTAATACTGTCGTTGATTGCATTGTACTGGTTCCCGAAGCTTGTGGAGGGCTTGCCGATTAGCGACCTTGACTTGCTTGCCGACGTGAGAAACGACTCGGCGGCTTTCTTGCGCGACAGCCTCGGCAATCTCATCACAAGAGAGGACTCTATCATCAACTCGAAAAAGAATGTTACTAAAGAAGGTGTTACAAATATTGCCGACATGAGCAATGGCTCTTCGGGCGGCATGGTGCAGTTCTATGAAGCTCTTTCTGAGTCACAAAGAAGACCCGTGAGAATTGCGGTGCTTGGCGATTCCTATATAGAGGGCGACATCATGACGTCAAAGCTGCGCCAGCTCCTTCAGGAGCGCTTCGGCGGCAAGGGTGTGGGCTATCTGCCCATGACCTCGATAACTGCCACCTTCAGCCCCACTTGTCGTCACAGCTTTGGTGGCTGGACTCAGCACAAGGCTGTTGACCGCACGGGATATGTGGGAGTCTACAACAACATCACCGGCAACTACTTCAACGCCGTCGATGGAGCATGGGTGAGCCTCACGGGCCTGAGTTCGGCCTATTCGCTTGCAGGCACGAGCACGAGTTCGTCGTTCTATTTCATGGGCGGAGCAGGCTCGGGCTATGCAACCGCAGTGGTCAACGGCACCGACACCACCTATTTCCCGCTATCGTCTAACAGCGTGGTGGGGCATGCTATAGTCTATGGAAATATCAAAACCGTGAAATGGACGGTCAGCAATCCTGGCAACATGGTGTTCTTGGGCACATCGATGGATTGTGAGAACGGCGTGATAGTCGACAATCTTGCGATGCGCTCATCAAGCGGACTGCACCTCAAGAGCATGCCCTCGAGTGTAATCCGAGCATTCAACCAGGCTCGACACTATGACCTTGTGGTTCTCATCTATGGCCTCAACATCGCGGGCGAAGAGAAAAGCATCTATAATTATTATAACAAGAACCTCGAGGCTGCAATCAACAACATCAAGAGCAATATGCCTGGCACAAGCATTCTGATAGTGGGATGCAGCGACAGGGAGGAGCGAACCGCCAGCGGATGGCGCACCAAGAAGAGCGTGCTCGATATCATCCAGGCGCAGAAGCGCGCTGCCATCGACTGTAAAGTGGCGTTCTGGGATCTCTACACCGCCATGGGTGGCGAGGGCAGTATGGTTGCGATGGTCGATCGTGGAGAGGCCAGCACCGACTATACCCACATCACCCACAAGGGCGGTGACCGAATAGCGCGATACTTGTTCGACGCATTGATGCTTGGCTATGAGAGCAGGTGAAGAACTTTAACCCGGGAGAAGATGTTTTTTTAAATAAATGGAGAGTATTTGGGACATAATAACACGATGCTTTGAGCTGCAGTTTGGAAATATCGATCCATCGCTGCTGCTGCGACAGCTCGTCTATGACGAGAAATCGCCGCTGATATTCTCGAGCGGGCTTTTCTTGTTCATGTTTGCCGTCTTCATGGTGATATACACGTTGCTGCGCAACAAGTCGTTGCCACGCACCCTGTTTGTTGTAGCGTTCAGTTATTACTTCTACTACAAGAGCAGCGGTTTCTATTTCTTCCTTATTGCAATAGTCACGTGTTCCGACTATATCATTGGAGAACTCCTGTCGACGTGCCGTCGCAAGACATCTCGCAAGCTGCTGGTTGCGTTGAGCTTGGCGATTGACTTGGGACTTCTTGCCTATTTCAAGTACACCAACTTTCTGGGGCAGCTGTTCTCCGATCTCACTGGAGCTCCGTGGCACGACCTCAAGATTTTCCTGCCTGTGGGAATCTCGTTCTTTACGTTCCAGTCGATGAGCTATGTCATCGACATATATCGCCGCAAGATAGAGCCCGTCGACAATCTTCTTGACTATGCCTTCTATGTGTCGTTCTTCCCCCAGTTGGTAGCGGGTCCCATTGTTAGGGCAAGTGATTTCCTTCCACAGTTCTACAAGCCTGTGAGGGTGACACGTGCCATGCTCGGAGTAGGGTTCTGGTACATCTTGACGGGACTGTTCAAGAAGGCGATAATCAGCGATTACATCAGCATCAACTTTGTGGAGCGTGTGTTCAAGACTCCCATCCAGTTCAGCGGCATCGAGAACCTGCTTGGCGCTTATGGTTACGGATTGCAGATCTACTGTGATTTCTCGGGCTACAGCGACATGGCGATAGGCCTTGCCCTGCTCATGGGATTCCGCTTTGGCATCAACTTCAACAATCCTTACAAGGCGGTGTCGGTGACCGACTTCTGGCGTCGCTGGCACATCTCTCTCAGCACCTGGCTGCGTGACTACCTGTATATCTCATTGGGTGGCAACCGCAAGGGCAGGCTCAGGCAGTACTTGAACATTTTCATCACTATGTTCTTGGGAGGCTTGTGGCATGGTGCCTCGTTGAACTTCGTCTTTTGGGGTGTTTTGCATGGCTTGGCGTTGATTGTGCACAAGATGTGGATGGGCGTGTGCCGTGGCTGTGAGTGGGTTGAATCCCGTCTGTGGAATTTCCTGATGACGATAGTCACTTTCCACTTTGTGATTTTTGCGTGGATGATATTCCGCAATGCCGATGTGACGTGGAATGGACTGTTCCACAATGGTGACTGGGGCAACCTGGGCATCATGTTGTCGCAGATCACCAGTAGCATGCACATTGAGTTCTTGGGACAGGTACTCATCGGCTACTGGCAGGTGATGGTTCTCATCGTGGTGGGATATGTGCTTCATTTCATCCCCGACAGGGTGTCGGAGCAATGCAAACGAGCGTTTGTGAAGATGCCTGTTCCGTTCTATGCCATTGCTCTGATTATCATGATCGTGATAATCATGCAGGTGAAAACCAGCGATATTCAGCCCTTTATTTACTTCCAGTTCTAAATAATAAGTGTACGGGAAAAGGATATAGCTCGATAGTAGTAAAACTGAAATCCCAGGACAAGTCGCATGACACAATCCTGGGATTCTTTATTGCTTCAAGAAATGTGATTATTTCTCGGTTTTCTTAGAGGTCTTCTTTGTTGCAGTCTTTTTTTCTGCAGTCTTTTTTTCTGCAGTCTTTTTTTCTGCAGTCTTTTTTGCTGTGGTTTTTTTTGCAGGCTCGGCTTTTTTCTTAGTAGTCGAGGTTTTCTTGGCTGTCGTTTTCTTCGCGGCAGCTTTCTTGGCAGTTGCCTTCACGGCGGGCTTTTCCTCAACCTCCACTTGGGCTTGTACAACAGGCTCAACCTTTTTGACCTCATTCTGGGGCTGGCTTGGTGTTGCCTCTTGCTGCATGCCTTCGGTGAAGCGTTCTTGCTGGATTCGCTCCTCTTCCTTGTCGTCGAGGTGCTGCTTGATATATTCCTCCATGGCGGCGGCGATAGAAGGCGCCTTGGGAGTCGTTGTCAAGTCGAGACGGAGGCCGTTGTTCTTGAGCTCCTCGATGGTCTTACTGCCCATCGCACCAATGGCGATGTTGCCCTGCTTGAAGTGAGGGAAGCTCTGAAGCAGCGATTTCACTCCCGACGGGGTGAAAAGAATGATCATGTCGTAGTCAAACTCCTCGTCGTTGCGAATCACGTTGCTCACAGTGCGATACATCACCGCCTTGGTGAACTTGATGCTGCCGTCCTCGGGGATGTGCAGCTTTTGTTCATGGACATCGCTCACGGGATAGATGTAGGTCTCCTTGTTGTGCTTGGCGAGCAGTGGCAGCAAGGCCTTCTCGTGACCTGTCTCGCTATAGAATATCTTGCGCTTGCGATAGATGATATACTTTTGCAGATAGTGCGCGATGGTCTCGCTCACGCAGAAGTATTTCATCGTGTCGGGGACGTTGAACCTGAGTTCCTTGCACAACCTGAAGTAGTGGTCGACAGCGGTGCGGGCTGTGAAAATCACAGCAGTGTGGTTGTTGATGGGGATCTTGGACTTGCGGAATTCCTTTGAAGTTAACCCCTCAATCTTGATGAATGGCCTAAAAACCACCTCCACGCCATACTTGCGTTCCAAATCGAAATAAGGAGATTTTTCCGATAATGGTTTCGGTTGCGAAACCAAGATTTTCTTAATCTTCACTGTTTCAATGTTTTTTGTTTATAACATGCTGCACATATAAACTGTACCGGCGAGTGCCAAGAGAGGGGGTACAATTTCAACGGCGCAAAGGTACAAAATAAAATAGATACTTGATGACAAATTATTGAAAAAAATTCTAAAACCTTTCCAAATAAACACTATTCTTGCCAGAATATATAGGATTATAGAGATGGTGAGCATCAGTTTGATAGTGGAAGGAAACACAAGAGCTATAACCACAATGGGGAAGAGCAGCAGTCCGAGTGTCGCTTGCGAGGCGAGAAAGCCTCCCACCCACAGTTCGGTGAGCTTGTCATCGCCAAAAGTGAATCCCAACAGGCGATAGAGGAAAATCTGCAACGTGATGAACAACGCTGCTGCGACCACCAGCATGAAAACGTGCAGCAGCACCGAGTTCTGTAACGCCAGAGCAGTGCTGGGGTAGAACCACGACAGCCCGAAGAACAAGAGCATGCCCTCCATGAGGCAGGTGTTGACTATCAGGGCGATGATGATGCGTGTGTCGCTCATGGTGTGGTCGCTGTAGAGGTCGTCTTTGCCCTTGATGGAAAACATGTTGTGCATCAAGTTGGAGATATAGACATGTCCCAACCGGTAGCTTGTGATGAGAAAGAGGCACGACGTCAGGAACATTATCATCGAGCCAGTGTCGTGAAGCGGAGAGCTGTTGTGGGTGCGTGCATTACCGTCGGTGGGAATCTCGATCACTGGCATCTGGTTGATGTGCACGATGGTGCTGTCGTTGCCCGAGTGCTCGGGGAAACCGCCTAAATACTGTGCCCTGTGAGCTTTGGGTACAAGCACACTGCTGTCGGTGGCTGTTGTTGCGACCGTGTCGGGTGCCAGGGAGAGGCTGTCGGTTGTTGTTGTCGTGCTGAGGGTTGGCATTGCGTGTGGTTTTAGTATTTAGACTCTATGGGGGTGAGCGATGGTTGCGACAGCTCTTGTGCGATGAGCTCGAGAGCTTGTTCGGGATTCTTGGCAACACTCCACAGCCTGTGGTGGCTCTGCTTCATGAAGCCGTGGTCGATGGAGTGGTTGAGCATTGCTTCGAGGTGGTCGTAGTAACCCAGCGTGTTGAGCAGCACAATGGGCTTAGGCGCCAGGTTGAGCTGTCGCCATGTGATGGCTTCCAAGAGTTCTTCCATGGTGCCGCACCCTCCAGGCAACGCTATTACCGCTTGCGACATTTTGGCCAGCGAGAGTTTGCGCTCGTGCATCGAGCCGGTGGCGATGATGCTGGTGAGCCTGTCGTATTGCCACTGGTTGTCGATCATGAACTGTGGAATCACTCCCACGGCCTCTCCGCCGGCGTCGAGCACGCCGTCGCTCACGGCTCGCATGAGCCCGTCGCATCCTGCACCGTTCAGGCACCGCCATCCACGCTTGGCCATGAGAGCCCCCAGATGATAGGAGTCGTCGATGTATTCTTGCCTCAAGTCACGGCTTGAGGCACCAAAGACACAGATGTTTATATTCTCGGTTGTCATTATTTACTGCTCGTCGTCGTTGATGATTTGGAAGTCGCGGTCGGTGTCTTTGTATTTATCTTCCCAGTACTCCTCGTCCCACACTTTCTCGTCTATAGTCATCTTGCCTCCAGCATCGGGCATCTCGTCATAGTCGGGGTCTTGTGCGGCAAAGATGAAGTCGTCCTCTTCCTTGACACGGTGTCGTGAGTCGAGGTCATGCAGGGCCACGGTGTCGGGGATGCGGTTGTGCTCATCGTTGATGGTGCGCCACAGGATGTCTTTGAGCTCAGTAAGCCCCTGTTGAGCCACGCTCGAGATGAAGACCACGGGCACATCGCCGGGCAGTCCTTCGCGCAGCATCTCTTTGAGTTCCTCGTCGATGAGGTCGCACTTGGTGATCGCCAGCACTCTTGGCTTCTCGACCAGGTCGGGGTTGAAAGTGGCGAGTTCGTTGCTCAGAATATCATACTCTCGCTTGATGTCGTCGGTATCGCTCGGTATCATGAACAGCAGCACGGCATTGCGCTCGATGTGCCTCAAGAATCTCAGGCCCAGGCCTTTTCCCTCGCTGGCACCTTCAATGATTCCTGGAATGTCGGCCATGACAAACGACTGCTGGCCACGATAGGTCACGATTCCCAGGTTTGGCTCGAGAGTGGTGAAGGGATAGTTGGCGATTTTAGGCTTTGCTGCACTGATTACCGACAGCAGTGTCGACTTGCCTGCATTGGGAAATCCCACGAGTCCCACATCGGCAAGCAGCTTGAGTTCGAGAATGATGGATTTTTCCACTCCGTCCTCTCCTGGCTGGGCAAAGCGTGGTGTTTGGCGGGTAGCGGTCTTGAAGTGAACGTTTCCAAGTCCTCCTCTTCCGCCCTTCAAGAGGCGCACCACCTGATCGTGCTCGGTGACGTCGCACAGGAACTTGCCGGTCTCGGCATCATAGACAGCAGTGCCACAAGGCACCTCGATGGTGCGGTCTTCGCCTTTCTTGCCAGTACACTGGTTCTCGGAGCCTGGCTCGCCATCGGTGGCGAAGATGTGTCGCTGATACTTGAGGTGAATGAGCGTCCACAGGTTGCGGTTTCCTTTCAGGAAAATGTGTCCACCACGCCCACCGTCACCGCCATCGGGTCCTCCTTTGGGTATATACTTTGCGCGGTGCAGGTGTTTTGAACCTGCTCCTCCATGCCCGCTGCGGCACAGTATTTTAACGTAATCGATGAAATTGCTCTCGGCCATAATGATGATGCATTTTTTTGTGTCGGCGTGCAAAGGTACAAAGAATTGCGCAACTTATCATCATCGAGGGTTCATTTTCTAAGATTGCGGGGCAGAAAAAGAACCACGACACAACTACTCTAAGACAATTAAGGACAAGATAATTTGCGCTACAGATGCTGTTTTATTAAAAACAATTACAAGTGTGTAAAGACGTGCTGTAATTGTCCGTAATAAAAAAGAGTACCTAAAAATTGTCTTTAATTGTCTTTAGAGACATGAGCGACAGGGGGGTCTCTCATGAGTCACAAGACTATTTTATTCGTTGAAATTGAATGTAATCAGGTCGATAACTTTTCTTGCTGCATCTTGGAGGTCATCGCATTGATACACCTTGGTCGATTCATTGGTCAGGCGGCAGAAGATGAGTGGATACCAGCAGGGAGTGTGATACTCGCTTTCGGTCTCTTCGTCGTCGTTGCGCTGCACATAGAACAGATGAATGGTTTTCTTGAGCGAGTTGGCATACATGATTTCGGCAATCGTTCCTGGACATGCAGCGTCGTCGAGCACAAAAACGGCGTCGGTGCACTGTTCGATCATCTGTTTCTCGCATGCGACAATGTCGTCGGCCTTCATGCTCTCGGCCTCGAAATAGAAAGGTCCAATATAGAGGACGTTGTCGTTGATGCTCACGCCACTCATGTCCTTGGGCTTGAGCAACGCCTGCACGCTGCCCAAGATTTGCGCCCTGTAGTCCTCGGCAGCCTTGATTTGGTAATCCTGCTCGCGATAATCGAAGCCAAAAGCCCCACCGAAAAATAGTTTGTATTGCCTGTCCATAAAAGTAATGTATTTTGAAAAAGGTGATTTTTAGTGTTCAGAATAACTATAGACAACAGATTTTTTTATGGTTGATGTTGCAAATATACAACAAATCTTGGTTACACATTGAAAAAAAACTATAATTTTGCATTCTCGAAACGTGATTTTCAAGACAATCAACGACAAGATAGTTTGTGCCACAGATGCTTGAAGGGCGCACCACGTGCATGAAATTGGGTCAATTTCAAATCCCATCGGGACCGCACACCGTGCTTCGCACGACTTATGCTTTTGAATCTCCCCGAGCTGAAGGTTGAATGAAATTTTTTTAAAAATGTCCCGAGCGACTGTGGAATAAAAAATCAAATTTAAATCAAATTTTAGTGAAGTGCCCATCCTGCGACGTGAAAAGAATTATTTCTTTTTGTCTCTCAAGTCTTATATAACTTAAACATAAATAATTAACTATATTGTAAACTTGAATTAAAAACAAATTGTTACTCATGAAAAAAATCATTACTCTACTCATGGCGTTAGCATTGGTTGCTACCGCATCGGCTCAAGTCCAGTTTGATGGACGCAGCATCAAGAACAAAAGAACACTATCTAATGAGAATATGAATTCTAAAGCCAAATCGGGCTTTGCCAAAAAACGGGTGCAACCCAAGGCATTGGGAGAGCTCATCACCGAGCAGCCCGAGGGCGAGGCTAAGCAGTATGTGCGCAGCGGATTTGGTTTTGTAGTCTTTGACAACACCCTTTTCACTACCGAGCAAGACGCCAAGACCACCATCGTTTATGACGAAGACGGAACCACAGTCTATATCAAGAACATAGTCAACGGCATGAACGACAGCTTTGGTGACTCGTGGGCAGTGGGAACACTGAGCGACGACGGCACCACTATCACAGTGTCGCTTGAGCAGACGGTGGGATGGAGCTATCAGTACGAAACGGGCATCAGGCTCGCTTGGGGTCACACCGAAATCAACGAGGAGAACTCGATGGTGAGCTTCGTGCGTGACGAGAGTGTTACCGAGGCTGTCTATGTGATTGATGGCAACACCATAGCACTTCAGGGAACATCGGGACGCACCGAGTTTGAGCAGAACATCCAAGACTTCGTGGCCGAGGGTCTCACCTGCTGCTACGAGGACGACGGCGCATGGCCTGGCTATCTGGAATGGAACACCGTCCTCACCGAGAAAGAGCCAGTTCCCGTACCTGAAATCATCGATGAGCAGCCTGCCGGAGAACTGCGCACCTACGTTCGCTCTGGTTACAACATCTATCAAGGATGGGATGCTCCTTACATGGCCGAGCAGTCGGGTACTACCGACATCGTTTTTGCCGAAGATGGCGAAACTGTTTATCTGCGCGACGTGGTGTTTGAGGTGGTAAGCAACGTGTGGGTAAAAGGAACACTTAGTGCCGACGGCACCAAGATTACTGTGCCAACAGGACAATACCTCTACTGGTTGGAAGAAGATGAATATGGCATGTACATTCAATGGATGAGCACTGGCGTGGAGACAACAACCGACGAAGAGGGCAATGAGCAATATGCCATGACTCTCACCGTGCACCAGGGCGTGACCGAGGTGACCTACACCATCGACAACGAAGCTGGAACCATCACACTCGACAACACAACAGGTGATGCCAATGCCGAGTTCCCAAACAACTACATCGCTACTGGCCTTGGTGTGGTTTATGACAACGACTTCACCTTTGCTGCTATGGACTTCAACACAGTTTACAAGGAGTTTAAACTGCAGCCTGCAGTGCCTGCCGACCCTGTGCTCTATGAGGACTCTTGGTTCGACAGCGGTGAAGAGGATGGTTACAGCTGCTTAGACTTCACTGTCCTGCCCGAGGATGTTAATGGTAACTATATCGACCCATCACATTTGGTTTACAGCATCTTTACCGACGATGACGTGCCATTTGTGTTCCTTGCCGACACTTATGCTTATGATCTCACGGAAGACATGACCGAAATTCCTTATGAGATCTACAACGGAGGTTACGACTTTGACATTTCGCGCATCTACTTCTACCGCACCAATATGAATGACAACCCAATGTTTAAGAACCGCATTGGCATCCAAGTTCACTACGACGTGCCTGTGGTTAATGACAAACGCGAGACCGTCATCGTTCGCAACTCGTCCAACATTGTTTACTGGGATTTGCCCACAGCAATCACTACTGTCAACAGAGACCCTGTCAACAACGGCGACAACGCTTACTATAACATAATGGGACAGCGCTTCACCAGCGGCGACAACCTGCCTGCCGGCATCTACATCCACAACGGCCGCAAAGTCGTGATTAAGTGAGAGAAGAACTGAGCTTGCTCATGTTATTCCGAGCGTGAACGACTTCGAGCAAAGTTCAACGTCGTGATTAAGTGAGAGAAGAACTGAGCTTGCTCATGTTATTCCGAGCGTGAACGACTTCGATCGTGATTTTTAAGACAATTAAGGACAAGATAATTTGCGTTAGATGCTGTTTTATTAAAGACAATTATAAGTGTGTAAAGACATTCAGTAATTGTCCGTAATAAAAAAGAGAACCTAAAAATTGTCCTTAATTGTCTTATTTTCCCCAGTTCGTCTTCACTTGCTTGCCTTCACGATTGTTCAAAAAATGGAATCATTGTAGAAAAAACATTAAATATGCTTTACGAAATAAAAGAAATGATTACTTTTGCATTTTTATTTGAAATGATTATAAAATTATACTTTTGTTTATGTTGTTATTAAACACATCGTTTGGCAAATATGCATCGATGCCCATGGGCTGGGTTTTCATGTTTCTGCTCGTAGTGCTTGAAGCGTTTATAATGTCGAAGGCGCTCAAGAAGCAGCGTGGCTACGATTTCGGCGTAATGGCCTCAACGGCAGTGAGCAATGTTGTGAGTGGCGCCTTGGGAGCCTATATATCAAAGCTTATCGACCATGGATGGATGCTTGTCGTGTGGTTTCCCTGGGTGAGCTCTATCGAAGTGGATACCGTCGACACCGAGACCCTCTTCAGTTTTGTCCTGTATTTTGTGGCCGCTTTTCTGGGCACTGTTTTTGTTGAGATAATAATCAATGGTGTGCTCATCAGGCGTTACAGCTTCAAGGATGTTATGAAGTCGACCATTGTTGCCAATGTGATAAGCTACATGATAGGTTGCCTGGCGCTTTATACCTATAGTTTTCTGTTTTATGATTGATCCATAACGATACAAAATAATAGCGATGTCGAAGAAGATATATTTTGCAGGCTCGATACGTGGAGGGCGAGACCTTGCCGAGCTCTATCATCGCCTCATAGACCACATGAAACGCCGTCACACCGTGCTCACCGAGCATGTGGGCAGCGGCAATTTGTGCCTCACCGAGCAAGGACGTCAACTTGACAAGCGCATCTACGACCAGGACACTTCGTGGCTCAAGGAGTGTGATATTGTCGTGGCCGAGTGCACTGTCGCCTCACTTGGAGTGGGGTATGAATTGGCTTTTGCCGAGCAACTGGGCAAGCCGGTTCACATCTTCTACAACACCACCAGGTGCCACCTGTCGGCAATGCTCACAGGCGACCCCTATTTCAATATCTATCCTTATGAAAATGAGGATGATGTAATTGCTGTGCTTGATAAAATTCTGTCAAAATGAACAAGTTGTTGTTGATTGTGGTTCTCTTGCTTGTTGTGGCAGCTGCAGCTTGGGGATTCAGTAAAAATGGTGGCGATGGCTTCACAACTGTTGATGCCAACGAGTTTGAGTCATTGATAGAAGATTACAATAATATTCAGCTGCTGGATGTGCGCACTCAAGACGAGTATGACGCAGGGCACATTCCTGGAGCCATGCTCATCGATGTTAATGACTCCACTTTCTTGACACAAGCCACATCACAACTCTCGAAAGATAAAACCGTGGCGGTATATTGCCGCAGCGGGCGTCGCAGTGCCAATGCAGCGAGCATGCTCGTCAAAGTGGGGTATAGGGTGGTAAATCTTGACGGCGGCATTCTTTCCTGGCAGCAACACGGCAAGCGCATTATGCAATAAGGGCTCAACGAAAAGACAGTAGAACACAAGCTTTCAGAAGAACAGAACACTTTATGTTCTCTCCTGGCCAACCAAGCGTGGCAGTCCTGTTCTTCTGTCTAAAAAAAAGGGAGCGAAGTGCCCAACCAGATTCAATGCACAATTCACAATTGGGCTGCGCCTAATAAATCATAAAAACCTCTCTACCTTTTCCCCAGGTAGTGGTGATAGCTTAGTAACCTAAATCCTCGCCCACGAGGATGACTGTGTGACGTCGCGGTGTGCGGCTGTTGCGCAGCAAGTGAATGTAGCTGCAGATGCTCTCGGGGCTGTTGCAGTTGTGGCACACTCCGTCGACATGGCATGGTGTCTTGATGTCGAATCGTTGCGCATTGATGGGAGAGGCTATGCTGCGTGCTCGCGCTATCGCAGCCTCTACAGTCTGTGCCACCTTGTTGAGGCCAATGATAAAAATCACTTTCTTGGGACCCCACGTGATAGCCGCCACCCGGTTTCCATTGCCGTCGATGTTGACAATCACTCCATCTTCGCTGATGGCGTTGGCGCTCGACAGATACACGTCGGCCGAGAAGGCGCGCAGGTACATCTGTTGTTTCTCCTCGGGGTCTTCTACCACGTCCCGGTCGAGCACATTGAGTGTTCCACGTTGTTTCAACGCCTGCGGTATTCCCATGTCGCGCACTGTCATCGAGCCCCCCCAGGTCACGCTGCTGCCGTCGGCAATGAGTTCTTGCACTTTGGCTACAGCGTCTTCAACAGTAGGGCAGTAGTGAGCCTCCATGTTGCGGCGGTTCAGGTTTTTCACGAGTTTCTCGCCCAGCAGGCGGTTTCTTGTTTCGAGTGGTGTCATAATGATGATAGTTAGTGTGAAGTTATTTAATGCGCTTGCGTGAT
Organism: uncultured Prevotellaceae bacterium; assembly: GCA_947167995.1. GTDB lineage: Bacteria > Bacteroidota > Bacteroidia > Bacteroidales > Muribaculaceae > Sodaliphilus. The sequence continues at coordinate 37,349 of CAMVKS010000007.1, forward strand.
TTTAAGACAATCAAGGACAAGATAATTTGCGCCACAGATGCTGTTTTATTAAAGACAATTACAAGTGTGTAAAGACATTCGATTTTTGTCCGTAATAAAAAAGAGTACCTAAAAAATTGTCTTTAATTGTCTTGTTAAAACTTAATGCGCTTGCGGTACATGTAGCAGTAATAGGGCTGGGTGGGAGTGCTGAAGCGTTCAACAAGTTCCTCGTGCACTCTCTCAAAGCCGTGGCGGTCGAAGTATTGCCAGCTGCAGGTGCTGTCGGTAATGTGATAGGTCCATTTAGCCCCTCGGTCGATGAGCATTGGCATGAGACGATCTTGCAGAGCCTGTGCCCAACCGCGCCTGTGGCTTAACAGGAACGAGAACTTGGCGCTGTCGTTGCTCATGAGATTGAGCAGGTCGCGCTCGGTGCGCATAAGGTAGGCGGTGGTTTCGAGCACATGCTTGCGCTCTACGTCATCCTTGCCATCCAAGAAATCTTCAACCCATTGCTCCGAGAGGTTGACATCTTTCTTCATGCGCGCCATCGCTACCGCCTGCATCGTGCCATCGTCGTCGCAAGCCTGGAGAGCAAGCTGCGGGTCGAGGAAGAGGTTGAGCACCACTTCACGCGCAAACTCGATGCTGTGCTCAATGCCGTGGGCAATATCATTTTTCCACTTCCTGGCAAGCTCGGCAGCTACGATGTCGATATTGGCGATGTCAAAAGGCTTGATTGTCATGGAATAGGAGTGAATGGGAAAAGCTAAGAGTGACTAAGATTTTGAATTCAGCATTCAGCATTCAGCATTCAGCGTTGTGCATTGTGCATTATCTTAGAACTGGTTCTCGACTATGTCGGTGAGCACATCTTGCATTTTAAGTCCTGCAGCCGCCACTTGTTGTGGTATGAAGCTGGTGGCTGTCATTCCTGGTGTGGTGTTCACCTCGAGCATGTTGATGCAATCGCTGCCGTCGGGGTTCTTGGTGACAATATAGTCAACGCGAATGATGCCGTTGCAATGCAGGATGTCGTAGATGCGGCTTGTCTCCTCTTGTAGGGCTTTTGTGAGCTCCTGGCTGATGCGTGCTGGGGTGATTTCCTCGACCTGTCCGTTGTACTTGGCATCATAGTCAAAGAACTCATTGTCGGTAACTACTTCGGTTACAGGAAATACTACGCTCTTGTCGCGGGTTTTGTAGCAGCCCACGGTGACCTCGGTACCATCGAGGAAGCGTTCTACCATCACCTGTTCAAACTGCTTGAAGGCATTCTTGATGGCTGGAGCCAGCTGACTCTTGTTTTTCACTTTGGTGACACCGAAGCTGGAGCCGTCGTCGGTGGGCTTGACAAAGCATGGCATTCCGAGTTGTTGCTCGATATCGTCTTCGGTGATGTTGCGCTCCACGCCCTTGAGCAGCAGGATGCTGTCGGCAACCGTGACTCCAAAGGGTCGCATATAGTTGTTGAGCATGTATTTGTTGAACGTCAACGCTTCGACCAGGACGCTGCAAGTGGAGTAGGGCAGATTGATAAGGTCGAAATAGCCTTGCAGAATGCCGTTCTCGCCAGGAGTGCCATGGATGGTGATGTAGGCATAGTCGAATGTCGTCTTCTCCCCCTTTTTGTCCTTGCTTTTAAATGAGAAATCGTTCTTGTCGATAGGTGCTATGCTGCCGTCGTGCAGGTTCACATGCCAGTCGTTTTTCCTGATAACAACGATGTAAACGTTGTAGCGGTCACGGTCAAACCAGTTGAATAGTCCTTGAGCCGAGCGAAGCGATACCTCATGCTCCGACGAGTCGCCACCACACACAATGGCTATATTTCGTTTTGTTTTCTTCATTGTAATATTATTAACGGTTACTTTATTCAACTGCAAAGTTACTATTCCCTCCTAAAATAAACAAATTTTTTTTAGTAAGACACAGTGTCGATGAAGTGAGTAAACTGTTTTTAGGAATGATAAAATCATTTTTTCTATATAAAAAAGCTATAAATTCATCTTTATTTGTAACTTTGTGGCAAGAAACAATCGAAAATATGGAAATTCAAGAACTATACGCATTCTACAAAAAGCATCCAGTGGTCACAACCGACAGCCGCGACTGTCCTCAGGGAAGCATCTTCGTTGCACTCAAAGGGGAGTCGTTCGACGGCAACAAGTTTGCTGTTTCGGCATTAGAGAAGGGCTGTGCCCTTGCGGTGGTCGATGACAGGCAAGTGTATGACACATATCTCGAGAACCCCCTTGACGGGAAACTGATGGTGCTGGTGCCCGATGCGTTACAAGCCTTCAAGGACCTCGCCCGTGAGCACCGCAGGCAGTTCACGATCCCCATCGTGGGCATCACTGGCACCAATGGCAAAACCACTACCAAGGAACTGGTGCGCACTGTCCTTGCACAGAAGTATAACGTGATGGCCACCGAGGGCAATTTCAACAACGACGTGGGTGTGCCAAAAACATTGCTGCGCCTTGCGCCTGAGCATCAAATAGCCGTCGTTGAGATGGGTGCCAGCCATCCAGGCGACATCAAGACGCTGGTAGAGACCGCCGAACCCACTTGTGGCCTCATTACAAATGTTGGGAAGGCCCATCTGCAGGGATTTGGCTCCTTAGAAGGTGTGATAAAGACCAAGGGTGAGCTGTATGACAATCTCGCCACTCGCAGCAACAGTGTGATCTTTGTAAATGGCGACAATGAGCACTTGATGCACATTCTGCCAAGTAATATTAAAACTGTTCAATATTCACAACACAAGGAAGATGCCGATGTGTACGGCGAAATCGTGGCTTGCGACCCGTTCCTGAGATTGCGCTGGCGTGATAAAGATCAGTGGCATGATGTTGCCACTCACCTCATTGGCAGCTACAACCTTGACAATGTGCTGGCGGCAGTGACAGTGGGTCTTCACTTTGGAGTGGATCCCCATGCAATCAGCGAGGCAATAGCGGGATATGTACCCCAGAACAATCGCTCTCAGCTCACCGAGACAGGGCGCAACCACCTCATTGTGGATGCCTACAATGCCAATCCCACATCGATGGCCGCAGCCCTCACCAACTTCACCCTCATGCAGGTGTCTCCCAAGATGGCGATTTTAGGAGAGATGCGGGAGTTGGGCGACAGCAGCCGTGAGGAGCACAAGGCCGTTATTGCGAAGCTCGATGAGTGCCACTTCGACAAGGTGTGGTTAGTAGGCAAGGAGTTTGTCGATTTGCCTTCTGAGTACCGCAAGTTCGACGATGTGGAGCAGGTGAAAACGGCTATTGCCGACGAACCTTTGGAGGGTTATTACATCCTCATCAAGGGTTCTAACGGCACACGTCTTTTCCAGCTCCCTGAAATGTTGTGAGAAGCTACTTGAAAAGGTGTTAGTTTGAAATAATTGTCTTATAATCAATGTTTTTTTAGTTATGAAACGATTGACGTTATTATTGGCAGTGCTTAGTTTAGCAGTTGCGTCGTGGGCACAAATTGAACGCCCCAAGCTTGTTGTGGGAATCGTTGTAGACCAGATGCGATGGGACTATCTCTATTACTACTATGAGGATTACGGCAACGATGGCATCAAGAGGCTGCTTAACGAAGGCTATTCTTGCGAGAACACGATGATAAACTATGTTCCCACCGTCACAGCTATAGGCCACGCAAGCCTATATACGGGTTCAGTGCCCTATTTTCATGGCATCGCAGGCAACGGTTTCATGATTGACGGCAAACCAGTGTCGAGCACTGGCGATGAGAGCGTTGAGGGTGTGGGCACCAACGGGCCGGCTGGAAGGAACTCCCCACGGAATCTGCTCGCAACCACCATTGGTGATGAACTCAAGCAGGCTCTCGACTTTGACTGCAAGGTATATGGCGTCGCTATCAAGCCGCGAGCTGCGATACTGCCTGCAGGGCACAGTGCCGATGCAGCCTACTGGTGGGACAGCGATGTTGGGCATTTTGTCACCAGCGATTATTATATGGACCGGCTCCCAAGTTGGGTGGAGAACTTCAACCGCAAGTACAACACCGAGCCCAAAGTCGACCTTAACACCAGCAATCAGGGCGTGACCTACACCTTTAGAATGGCCGAGGCCATTCTGGAAAACGAGAAGTTGGGACGAGGCAAGTACACCGATTTGCTTGCCGTGAGCGTGTCTTCGACCGATGCAATTGGACATACCTACAGCACGCGTGGTCGTGAGAACTATGAGGTATACATGCAGCTCGACAAAGAATTGGCTCATTTCTTCAAGGAATTAGACAGGCAGGTGGGACGCGGAAACTATCTGCTGTTTCTGAGTGCCGACCATGGCGCAGCTCATAATCCCAATTTCATGAAGGAGCATGACCAGCCTGCTGGTGGATGGGATTCAAGGACTGCTCGCAAGAACATGAATCAGATAATCTACAACGAGTGTGGCGTCCCCAGTGCCATAAAGGCGATTTATGACTACCGCATCTATCTCGACTATGATAAAATCGACAGTGTGGGGGCCGACGTTGCCGAGGTCAAGAAACTGGCACTCGAATATCTCAACGACGAGGATGAGCTGGTTCTGGCGGTAGACTTTGAGAACGTGCAGCAAGCCACCATACCCGAGTTCCTCAAGCAGCGCATCATCAACGGCTATCATCGAGGCCGCAGTGGTGATATTCTGGTGATGACTCATCCTGGGTATCTGTCCTTCAACGTTAAAAATGATTATAAAGGCACATCGCACAGTGCGTGGAACCCTTACGACAGTCACATTCCTCTTGTGTTCATGGGATGGCATGTGCCTCATGGCTCTACCACCAAGCCCACACGCATTGTTGACCTTGCTCCTACTATTTGTGCTATGCTGCACATTCAGATGCCTAACGCCTGCGTGGGCGACCCCATCACTTTTGAAGTGAACCATAACAATAAGTAAGTGTTAATTTGTTAAGTCGCTATAGATAATTTACATCAATAGACAAATGAACCAGAGATACATAGCATTGTTACTCATTGTGCTGGCAGGAATTGCCGGCATGGTTCATGCTGACGACAATGTGAGTTACCTCTTGGGAGATGATGTCCCCAATCCAGTGGCCTACATGCCGCTTCCGCCCGATACCGCGAGTGTGGTCTTCCATGGCGACTATGCGCGATGGATTTGGGGGAAAAGCATGCGCAACACGCCACGAGGAGAGCAGGCAAGCTGGGAATCGAGGTATGGCGCTGTTCGCTTGAGCACGATTTACAGCGATGTCTTGGGTATTGACATCAGTGCCGAGACCACACCTGCAATCTATCATTTCATGTCCTGTGCAGGTACCACTGGTGCCAGTGCTGTGGTGAAAATGAAGGAGACCTATTTCCGAAGAAGACCTTTCTTGGTCATGGGTGAGGATGTGTGGGGACAGTTTGACTCCTTTAGCGAACTTGAGAATAACAGCTCCTACCCTTCGTCTCACACGTCCTATGGCTGGGGTGCAGCCTTGGCTCTCGCACAGATGGCGCCTTGCATGCAAGACACCATTCTGAGGCGTGGATATGAATATGGCATCAGCAGGGTTATTGTGGGGGCGCACTGGCAGTCTGATGTCGATGCAGCCATGCTGTGTGCCTCGGCGGCTATAGCAAGGGCGCGAGGTAACGAACAGTACAAACTCGACCTGCTGGCGGCGCAAGAGGAGTTCATGCAACTCAAGGGAATAACGCGAGAGCAGCTCAACGGCGGCTATCCTGTTATGGGCAAGATTCTTGATGCTCCACCATCAATCAGCGACTATTGGTCCATTGGAGATGTAGATCAATACTGGGCAGGCAAGCAGCTGCGTGATGGAGAACGTGGCGAGACGGCTACTGCCGACATCTCACTCACCGATGAGTATCTTATTGAAATGTTTAATGAGTGCTCTCAAATCACAATTTCTTCGACTGAGACTCCTAACATTGCCAATCTTATATCAACTCTGAAATTTATTTTAAACAAAGAGGCCACCGAACTTAAAAAGCAGATTTTCCGTCGCAGGCCCTATGTGCAATTTAAAGAGCATTTTAAATATGGTGATTATGAATGGAACATATCGATGGGAACATCCTATCCTTCGCGACACGCTTTTGTTGGGTGGGGAATAGCGCTTGCTCTCACCGAGGTCATGACGGCCGATCAGGACGCGGTCCTCAAGAGAGGACGAGAGTATGGCGAGAGCACCATGATTAAAGGACATAGCTATGCCAGCGATGTGCAGGCCGCCAGGGTGATGGCTGCATGCCTTATTGGCTATTTGCACGACAAGCAGCTCATACTCACCCTCCTTGATTATGCCAAGAGTGAATATCAGCAGAAGCTTGAAGACGCAGCTATCGAAACTGTAATGGCGCAGTCAATCGCCAACCCAGCGGCTTGGTACTCAATCAATGGTGTGGAGCATCAGGAAAAACCCGAAATTCCAGGCATTTACATTCACAACGGAGAGAAAGTTGTGATCTCGAAATGAAATAAACCGTGGCGGTAAAGAATGAAATAGCGGCTCTTCTGAATTCAGGAGAGCTGCTATTATATTCGGCTCATAAAGAACTCCCGCACGTCGTGCCAGTGGTAGTAGGGTGCGCAGTCGGTGGCGATGGGCAGCGTGGCTTCGTGTTCGTTGAGTAGAATCTTCACAAGGATGTCGTCGCTGCCAGCCTTTCGGTAGTATATCAACTGAATGTTGGCTGCCATTGGGAAAACCTCGTAAGAGCGCCAATGGTCGGCGAGGGTCTCTAAGTCGGTAGTGTCATAGTCCATGCCGTTGAGTCCCATCAGGCACACCAGGGGCAGCACCACACTCTCATGACCAAATCGCAGAGTGGCACTGTTAGTGCCGCTTGTGATAGCCACGTCGGCAGTCTCCACTAAGTTGCGCAGCAGGTTGCGATGAGCTTTCGCACCGGTATAGTTGGTGAGAGAAGTGTTTCCTGAGTAGATATACCAGCGTGCGTTGTTGTAGGTCCAGAGGTCTACCGCATCGTCAAGTGTGAAGACGCCCGAGTAGAGGTCTATGTTCTCAAAGGCGTGGTGGCTTTGCATGTTGCCCACTAAGTCAAATAGGATGTTCTCGAAACGGAAGCTGTTGATGCTGTCTCTCACAAATTTCTTGTCATTGAACAGTCTAAGGGTCATTTTCTCCAAACGCTTGGGGGTGAAAAGCTTGTCTCGCAGGTTGTCGACCAGGTGACGTGCTCCTTTCTGTGCGGCCACAGCCACTGTGTCATAATAGTTCATATAGTACATGTCGTGCTCGCTGGCATCGGTGGTGATGCGCAGTCTTGGGTTTAACGACTTGAGCATGGCAGTCTCGTTGAGCATCGACAGTATGCAACGTATCACCACTGTAGAGCGGGCATCGACCATCGCATCGCCTGCCCACACCTCGGGGAAGTTCAGGAACATTCGTTGAGCTATGCGCTGATGCTGCTCGGCACCTATATCACTCAACTCTCCCAATCGTTGATTAGATGCATTGAGCATCAAGCGGCACACTTCCAGCACTTCTTTGCCGCGGGTTGTGAGCTTACCGTTGCGTTCACCTTTGGTGAGCTCTTGCACGGGGAAGCTATAGTCGGTGGGAGATATGAGCCATCGGCTGCCGTGGCGGCCATAGTGATTGATGTAAAAAGGCTGGTAACCTGCTGGAGCTGGAGTAAGAGTGGGCAGGTTTTTGTCGGGGTAGGCGAGATAGTTGTTCGCACTGTAGTGAATGTCCTTGGCAAATGCTTCGCGCACAGTGTTCTGTGCCCACGCTCCTGCTACAAGAACCAACGCCGATATTATTAGATAAAAACGTTTTATCGCCATAGTATAAATTAAGTGGTAAGTGTTTATTGCTGAGTTATTGATTGTGATTTATGCAGGTGAATCAAACTGTAGCGGTGATGATGGTGGCATTGCCTTTGAAATCAAGGCTGTGAACACATGCTGGAGCCAGCATCGACTCGCCTTGAGTCATGTCGTAGAGCCTGCCGTTGCCGCAGTTGATGGTTGTGTGACCGTTGATGCACATCAGGCACAGGAACGCATCGTGAGGCATTTCTAAATGATAGATGCCGTCGATGATGATGCGGTCAACGTCAAAGAAGATGCTGTTGATGAGCGAGATTTTGCCTGAGCGGTTAGGGTAGTGGCGAAGGCAGTCCCGGCTCACGGTGTAGTCAATGGCATCGATGGCGAGCTCCGTGTGGAGCTCACGTGGCTTGCCGTTGGTGTCGATGCGGTCGTAGTCGTAGACGCGATAGGTGATGTCGCTTGGTTGCTGGACCTCGAGAAGCAAGTTGCCTGCCCCGATGGAGTGTATGCGTCCCGATGGAAGGAAGAAAATGTCGCCTTGGTGGGTGAAATGCCGCGCAAGAACATCGAGCAAGGTGCCGTTTTCCATGTGCTCAAGGTATTGCTTGGGTGTTATGGTCCGGCTCATACCCGCCAGCAGCGAAGCTCCCGGCTCGGCGTCGATGATGTACCACATCTCGGTCTTGCCTGAACAGTTGTGTCGACGGTGGGCAAGGTCGTCGTCGGGGTGTACCTGAACCGAGAGATCCTGATGCGCATCGATGAATTTCACAAGCAGGGGAAACTCGGTGTTGTACTTTCTATAGATGCGGTTGCCCACAAGCTGACCTTTGTAGTGCTTGATGAGTTTTCGCAATGTCCATCCCTTGTGGTCACCGTCGGCGACAATGCTCTCATGCCCTTTCAGACCCGATATTTCCCAGCTCTCACCCACATTGTGCACTCCCAGGTCGATGCCCTTGAAGTCTCCAATCTTGTCTCCTCCCCACAGGACGGTTTTCAAGTTCTTGTCAAACTTGAACAGCTGCGGGTGCAATATATTACTTGTCTTGGGCATCTATAAATGATTGGCTAATGACTTGCAAATTTACACACATTTTCTGTAATAATGAATGTTATGTACAAAAACTTTTTGGCAAATGCTTGCCTTATGATATTTTTAACCTAATAAGTCATATAGGGCATCAACAATAAAAAAAACTTAACAATTCATTAATTTGTGGCAATTATTTAAATTAATAGACTAACTTTGCACCGCTTTTTTCCAAAACAAAAAAAGGGGGGAAAAAACACGCTCTTTCATGACACAACGTAACAAGAAAATAATGTGGTGGTCGGCGACAGCAGCAATTGTTGTCCTGGTGTTGCTGTATGTGTTTTGTCCTCCTGTTCATCGCTGGGGAAATCAACTCTTGGGCAAGAATGAAAAAGAGCTGCCAAAACCCAACCACACCACTAACAACGAGTATGAGTATGGGCGGCCAGTAGAGGAGCTTGAAGTCGAAACTCTCGACATCCCCAAGGACTCTTTGCTCGACAGTCTCATGATGGCCGACTCTATCATGGGCGCAGCCCAAGTGAAACCCATTGATGGTCCTCCACCGGCACATGTCGAAGGGTTTGGCGAGGAACCGTTGCCGCCCATGCCATCGACCAAAGACGTTCCTGGCCGTACTAAGGAAGACATGCAGGAAGTGACACCATCGCCGGCAGCAGAGCTGGAACAGCATGTTTCGGAATATGCTGCCGTCAACAATAAGATTAAGTCTTGCCGAATGAGTTACAACAGGCTATTGGGAGTTTACAGAGAGTTTGCCAAGACTCCAACGGCAGCCCTTCAGGAGCAGGGGTTGAAACTCAAGGAGAACCTTCTCAACGAGCTCACTCAGCTCATGAAACTGTCGCAATCCAAGAACGACGATGCCGGCATGGAAGAAGCTGCCGACCTCAGGCGAGAGGTCAACAAGATGCAGTTCTGATACAATAAAATAAACCCGAATTGATCGATGACCAATTCGGGTTTGTTGTTTTTTAATGTTGTTTATGCTATATCCCTTCATTTACCTTTGCCCAAAAACAATGACTTGTCCTGAAATGAGTTTACAAAGTAGTAAACAAAACCAGGATTAAAATGAAGAAAGTAAACTTCCGTCAGGACTATAATCCAGTGATTCCTATAATTCCTATGATTCCTATAATTCCTATAATTCCTATAATTCCACTGATTCCACTGATTCCAGCGATTCCGAATTTTCCAGTAATTCCATGATGACGATTTGTGATGCAAAGTTAGCTAATAAAGATTGGATTAGCAAGAATGCCTGCATTGAAAAAATGCCACTGATTTGGATGAGGATATTGACAAAAACAACGATGCGAGTTGCCGATAGAAATAAAAACATCGCTAAATTGCTGCTGATTGCTTATTTTTTTGTACTTTTACACGCCGAAAGAGAAATTGCAAACAAAAAGACTTGATATACAATGGAAAATAAATTTCTTGACAAACGATTGATAGGCACCATGACGGTGCGCAATGTAGTAACTTTTGTACTCTCGATACTGGCTTTTGCCGCTATTTCGTGGATATATTTCTATCCTAACGATGTTAATGGCGACGTCTTGCAGCAGAACGATGTGCTGCAAGGAGCTGCCAACGGACAGGAGGCGAAAGTTTATAACGAGAAACACAATGGAGAGGTGACACGCTGGACCAACAGCCTCTTTGGTGGTATGCCCACCTTCCAGATTGCTCCGAGCTACAAGAGCAACTCGATGATAAACACCATTGGCAAGGTGCTCACTCTTGGCTTCCCAGAGCCTGTGAGCTGGGTGTTCCTGCTGATGTTGGGCTTCTTCATCCTGATGCTCTCGTTCGACATGAAATGGTATCTGGCGGTGCTTGGCGCTATAGGCTATGCGTTCTCGTCCTATTTTTTTATCATCATTGATGCAGGACACATCTGGAAGCTGCTGGTACTGTGTTACATACCTCCAACGATAGCCGGCATTGTGTGGGCCTATCGTGGCAAGTATCTGCTTGGAGCTGCCGTGGCGGCCGTCTTTGCGTCGTTACAGCTCATCAGCAACCATGTGCAGATGACCTATTACTCATTGTTTATCATCGTGCCTCTTGTCATCGCCTTCCTGGTCATCGCCATCAAGGACAAGAAGATAGGGCAGTGGTGCATCGCCACAGCATCGCTGGCAGTGGCTGCCGCTTTGGCACTGGGCGCCAACGCATCCAACTTGTATCTCTCCTACAAATATTCGCAGGAAACCATGCGAGGTGGCCACAGCGAGCTCACTCCCCTTCCCAGCGAAGATGGCAAGGAGCAGGTGAGCAGTGAGCCCACCAACGGCGGCTTGAGCAAGGAATATATCACTCAATGGAGTTATGGCATAGACGAGACATGGACACTGATGGTTCCCAATGTCAAGGGCGGAACAAGCATGAAGTCACTTGCCGATGCCGATAATGCCGAAGACCTGGCTGCTGACAGCGAACTTGGAGTCGAAGCCATGCAGGTCTTCCCACAATACTTTGGCGACCAACCATTCACCAGCGGACCCGTCTATGTGGGCGCTCTGATTTTTGTGTTCTTCATCATTGGAGTTTTTGTGGTGAAAGGTCCAGTGAAATGGGCACTGCTGGTTGCGACAATACTGTCTATAATGCTTGCCTGGGGCCACAACTTCATGGGACTGACCAATTTCTTCATCGACCACTTCCCCATGTACAACAAGTTCAGGACGGTGTCGAGCATACTCGTCATTGCCGAGTTCACCATGCCGTTGCTTGCAGTGATGGCTCTGAAAGAGATGTTCACCCGCGACGACTTCTTCGAGAAATATAGCAAGCTCATCTATATAGTGTTTGTTGCTTGCACGGTGTTGTGTCTCATGTTTGCCCTGATGCCAGGAATGTTTGGAGGCGGCGTGAGCCACGAAGAGGCTTCGCGATTGGAGCAAGCCTTGCAAGGTCAAGCCACTATGAGTCAGCTTCCTGGAGTGAAGTCCTCGGTCGAGGCCATTCGTCACAGTTTGGTTAGTGCCGATGCTTGGCGCAGCCTCATGATCATCGTTTTAGGCTTTGCCTTGATTATGGCCTATCGTTTCAGAAAGCTCAATGCTATGGCGGCAACGCTGATAATCGCGGTGGTCGTTCTAATCGACATGTTCATGGTCAACAGGCGTTATCTCAACGAAGAGAGATTTGTGAGCCGTGACGAGATTCCTTCTACAACATTCGAGAAGACGCAAGCCGATAATATCATTCTTGCCGACACAACGCAGAATTATCGAGTTCTTGATATTCCTGGCTTTACACAGCCCCGCTCGAGCTATTTCCACAAGACAATAGGTGGTTATCATGCAGCGAAGCTCACACGCTATAACGACCTGATTGAGCGTCAAATCATGAACAACAACATGAATGTGGTTAACATGCTCAATGCCAAGTGGATGATGGGCAGCGACACTCAGGCGCAGGAGAATCCCGATGCATTGGGCAACGCTTGGTTTGTAGACACTTTGACCTATGTGCAAAATGCCGATCAGGAAATGAAATTCCTTGACAACTTCAATCCTGCTACCACCGCTGTTGCCGACAAGAAATTTGAGTCGGTTCTTGGCACGGCACGAGCCACACAGCCTGGCGATACAATCTTTGAGACCACCTATGCCCCCAATAAGCTCACCTATCACTATCACAGTGCGGCTGGCGGTCTGGCGGTGTTCAGCGAGATTTATTTCCCATGGGGATGGAAAGCCACTGTCGATGGCAAGGAGACGAAGATTGGACGCGTGAACTATGTTCTGCGTGCACTCCAGCTGCCTGCCGGTGATCATACCATAGTATTCACCTACGATCCACAAGAGGTTCACCAAACCGAAGGTATTGCTAAGACTTCGGTCTACATCATCTTGTTGCTCGTCCTCATTGCCCTGGGATGGGGAATCTACAAGGGCGTGAAAAACAAAGAGGGTGCCCCAGTCGAGGTGCAACCCGAAGAGGCACAAGAGGAGAAAAAGAAACAATGAAATTGTCAAGTGCCCACAGTAGATGAGGCACTTCCTTTCACTGCTTAAACACAAAGCTTGGCGTGGGACGCATAAAGAGATATCGCACGGCATTGAGCCGTCATCATCGTAGCAAAGGGCATGGCATACATTCGCCCTTTGCTTTCAACTTTGTGCGTTTTGTACTTCGAGAGAAGTCGTCATACTACTGCTATGACAGCATGAAGCAGCTGCGACAGATGGTCATCAACACCTTGCATGGCGTTAAGAATCATCCTCGTGTCATCTCGTTCAAGGGCATGAAGATGCTTTTCCGAATCACCAATTTTTTCAATCCCACCCACATCTTGCAGGTGGGGTCGTGCTATGGCATGACTGCGGCTACCATGCTTGAAGTGTCGTCACGCAGCTCTCTGCTGCTCTATGAGCCGCATCTTGATGCCTATCAGGTGCTCGGCAGAGTGCTCAGCCCTTATCTTGACCGCTTGGATTGCTATAACGACCTTAGTGTGTCCCTTGATGACTATTGTCGCAATCTCGGCACAGGTGAGGTTCCTTTTGTTATGGTCAACATGGTTCCAGGGTCTGTAGACGGGGATCAGCTGTCGGCGTGGCTGTTGCTTTTGCTCAAGGGAGAATGTGTTATTGTGATTCGCAACATCAGCCGCAACGATAGTGTCAAAGACCTGTGGAGGCTTCTGAAGAATGCGATGACCCACGGTCAATCGTTCACCAACGAGAAAACTGCCGTTATCGTGTCGATGAAAAAGTTCAACCTTGAACACTTTTTCTTGTGGTTCTGATTGGGAATAAAAATATGTTGTGGATTCAAAAGAACTCGATTTGGACCAAATTGAACCAGTTTGAACAAGGAGTTTTCAATAAAAAGTGTTTTAAACACCACTGTTTTTCTGAAAATATATTAATGTAAGTTAAATCTATTGATTCCGAGACACTCCTTGTTTGCATAAATAATGAATTGTTATTAAATTTGCATAGCAAAACGAAAGATACATTCATCATTATATAACCATCGTAATTAATACATTCCTTTTTAGTTGTCTGCGTCTGCTTTGTTTGAAAAGCGGGCGTAGGTTTTTATTATGGGTACATGAAAACAAAAATGGCTCTTTATTGTCATAAAAAGCCACAACCATGATTGATGATGAGACATGCTGCAGGAACAGTGAGCCCCATCTGCAGCGATTGTTTTGTGCCTCAGGAGTTGTTCTTGGTGAGTTTTGAAATCATCAACGTCGCATACACCTGAATCACAGCTCCTGCCAGCAGGAAGGCGACCCAGCTGTTCTGGAAGTCCTGTCGTGTTGTGAAAAGACACCCTGCCGCGGCACAATAGAGAATCGCCGACCACACGTTGATGCGGCACAGTCGTCGCACTCTCAACTGGTTGCTCGGGCTTGGAATGGCAATCTGGGCAATGAGCGTGAGAGCGGCACCTGCAGCAAATAAATACCTCAGCCCTTCCCACTTGATGTTGAGAATTGGAAGTACTGCTGTTACCAATAGCAACGTCATGCCTAAGCACAACGCTATGTTGATGATTGCGGGGGTGATTTTTCGTTTCATGAGTTAGGGAATGTCGGTGATATATACGTCTTCGTTGGTGCGTTTCATGTTGTATTGCTCGCGTGCGAGTTTCTCGAGAGTTTCTTTGTCGGTGTTCAACTCTTGAGTTTTGCGCTCGTAATATTTTGCCGAGTCTTCCTGTTGCTTGATTTGAGCCTTTATGTTGTCCATTTCCTTTTTCTGCTCATTGATTTGCATGTAATTGTTCTCTCCAAAGAAGAGCAGCATCGCAATGAAAGCAATGAAGATCACAAACGGCAAGCTAAGCCACATCGGGATCCATTTGGGGCGTTTAAAGTTCTTGAATGTCATATCTTTCGTTTTACTATTTTATTCGAGTTTTATAGTGTGGTTGATTGTTTATGCCTCAGTTACATAAAACAACAAGTACAACAAGCTAATGTCTGATGTCTGATATCCCAAGTCTGATATCTGATAATTATTGTGCGAAATTAGCAAAAAAAATGCTTTTATAGGCAAGACTGAGTAGGCTTTAACAAATATTTTATTCTTCAAGAAGTCCTGGGCGCAGTTTCTTGGTCCTTTCAAGGGCTTGCTGCATTTTCCATTCTTCTATTTTGGGGAAATTGCCGCTCAGCAGTATCTCCGGAACCTTCCAGCCGTTAAACTCGGCGGGGCGGGTGTAGACCGGTGCTTCAAGCAAGTTGTCCTGGAACGAGTCGTTGAGGGCACTCTGCTCGTCGCCAATGGCACCAGGAATGAGCCTTATGACAGCGTCGGCAATCACTGCGGCAGGCAGTTCTCCACCAGTGAGCACATAGTTTCCTATTGATATCTCGCGGGTGATGAGATGTTCTCTGATTCGATAGTCCACCCCCTTGTAGTGCCCGCACAGGATTATAATGTTCTGTGCCAGCGACAGTTGGTTGGCGATGGGCTGGTTGAGGAGTTCCCCGTCGGGCGAGGTGAATATCACTTCGTCATAGTCTCTTTCACTCTTCAGGTGCTCGATGCAGCGGTACACAGGTTCAATCTGCATCACCATACCTGCCTCGCCGCCAAATGGGTAGTCATCCACCTTGCGGTGCTTGTTGAGCGTCCAGTCACGAAGGTTGTGAATGTGTATTTCAACGAGCCCTTTATCTTGTGCCCGCTGGACGATGCTGCAATGCAGAGGCGATTCCAGTGCCTCGGGCATCACGGTTATTATGTCTATTCGCATCATGATTTAGGTAGAAGTAAATAGATGGGTGTGTTATTACTTTGCGTTGACCACTTTGTCATAGTCATATTTGTCATAAATTATGCGCTCGTAGGGCTCGTAACTGCTGCTGGAGATATCTCGTTTGGGCAAGTAGTAGGGGCATTGCACGCCTGCGAGCCTGAGGATGAGAAATCCCACGTCATGCACCATCCCTGGACGTGAGGTTGCTTGGCGCAGCTGCTTGACAAGGTCTTGGTGACGATTGATGTAGGTGTCGCTGCACCACACCATGAAGGGGATGTCATTGTCACAATGAAAAAATGTGGCATCTTCGGGATGCGCATTGCTTCTTCCCACCTGGTCACGATAGTCATAGGCCTCATCGCCATGGTCCGAGAAGTAAATTACTACGGTGTTCTCGTCGCGCCACATGTCGAAGATGCGCTTCATTATCTCATCGTTGTAGTAGGTGGCGTTGTCGTAGTGGGCGATGTATTCCCGTTTTTTAGGTGTTAGGTAGTCGGCTTTTTGAGTTATCGAGTCGGCGGTGAAAATTCTGTATTGAGGATTGTCCTTGGGATATCTGAGCTCGGGGTTGACATGCTGACCAATCAGGTGGAACATGTAAAAATTGTATTTCCCCCGTGGCACTTTTGAATTGTTTTTGAAGTCGGCGAGAAGGTTCCCGTCGTAGGTCATATTGTTGTCGCTCGACTCGTCATAGCTCAGGGCTGCGATTTCCTTGTTGTAGATGAAGGAGTTGACCGTGATGCTGAACATCTGGTTCTTGAGGTAGTTGCGCTGGTTGTCCCAGAAGAAGACCTTATATCCTGCTTTGCGCATGACTGTGGGCAGCATGGGTTTCTCATACCACAATTCTCCAGCACTCTTGTCGTTGAGTGAGAACACATTTTTCTGAACTGCCGATGTTGCGTTGTAGGGTGTGATGATGTCGTCAAAGACAATGAGGTTGCCTCGATCGCGCTCGGCAATGAGATTGGGTGTGGTGTTGTGCTCATAGCCGTAGAGGGCACAATGGCTTTTTATGTAGCTTTCTCCCATGACAAAGACCACGTTGAGCGAGTCGGGCTCGTTGTTTGTGATAGGGGCTTTGCTCACTTTCTTTGCTGTTTTCACTGCCGTTGCGATGTCGGCTTTGCTCACTTTGACGTAGCACATTGAATAATAGGAGATGCTAAAGTGGTCCATGGCGTCGACACCATTGTCATTCAACCACTTGTTGAGCTGCTTCGAGCGGTCGCATTTTATGAGGGTCACATAGATGTGGCTGTAGTAGGCTCCATAAGTAATGAGAGGCAGCATCACGATGGCGAGAATCCATTTCAACACTCTGCGTCGTGACAGCGTGTTGATGGTTTTCCGCTTCCATTCCATCAAGATGGCTATGACAATGATGGCTGTTATTATGCCATAGCTGGCAATGCTCTTGGCGTTGAGAAAATAGGTGGAGACAAACTCCGTGGCTTCTTTCTCGTTGGTTTCGGCGAGCAGGATAAGGATTCTTGGCCCCAATGGCATCTCAAAATTCAGTTGGAGGAATGTGTATACTGCCTGCAATGTGATGAGGACAGTATACACTATTGTCTTGAACGTGATGCGAAGCCCTCGGTTAGGCATCAAGTGTAGCACAAGAGTGAGCATGTAGGATACAAAAGAGCTCAAGGCAAGACACCTCAGTCCATGCCACACGTTGTTGTCTTCAATAAAAGCACAGCCCACAAGATAACCAATTGTGACACTCGAGCTAATGAAGAACACCAGTAAGAAGAAGTTCAGCTCTTCAAAAACGGGCTTCATGACCTTGCGTGCGATGGGCTTTATGTATCTGAAAATTTTCTGCATTGCTATCGTAGTGAAAAATCGTGCAAAGTTAATAATTTTTGATGAAATAAGTGATGTGCCTCAGTCCATTTGATGTTGTTTCACTCATTGTCGTCGGTCAGGTGTGCCAGTCTTGACCAAGAAATATGCTAAATGATGTTTTGATTTTATGATATCTCGTGTTTGTTTAATCATTTGATATGGAGATTTTTAGATTGCAAAATAGTTTTGATTTTGTGTTGAGGGTGTTTTTCTGATATTTATAATGTGATAATTTTGCATTGTTGAAATCGCAACAATCATCATTAACCAAATAAACACATTTCAAAATGAAGAAAATCTTATTTCTAATTCTTGTAGCAATGGCGATGCTCGGTTGGAGCAACGCTCAGGCACAGGATGTGGTGGAGGTGACAGCAGCCTCACCACAAGTGACCCAGGACTTCAACACCATGTGGGATGCCACTGCTGGCGAAGCCCTGCTCGACATGCCCCAGGGATGGCGTGTTGACCGCAACATGACTGGCGCTCGCATGGTGGGTGCCTATTCAAGTGCTGCCACCAGTGTGATGTACACAGGCGGTACAAGCTTGGCAAGCAACGCCAAGAACGGCACATGGAACTTCCTCTCGAGCAGTGTGACTGGCGACTGCTCGGTGGGTGGCCTCTCTACCACAGTCGATGGCGGCACACGCTGCATCAACGTGATGACTTGCGTGAAGAACTCAGGCGACGAGGCTATCACCAAGCTCTCGTTGGTCTACGACATCGAGAAGTACCGCGACGGCGACAACGCTGCTGGCTTTGCTGTGCAGCTATACACTTCGACCGATGGCACTAATTGGACCAGTGCAGGCGAAGATTTCTATACCTATTTCGCTCCCGATGCTGCTACCCAAGGTGCTGCAGTCGTGCCCATCAGCACCACAGCCATCAGCGGCAAGCAGCTCAAGGTTGATATCGCTGCAGGCCAGCAGCTCTATCTCGCATGGAACATCAGCGTGGCAAGCGGTTCAAGCCCCAACAAGGCTATGGGGCTCTCTATTGACAATGTGGTGATTGACGCCACTTTTGCTTCGCAGGACCTCAGTGCTTATATATATGTAGAAGATGTGACCAAGTGGAGCAACCTCTACATGAACGGCGAGCTGCCCGAGAGCAGCGCAGTTGTGAATGGCGTTAATTATAAGGTGTGGGCCATCGACATGGATGGTGCCGACCACACTCTCGCTTTCAGTGACGGTGGCAACAACAACCAGGCCACAAGTGTCACTGCCAACCGTGACTACTACCTGTGTCTCACTTCAACCGAGGTAACTGAGATTACCGATCCCGAGAACTACACCGGTTGGGTAGATCCAAGCCGTCCACCATTTGTGGCATCGGGCATCTATCTGCGAGGAGAGGTCAACAGCTGGGGAGCTGTCGCCGACTGGGAATTCAGCGACGAGGGCAATGGCACCTATGTGCTCTATGACAAGACCCTGAGCGGTGCCTTCAAGGTTGCCGACGCCAACTGGAGCAGTGCTTGCAACTACGGCAGCAACGGTACTTCGGCGATGATCGACACCCCATATCAACTCGTTCTTGGTACCAACGACAACATCTCTTGCGGTGGCAACACCTACGTGTGCAAGAAGATAATCCTCACCATCGCCGATGGCAATGCAACTTTGCTTCTCCAGAGCGATGACGACGAGACCGGCCTTACCGAAGTCTATGTGATGGGTGACAACAACGGTTGGAACTATATGGACACCAGCGGCAAGCTACAACTCACCGAGAACAACATCTTCACCGGACAGGTGACCATGAACGCTGGCGATGACGGCTACTGCCACTGGCGCATCTATCAGCGCCTGGGCATGGTGGGCGTGTGGGGTGCTGAGAGCGACCTTACCGGCGACAACACCAGTGGAACTCTCGTTAAAGGCAGCACCGGAACAGTTTCGACAGCTGCCGGCACCTACGATGTGACCTTCAACCTCTCGACTGGAGAGTATAGCCTCGTGAAATCGGCTTCAACTCCCACAACCATGACTCTGCAACCTGCCGATGTGGTACTCGTTCCCGAGCTTCCCGCCGAGGTTAAAGTGCTCTCGCTCAACAACAGCCTTATCTACTACAACGACCAGGATGCAGTGTTCAACGACATAGCAGCAGCTATGGGCAAGAACGCCAGCTGGACCAAGCACACCTTGCTCGGCAAGTCGCTCCAGACTCATTGGGAAGAGGGCGACGGCATTGCCGAGGACGGCAACCCTGGAGCTAAGATGCTCGTGCGCAGCGACGCTTGGAGCCACATCATCCTGCAGGAGCAGAGTTCGCTTCCACGCACCAACATCGAGGCTTTCCGTGCCAACGTTAAGCGCTGGGTTGAATACATCCGCGAATACTGTCCCAACCCCAATGCCGTTATCATCGTGCCAGTGAACTGGGCCTATAGCGGCGACTGGAGCAACTACACCGCTTTCAATAACACCTTCGTGAAAAACTACCAAGACGTGGCCCTCGACCTGGGCGTAACATTGTGCCCCGTTGGTGTGGCTTATCAAGCGGTTTACGACGCTGAAGGTGCAACTGGCACCAACACTTGGTTCCTCGACGACCGTCACCCAACTCTCAAGGCTACCTATATGGCTGCCGCCATGGAGTATGGCTTGATATTTGGTGAGGATCCAGCTTCAATCACCTATGCTCCCAGTGATATCAGTGCCGGCGAGGCTGCAAGCATGCGCACCTACGCAAGCAATGCCCTCAACGGCTTCACCAACTATGTTGACCACACTGCTGGTCAAGTGCACTACAAGGTTACAGTCTGCGACCAGTTCGGCATGGAGATAGAGCCTGACGATCCAGTAGTGATGACCCTGAGCGACGGCGGCACACTCGATGGCAGCGTGTTCACCAGCAATGGCACAAACGGCTCCTTCAACGTTAATGCTGTTACCGGAGACTTCAGCGCCAACGCTACTGTGAAGGTGGCTGCCGCCGAGACCGAGGTGGTGGTGTTCCCCGCTATCGAACTCAACGAGCTGACATTGAACGCAAGTGAGAACTTCAACGCTATGGGCGACGATGCAACCGCCACTCTGCCCGAGGCTTGGCGCATCGACCGCCAGCTCACTGCTCCACGCACCGTGGGACGCTTTGACCTGGCCGACACCGAGACTATGTACAGCGGCGGCGTGAACCTCGCAAGCAACGCCAAGAACGGTACTTGGAACTTTGGTGCCGACGACAGCAGCGATCGCGCACTTGGTGGTATCTCGACAGGTGTTGCCAACGCCACTCGCTGCGTGAACCTATATGCTCACCTGCTTAATACAGGCAAGAAGAACATCGAGAACGTCAACGTGAGCTACAATGTGGAAAAATATCGCAAGGGTTCTAACGCTGCAGGCTTTGCAGTGCAACTCTATTACTCGATTGACGGGCGCAACTGGACCAGCGCAGGCGACAAGTTCCGCACCTATTTCGCCCCCGACAGCGAGACGGCGGGATATGCCAGCGTGCCTGGCGAGGCAGTGGCTGTGAGCGACGTGCTCGACGTGCCCATCTCGCGTGGTTGCGACCTCTACCTCGCTTGGAATATCACCGTGGCAAGTGGCGATGCTGCCAATGCCGCCATGGCAATTGGTATCGACGACTTCAGTGTGAGCGGTGAGCTCCCCACTATTCCAGCCTCGAAGTACTACATCTATGTTGACGACCAGACTGGCTGGGACGCTCTCGGGCTCTATGCTTGGGGCGACAGTGAACTCTTCGGCGCATGGCCCGGTGAGGCAAGTGTGGGTGAGGTGAGCATCGACAAGGCTACAGCCTACAAAGTGTTCCTGCTCAATACCGAGGGCGGAAACTACAACCTCATCTTCAACAACTGGAACAACGGCAAGCAGCTGCCCGACTACAACATCACCGCCGATCGCGACTTCTACTTCCGCATCGACGAGAGCGGCGTGACCGAAGTCGAAGTGTCTACTATCATCGAGAATGTGGCCGACAGCAAGGCAGCAATCACCGTGAGCGGCAATGTTGCCTACTTTCCCGGAATGATTGAGGTTTACAACGTCAACGGTCAGAAGCTTGCTTCGGGAAACACCAATCTGAGCTTGGACAATCTCACTAAGGGCATCTACATCCTGCGCGCCACCGACGGCAAGCAAGTAACCACCCTTAAAGTGAAAAAATAAAACGACATTCTCACCATAAAAACACACATTAAACAGCATCCCGCGCAACCTCTGTCGGTCGCGCGGGATTGCTTTGATATGGCGGGAATCCAGTAAGCCGATGTGCTCTCCATTGTCATCTCGCATATCTATTGTGTGTTCTTTTCAGAGTAATCCCAATTTTGCAACACCCTCCTACATAATGATAATTCAGAATTTTGACACATCCTCACAACAAGGCCATATACTGCCCTCCTGACCTCTGAATTTAGAAGATTCAACATTATGTTTATCAACTCAAATATACAATAATGTGACGTAAGAGCACTATGACCAGAGCGTGTATCGGCCTTGATTTCTGCAAATAATAGTAATTTTAGGGGCAATTTGCTCCACTTTTTTTATCTCGAAAAGCTTATAAATCGGGATTTTTATCTATATTTGCAAAATCTTTCATCTTTAGCGAAACGAAAATGGAGCTGGAAGTTGTGAGAGATAGATTAAAAGTGTCTACTATGACTCTTAATCTTTGATTTACAAATATTTTTCTTAGCAAAGAACAGATTGGGTATTCAATCATTTTTACACATCAAGTCTTGTTATTAGGTAAAGACTTTAAAGTTTTGAAAAAATAATGTTTCAATTCAAAGAATTAAAGAAACTATTGAAGAGTGACTTGTCAGCCCTTCCATCAATTAAGGTGTCGTTAATTGGCGATACAGCCACTCAATTTCTTGGTACTGCCATCAAAGGGGCGGGTGTTGAACGTGGCTATAATATCAACTTATTTGAGGCTGAATATAACCAAGTAGAGCGCCAGTTTTTGGATCCAACAAGTGAACTCTATGAGTTTGATGCAGATATTGTTATAGTGTTCCAATCAACTCACAAGTTGGGAGAACATCACAGCCTCTTACCAGTTGAACAGCAAATGAAGCTTGCTGATGAGAGAATAGGATTCATAACCTCCATATGTGAGATCCCCGCTTTGGCTAATAAGAAGATTATATATTTCAACTATCCTGAAATCGATGATACAGTCTTTGGCGGTTATGCCAACAAAGTCACTTCTTCGTTTAGTTATCAAGTTCGAAAGCTCAATTATGAGTTGATGAACCTTGCTCAACAATATCCGAACCTTTTTATTTGTGACATTGCTGGCCTTCAAAACAAACTGGGTCGAGACTTCATGTTTGCATCCAATATATATGTCAGCACAGAGATGGTGTTAAGCATTGATGCACTACCTTATGTGGCATATAGAACGATGGATATTATCTGCGCTATCAAAGGGCAGTTCAAGAAGTGCTTAATTCTTGATCTTGACAACACAGTTTGGGGAGGAGTAATTGGAGATGATGGTATCGAAGGCATTCAGCTTGGACATGGTTTAGGCATAGGTAAAGCCTTTACGGAGTTCCAAATGTGGATAAAAAAGCTGAAGCAGCGTGGCATTATTATTTGTGTCGCTTCAAAAAACAACGAAGATACAGCCAAGGAACCGTTTGAGAAACACCCTGACATGATACTAAAGCTTGATGATATTGCTGTGTTCCAAGCTAATTGGGAAACAAAGGTGGATAACATCAGGACAATACAAAGCATCCTAAACATTGGCTTTGATTCCATGGTATTCCTTGACGACAACCCTTTTGAACGCAATATTGTACGAGAGCACATAAAGGGTATCATAGTGCCAGAGTTGCCACAAGATCCTGGAGATTATCTTGAATATCTCTATTCACTCAATCTTTTTGAGACTGCAAGCTATAGTTCTGCTGACAAAGACCGAACCAAGCAATATCAAGTAGAAGCTAAACGTGTGTCACTTTCTAAGACCTTTACCAATGAGGCCGATTTTCTTAAATCCTTGAATATGGTATCGACAGTTAGTGGATTCACTAAATTTAATACTCCTCGCATTGCTCAGCTGTCACAACGTAGCAATCAGTTTAATTTACGCACTATTCGTTACACAGAATCCGATATCACAGCTTTGGCTGAGAATCCTGATGTAATTGACATAAGTTTTACCTTAGAAGACAAGTTTGGTGACAATGGATTGATAGCCGTAATCATTATGAAGAAACAGGATGCTGAGACATTGTTTATTGACACTTGGTTTATGAGTTGCCGTGTTTTAAAACGAGGCATGGAAAACTTCACCCTTAACACGATGGTGGAAAAAGCCAAAGCGGCTGGATATAAGAGAATTATTGGCGAGTATTTACCTACACCGAAGAATAAAATGGTAGAGAACCACTACTCTGATTTAGGGTTTAGAAAAATTGAAGGCACTAAAACTTCTCAATACGAACTGGATGTTGACAAATACCAGCCGCGTGAGTGTTCTATTGAAACAAAAAACATATAATGTTCTAATCGGCTTTTGATATGTTGTTTTTCAAGGACAAACTTTAGTAATAACAAAATAATAGTTTTTATCGCAATTATGGAGAAAAATGAGATTTTCGAAAAACTGAATGAGATTTTTATTGATGTGCTTGATCTCGACGAATGCAATCTAACCGACGAGACAAGTGCTAATGACATCGAAGAATGGGACTCACTAAGCCACATACAGCTTATTGTGGCTATAGAGAAAGCTTTTAAGATAAAGTTCACATCTCTGGAGATAATGAAATGGAACAATGTGGGGGAGATGGTGAATTCCATAGAAGAAAAACTTAAATAGATTATAAATGGTTGTCAATTCTGTCATTTTTTGGTTGTTTTTTGCTGTTGTAAGTATACCATATTTTGTCTTCTTTAGAAAATCATGCAGAGGGCAAAATCTATGGTTATTGCTCGCCAGTTATTTCTTTTATGGCTGGGCCGACTGGAAGATGATACCACTTCTAACCATTATTACTGTTGTTTTTTACTGGCTCGGATTACAAATAGAAAAAAATAATGTAGACAACCCCAAGAGGGCATCACACCTCACAACATTAGGTGTTGTGCTGGGCGTTGGCCTACTCTTCTATTTCAAATACTTGGGTTTCTTTGTGCAAGAATTTGCTCATCTATTTGATTCTTTTGGCTTAAAAACTAATCTGAGTACCTTCAGCATCATTATGCCAATAGGTATTAGCTTTTTCACTTTTAAATTGATAAGCTACGTAATAGAAACCCACCGTCAAAACATACAGCCATCCAGAGATTTTGTTCAATTTGCTACATTCATAGCTTTTTTCCCTACAATTCTTTCTGGCCCTATTGACAGACCTGGCGAATTTATTCCCCAATTAAGCCAGTCAAGGAAGTTCAATTATGATAACGTAGCCGAAGGTGCTCGAAGAATCGTTTGGGGATTATTTCTTAAAGTATGTATAGCTGATAGGCTTTTCGGCTATACAAGTGCCATATTGGACAACTATACACATCATAATGCTACCTCAATTCTAATTGCCTCTCTTTTATATTCAATTGAAATGTATACCGACTTCTCTGGTTATTCAGAAATGGCGATAGGTGTTTCACAGATATTAGGACTAAAGGTTAGAGAGAATTTCCATCGACCTTTCCTATCTCAAAATTGTAGTGAATATTGGAGAAGGTGGCATATGTCTTTGACAACATGGATCACAGATTACATATATATGCCTCTTAATGTACGCTTTAGAGACTACGGGCAATATGGAATGTATTTAGCTATCTTTATCAATCTTGTTGTGATAGGTGCGTGGCATGGAGCCAATTGGACATTTGTCTTATTTGGAGCTTATCATGGTCTAATTCTTGTTATAATAGCTGCCACCGAAAAAAGAAGAAGAAAATTTGAGAAAAAATATTCTCTTAAAAAGAAGGCGTATTATAAATATCCACGCATGCTTCTTACATTTTTCCTAGTAACACTTGGATTGATTATTTTCAGGGCAAACAATCTTTCTGAATGCTTTGATATTATACATCGGCTAACTTATAATTATAGCTTCCCATTTACTAATAAAACAACTTTCGTTTTTGGATTACCATTTATTCTGCTTTTGATATTTAAAGAGTTTAAAGACGAGAATAAGTATAACATTCATTTTCTTCACTCAAAAAGGTTGCCAATAAGGTTGATGTCTATATTCTTATTATTAATTTGTGTGTTCCTGTGTGGTAATCTTGATGGAGGACAGTTCATTTATTTCCAATTCTAATTCTAATTATGAAGAAGAGCTTTTCTAAAATACTGATATACTTCACAGCAATTGTGTTGGGACTGTATTGTTTTGACTGTATCTTCGGAATTATCATGAAACATGTCGCTCACAAGAATCTTGAAAAAGTGCCTTGTGGACTCAATTACTGTCTCAATGCCGCATCAGCCGATGTTATCATCTTAGGCAGTTCTTCGGCCAGGGCCAACATCGTTCCACAACTAATTGGTGATAGCATAAACTCTCATTTGGGAACTCAGTATTCAGTTTACAATACTGGCAACACCTATCAAGATTTTCCTTATTTTTATTGTGAGATGAAGAGTCTTATGGATAGAAAAATTCCAAAAATTGTAATACTTGATCTTCAACCATGGACATTATCAGGCCCAACAAATATGTCGGCTTTGAAGTTTATGCGCCCATATTATAATACAAATTCTCATGTAAAAGAAGTTTTAGATGACAATGAAACATTTCTTCATAAAGTGTTAATGAACTTTGAGATGTATAAATATAATGAAGAATTTTTTGATTTATTGTCTTCATACTTAAATCCTAAAACAAAATATCCAATGGGATTTTGGGCATTAGATGGAGAAGAAAAAGACTATGAAATATTACCCGAGAATGATAACCGTGAGGTAAACCCTCTTTCAAAACAAGAATTTGAAAAAACGATTCAAATTGCACTAAATAATAATGTTAAATTATTTGTCAGTATCTCACCTTATTTAAGATATATCGACCGAAACAGTCCTGCCTACAAGGAAATTGTAAACATGTGTAAAAAATATAACATTCCCTTTTTTGATTACTCTAATGACTTAGAATTGGTTAAAGGAGAATTGTTTCATGACACTATGCATCTAAATAAAAAGGGCGCCACCATTTTTACCAAAAAATTAAGTACTCAACTTTTGAAATCTTTATAATTTAAAAAGTAGACTAATATATTTCAAACTATAATCCCGCGCAACCACTCTCGGTCGCGCGGGATTGCTTTTTATAGTTTAAAATGACATCAAGCAATTATCATTTTTTTCCACTGCCGCCGCACTCAGGGCATTTCATCTTGCCTGAGCCTTTGCGCAAATGTTCTCCATCGTAACCTTCGCTACTTCTATAGCCAGAGCCGCCACATTTTGAGCAACCATAATCCTTACTCCAGTCTCCGTCATCGCCACGCAATCTTTTGTGAATATACCCTTTGCCGCCACACTTCGAGCAACTCACCTTGCCACTGCCACCACACTTGGAGCAAGTGGCTGGCTCGCTGGCCGGCTCTTGAGCATCGGCGGCAGCTGCCGAGCTGGGCGTTGCTGTTGATGATTGAGGTGTTGTAGCTGGAACATTCATTTGAGTAGAACTATCCATTGACGAAGAAGAGCTCGAAGACTCTTCACTTGAAGATCCACCACACGACACAAGTGTCATGGCTGCTGTTGCCAAAAACAATAAAAATAATTTCTTCATAATTTGTGTTATATTAATGGTTATAGTTTCAAATTACAAAGATATAACAAAAAAATGAGATAAAAAAATAAGAAATTTGGTAGATGCTTATTTTTGATTTGTCGAGAGAAAAGGGGCGTAAGTCTTTAAACGCCCGTGGCAGGGCTTTTTAGGGTTAAACCAGCCCAATTTTTGGGTGTCATAGAAGTAAACAAAAGCACATTAATTATTCACTTTTAAAAATTGAGCATTATGAAAAGGACAGTTTACAACACAGTGATTGGTTTGATGCTCGTTGGCGGGCTCACCATGATTTCGACAGCCGCAATGGCACAAGGTCGTCGTCCCGCCACATCAAACAACGCGGCAGCAGCAGGCAACCGCAGTGTTGCCACTGCCCCTCAAAAAAGTGCCGCAGTAAGTAATAATGTGAGCAGTGCTGCTCCAAGCCACAGCGTGTCGTCTCGACCCACCAGTGGCGTGAGCGCGGGCAGCAGCTCAAGTTCAATAAACAACGGAGGCAACCGCTCGGCCAGCGCCGGAAACAGAAGCAGCAGTAGCAGTAGCGCTGTTCGTCCCAGCAATGGAGTTTCTAATGGCAGCAGCGTGAGCAATGGCCACTCAGGCAACAATGGCAGCAGCGTTCGTCCTGGCAACAGTGGCAGCAGTGTTCGCCCTGGCAACAGTGGCAGCAATGGTGGAAACGTAGGCACTGGTCACGGAAACAACAATGGTGGCAGCAGCGTGCGCCCCAACGGACCCAGCAGCAGCGTTCGTCCATCAACAGGCAGCAGCAGTGGACACGTAGCTCTTCCCACTAATCGTCCTGCAGAGCGTCCTTCGGAGCGTCCCAGAACAAGTGGAACGGTAATGGCAGGTGGTGGTTCACACATCGACTACAATACCTACCGCTACAACAGCAGCTGGAGACCTCGTTACGATGGCGATCCCTTCTTCACCCACTATCGTTACAACAGTTGGAGCTGGTCATCGCCCATACGTCCCTCGGTGCGTCCTATGCGTCCTCTCTCAATGTGGGTATACCGTCCCACGGTGACAGTCAACGTTGGCCACTATTCAAGCTACCCCACAATCGCTGGTGTACTTGGACTGAAATGGGGAACTTCGTTCGGCAACTCGTTGAACTACCTCTACTACAATGGCTACTACATTGACGGATTCATGGACAACATCGTATATCTCACCGACGTGGAACTGCTCGACTATGGATGGGATGATGTGATGATCAAGTTCGACCGCAACAATCGTCTCGACTACGTAGAGTTCTCTTACTGGACCAATGGCTACGACACCAGCCGTTTCTTCAGCCTCTACAATGACCTTTGCATCCTCTATGGAGCTCCAGTAATCCGCAACAACTCGATGTTCAGCTGGTATGGTGGTGATGGAGTGGGATTTGTAAACCTTGGTATTGACTTTAGCACAGATGTTTGCTACACCGTTCTTGCCTTCGGCGTATGATAGCCGGCAAGTGACGACTAACATAACATCACATTTATCAAAAAAGGAGCCTCACGGGATGGGGCTCCTGATTTTTCTTGTGAATTGGTCAAATTGGAAATTATACCAATCCTCCTCCAATCCCGATGCCGAAGAGGGCGTAGTCATAGAGCACAGGGTCATCGGGGCGCATGGTGCGCAGCAACTGTGTGAGCTGGATGACGGTCTTCTTATCGTTGGCGCGTCGGGAAATCATTCCTAAAGCGCGAGCAGTGTCGCCCACATGGACATCGAGGGGAATGAAAAGCTGCGCTGGTGAGATTGCCGTCCATACTCCCATGTCTACAATCCCGTCGTCGCGCACGAGCCAACGCAGTGCCATGTTGATGCGCTTGAGTGCTGTGGACGACAGGTTGGTGGGAAGGCATCGCGAATCGCTGGTCCCACCGTTGGCCTCGGCAAACTCCTGCAGCAAGAGCTTGGCAAGCATCCATGCCGGCTCCTCGGAGTCGCCCACATGATGAGCCTGGGCAAAGTCGTTGATTGAGATATGCTTGCGGTAGATGTTCCTCAGTCCACGCATCATGTACTTGAAATTGCGCACAAAGAACGTGCGGTGTATGTTCAGCTCATCGGGAAGCAGCTCGTAGTCTTGACTGTCGACAAATGCCGACGGCTCATGTTCCATTATCGTTAACATTTTCTCGCAGTTGTTGCAAATCATCTTGCGGTTGCCCCACGCAATCGTGGCCGACAGCAGCGAGACAATCTCAATGTCTCGGACCGAAGAAAACCGCCGTGGAAACTGCACAGGGTCTTTGGTGATGAACTCAGGATTGTTGATGCGTGCTGCCTCCCGGTCGAGAAAAGCACGCAAGTTGTCTAATTGTTCCTTGTCAAGCATAATTATTTACAAAGGTGGGGGAGGGTGGTTAGAATGTCAAGTACCCATAAGACTGGAAGTTGTCATCATTGTTTAGCAACTCGTTGTAGAATTCGGTGAAATAGGGTTTGAGTTCATCGTTAGAGACATAAACCTCATAGGAGCCAGAACCAGGATCGGCTATCAATCCGTCGGGCAGATAGAAGATCACGCTCTTGCTCCCGAGCAGGAATTCATGGGGCAGAACCGAGATTTCATGTATTGTCTTGTTCTTCTTCTTAGTCTTGAGATTTTCAATCCCCTGATTTACGAGTGCTAAAATGTCCTTGCTTTGTGACATGTCAAATATCTCATCTATCAGTATCACCTTGTCATGCATGCGGTCGTAGTGAACAATCTTCATCTCGCGCTTGATGTTCAAATCCAAGGAATGTTCTACTAAAACCACCATTTCCAACAGATAGGTCGTTCTGAAGTAGGGAAAAACTCGGTAGCTGTGCGTGCTCTGTAGGGGATTGGCGAGTTGCTCGGCATGGTCAATGCGGGTGAACCTCTTTGTGGGTTTGGCAAAACGTGGATGCAGCAGCAACGTGTCGATACATTCCTGCAGAGTGATGAAGTCGCGCGACGATATTTTGTGCATCAGGGCCTGCTCCAGCTCGTGGAAGTGCTTGCGACCATTAATCGATACCGGCCACACAAATTTAAGATTTATTGTCGAAATCATGTGTTTCTTCTCGCCTCCATCGTCAATGATGTCTTGTGATGCGTAGGTCACACTGTGGGATATAGTGTCAAACTTGTCTTCTATGAGTACATCGGGGATTGTGTCGGCCATCTTGGCTGCCACAGTGTCGCCAAAAGAGAACTCTAAAGGACTCTTGCCGTCACGGTTGGAGTTGCTCACAAAATATATCAAGAATGATGCCAAATCCAGGAATATCAGCAAGCCGATAATGATAAACAGAGTGCGTTTCGACATTTTTCTTTGAGTTGATGATAAAAGATTTGTGTTACAGAGCCGGTGTGCGTGTCTCAATGTAGTTCTTCACCTGGTTCATGAGCCATCGTGGAGTGGATGTGGCTCCACATATCCCTATGCTGTTCTTGCCTTTGAGCCATGAGTCATCGATTTCGCTCTCGTTGCTTATCATGTAGCTCACAGGGTTGGCGTCGTGACATTCTCCAAAGAGAATCTTGCCGTTACTCGACTTGCTGCCGCACACAAAGAGCACAAGTTCATGACGTTGTGCAAAGTCCCTGATCTGGGGGATGCGGTTGGCAACCGAGCGACATATGGTATCATAGCTGTTGAACTCGACATCGGTTCCTATTCGCTTCTTGATTTCTTCTACTATCATCTTGAAACCGTGAAGCGACTTGGTGGTCTGTGAATAGAGATAGATGTCACGGTTGAAGTCTATCTTCTCAATTTCGGCAATGTTTTCTATTACCAGCGCACTGCCTTGAGTCTGTCCCACCAGTCCGTTAACCTCGGCATGTCCACGCTTGCCATAGATGACAATCTGCGGTCGGTGTGATGAGTCTTTTGCCGAGTTGTAGCTTTTGTTGATGCGTCGTTGCAACTGCAGCACCACAGGGCATGTGGCGTCGATAATATCGATGTTGTTCTTTCGGGCTGTATCGTAGGTCTCGGGGGGCTCGCCATGAGCACGCAGTAGCACTTTCACATCGTGAAGATGGCGCAGCTGCTCGTGAGTGATGGTTACGAGACCCTTATGTTGCAGCCGCTCCACTTCGTTGCTGTTGTGCACGATGTCTCCCAGACAGTAGAGTTGCCCACTCTTGTTGAGCTCTTCCTCGGCTTTGCGGATTGCTGTTGTCACACCGAAGCAGAATCCCGATCCGTTTTCTATCTCAATGACCATTAGTGCAGTCGATTCACTTTACCTTTTTCAAGTATTCGTTGTAAAGCCACTCATCTTGCTGCTCAAGGGTGAGGTTGGAGTTGTCGAGCAGCAGAGCATCGTCGGCGCGGCGCAGTGGGCTTTCCTTGCGTGTCGAGTCGATGCGGTCGCGTTCCTCGACGTTGGCAAGCACTTCTTCGAGGGTGGTAGTGGTGTCGCCCTTGCTTTGCAGTTCCTTGAAGCGGCGCTCGGCACGCACCTGAGCCGAGGCGGTGATGAAAACTTTCAGTTCGGCATCGGGGAATACTACTGTTCCTATGTCGCGGCCGTCCATCACAA
Source organism: uncultured Prevotellaceae bacterium (assembly GCA_947167995.1). Taxonomy (GTDB): domain Bacteria; phylum Bacteroidota; class Bacteroidia; order Bacteroidales; family Muribaculaceae; genus Sodaliphilus. Next base: position 69,072 of record CAMVKS010000007.1, read on the forward strand.
TACCTTTGTTCTTGCCCATGGCCTGCTGCTGAGCTACCATCGCACGTCTCACAAAACCTATTGCCGAGACAAGGCTCACCTTGTTGCTCACTTCCATGCCGCGTATTTCTTGTTCCACATTCTTGCCGTTGAGCCAGGTCTCGCTCTTGCCCTCGCTGTTTACTTTGAACGAGATTTCAATCTTGGGCATGTGGCGACGCAGGCGGGGCTTGTTCACCTCTTCTCCCTTAATCATGTCGCGCTCCAGGCAGTAGAGTGTTACGGCACGATACATGGCTCCTGTGTCAATGTAGGCATATCCAATGCGCTTTGCCAGTGATTTTGCCATCGTACTTTTTCCACACGATGAATGTCCGTCGATTGCTATGGTTATCAGTTTTGCTCCCATTTTGTTATAGTTTTATCATTTTTTCACCCACAAAGGTAATCACATTTTTTTAAACCATCAATACTTTTTTTTGTCTTATAAATGTCAAATTATCAAAAATATTAGCTTTTTGGGAGATTTTATTGCCGCGTTTGTCTATTTAATTTGGCACATTATTTGATAATTACTAATTTAGCGGCGAAAACAAAGAAAATATTGTTTATAGTATAAAACTAAATAAGATTATTATGAAAAAGACTATTTTGGTAGCCATGAGTGCTGTGATGATAATGATGAGCAGTTGCCAGTCGGCAAGTCAGTTTTATGGCGTGGCAACAGGAGCATCGGTAGGAGGCATGTTTGGCTCGGCCATTGGTGGAATAACTGGTGGATGGCGCGGCAGCGACGTGGGAAGGCTTGCCGGTATGGCGATAGGCGGTGCCATTGGTGCCGTGGCCACAGCTCCCAAAACCAGCAGTGAGAGTCGCACATCCGACTATTACAACGGTTATGATTACGAAGACTACCACCAGAACAATTCCTACAGCCCTTATGCTAATATCGTCATCGAGAACATTCGTTTAGTGGAAGGTATTGCCAACAACAGCATCGATGCTGAGGAGCACTCGAAGCTCATCTTCGATGTCCGAAACATGGGCAATGATTATGTTTATGACATCGCTCCAGTGATCACTGTGTCGGGGACAAAGCAAATCTATCTCTCCCCCACAGCAATCATCAGCGAGCTGGCTCCAGGCAAGGCAGTGAGATACCAGGCCGAAGTGGTGGCCACCAATAAACTGAAAAATGGCGTGGCCGATTTCAGCATCAGTTTCTCTAATGGCGACCAGCTCTATACAGTGAGCTCTTTCCAAATAGCAACCAGAGGAAAATAACTGAAACAAGAAGACAACAATCAGGGCGAGTATCGCATGTGATGCTCGCCCTGATTTCTTGCGTGTGTGTATAAAGAATGTATTACTCTTTCACCAGAATTGTGCCAGTGTTGCCCTTGAGGGCCTCGCGTGCTTTCTCGAGCGAGGTGATGAGGGCAGTGCCGCCAGTGGTGTTCTCCACGAAGCTGATGCACGATTCCACCTTGGGAAGCATGCTGCCAGGGGCGAAGTGACCCTCGGCGATGTACTGGCGAGCCTCGGCGATTGTCATGCGGTCAAGATCCTTCTGGTCGGGCTTGTTGAAGTTGATAGAAACCTTCTCAACAGCGGTGAGGATGACGAGCATGTCGGCATTGAGGTCGAGCGCGAGCTTGGCGCTGGCGCGATCCTTGTCGATAACTGCTGCTACGCCCTCATAGTCGCCAGGACCTTTCTCCATCACGGGGATGCCACCACCGCCCACGGTGATAACCACGCTGTGCAGGCCCACGAGTTGCTCAACAACTGGTAGCTCCACAATCTTCACTGGAATGGGAGAAGGAACTACGCGGCGGTAGCCACGTCCTGCATCTTCAACAAAGGTGTAGCCTGTCTCGGCCACGATGCGGTCGGCGTCTTCCTTCGAGTAGAACATGCCCACGGGTTTGGTGGGATTCTGGAAAGCACTGTCGTTCTTGTCAACAACCACCTGTGTTACCACTGCGGCGCAAGGCTTGTTGATGCCACGGCGTGCGAGCTCGCGCTCCACAGCCTGTTGCAGGTGATAACCAATGTAGCCTTGAGTCATGGCTCCACACTCGGGGAAGGGCATCGCGGGAGTGCCACCGCCGTTGTTAGCGCTGTACTCAAACGCGAGGTTCACCATGCCCACCTGTGGGCCGTTGCCATGGCCAATCACTACGTCATATCCTTCCTCAACGAGGTCGACGATGGTCGAGGCAGTGCCTTTCACCAGCTCGAGCTGCTCCTGAGGGTTCTTGCCCAGGGCGTTGCCACCCAGAGCTATAACTAATCGTTTGCTCATAATTATTTATAAGGGAAGAGGGAAGAGATGAGAGGGGAGAGCCGAAACGCGTTCTTCCCTTGTCCACTCATCCCTGATCATTCTTTTTACTTCAATGTTGCGTACATCACGGCCTTGATGGTGTGCATGCGGTTCTCGGCCTCGTCAAACACCTTAGATTGTGAGCTGCGGAATACCTTGTCGGTAACTTCCATCTCCTTCAAGCCAAATTTCTCGTAAATCTCACGGCCTACCGAAGTCTCGAGGTCGTGGAACGAAGGCAGGCAGTGCAGGAAGATAGCCTCGGGGTTGGCGTTGGCCATAACCTCGTCGTTCACCTGATAGGGGCTCAACAGCTTGATGCGCTTCTCCCACAACTCGGCGGGCTCAC